>NZ_JBWJFQ010000031.1:0-71287 GCF_057784235.1 Mesorhizobium sp. CNPSo 4670 | reverse complement strand
GCTTCGAAAAGCCGAACGAAAACATCGGCTTTGACCCAATCGCGGTAGCGCTTAAAAACGGTGTTCCAGCTCCCGAAGAAGGCTGGAAGGTCACGCCACGGACTTCCTGTCCGCACGATCCAAAGCAAGGCTTCGATGAAGCGGCGATTGTCACCGCCACTTCGTCCGGGATCGCTTGGCTTACCCAGGCAATGCGGTTCCATCTTCGCCCATTGGGCGTCCGTCAGCACAAATCGTTCCATCCAAAGCTTGAATCACAATCCAGGCTCAGGGGGAATCCCGAATCTCAACAAGCCTTAATGCGACCGAGCAGCAATCAAGTCTATCCAGCGCTTTGCAGATAGCGCCCTGCCGAGCGGGGGGAGGACCGCCAGGTGTCACCGCGCATGGCGCGCGACCATGTGGCAGCAGGATATTGATGGCAGTCGGTTTTCCAGCAGCGTCCCACGACACTCGTTTTGTGCCAAGCCATCATTCGAACCATGGTCTTCAGGTCCGACCAACCGCCCCTCTAAAAGGTCTCCAGAATAGCGATATCGATCCTGTCGAGCGGCATATTTCGTGACTCCTGCGAATATCCTGCGATTTCGCGCAACGATTGTCGAAACGCATGATCTCACACAAGCGCATTCGCAAACACTTGCGAGCCGATTCATGGTTCACTCCGACGATACAGGGAGTGAGCCCAAAAGGGCCCGGATCAGGAGAAAAAAATGCGTGTCGGCTGCCCCAAGGAAATCAAGAACCACGAATACCGCGTCGGCCTCACGCCGGGCTCTGTTCGCGAATATGTCGCGCACGGCCATGAGGTGCTGGTCGAGACCGGCGCCGGCGCCGGCATCGGCGCCGATGACAACGCCTACCGCGCCGCCGGCGCCACCATAGCCAAGACCGCCGCCGACGTGTTCGCCAAGTCGGACATGATCGTCAAGGTCAAGGAGCCGCAGCCCAATGAATGGGCGCAGCTGCGCGACGGCCAGATCCTCTACACCTATCTGCACCTGGCTCCCGATCCCGAGCAGACCAAGGGCCTGCTCGCCTCCGGCGTCACGGCAATCGCCTATGAGACCGTGACCGACGACCGCGGCGGCCTGCCGCTCTTGGCGCCGATGTCGGAGGTCGCCGGCCGCCTGTCGATCCAGGCCGGCGCCACGGCGCTGCAGAAGGCCAATGGCGGCCGCGGCGTGCTGCTCGGCGGCGTGCCCGGCGTGCTACCCGGCAAAGTCACTGTGCTCGGCGGCGGCGTCGTCGGCCTGCATGCCGCCCGCATGGCCGCCGGCCTTGGCGCCGACGTCACCATCATCGACCGTTCAATCCCGCGCCTGCGCCAGCTCGACGACCTCTTTGCCGGCCGTGTCCACACCCGTTATTCCACTGTCGAGGCGCTGGAAGAAGAATGCTTCTCCGCCGACATCGTCGTCGGCGCCGTGCTCATCCCGGGCGCGGCGGCACCCAAGCTGGTAACCCGCGAAATGCTGTCGGGCATGAAGAAGGGCTCGGTGCTGGTCGACGTCGCCATCGATCAGGGCGGCTGCTTCGAGACCTCGCACGCCACCACCCATGCCGATCCGACCTACGAGGTCGATGGCGTCATCCATTACTGCGTCGCCAACATGCCTGGCGCCGTGCCGGTCACTTCGGCGCACGCGCTCAACAACGCGACGCTGCATTACGGCCTGCAGTTGGCCGACAAGGGCCTGAAGGCGCTTGTTGACGACCATCATTTGCGCAACGGTCTCAACGTCCACAGGGGCAAGATCACCAACCGCGCTGTCGCCGAAGCGCTCGGCTACGAGCTGGTAGAACCGAAGGCCGTGCTCGCCGCCTGATTCGACTTCAATATTTCCTCCGTCAGCCCGCCGGTTCATCCCGGTGGGCTTTTTTTGGACAAATTGGTGAGTGGCGTCTTCCCTCCGAAGGCTCGTGTCAAGGGTGCTGTGTTTTTTGAGTATGATGAGGAAAGACGCGTAGAGTCAGGTTGTTAGGTTAGCCTCAGCAGATCACCCAAAGCCGGGATTTTTCCGCGTAAGCACTGCGTAAGCAACTTCCGGAAAGGCACAGCGGACAAGGGCGCAGCAATCGACTGGCTGAGGCTTTGAGAGTTGAGTATGTCCTCCCACTCTAAAAGGGGGTGTTGCGGGGATCTCCCCGCAGAAGGGGGTGCGTCGGCGACCGCGGCGGCGACCAGGGGGAACGCTTCCCCCTGTAGGCCTTCCAAATCGCGGTCCCGTCACTTCCAATTGGCGGGCCATTGACTCCCAATCAGCCGAGGCCAATAGTTCCAATCTTCCGGATTCGGAGACGGCATGTTCGAGCGGTTTGTGGAGCGACGGGCGGAGGAAGCCCTTTCTGATACGCCGGTGGTCCTGATCGTAGGCCCGCGCCGCGCCGGCAAGACCACGCTCGTCCGAAAAATGGGAGAAGCCGGGCGGACCTATATCACGCTTGATGACCAGACGGTCCTTGAGGCCGCTCAATCCGATCCCGCCGGCTTCATCCGCGGCCTCGACCGGGCCATCATCGACGAAATCCAGCGGGCCCCTGACCTGCTGCTTGCCATCAAGAAGACGGTCGACGAGGACTATCGGCCGGGTCGCTTCCTGCTGACCGGCTCAGCGAACGTCCTGACCTTGCCGCGAGTCGCCGACAGCCTGGCCGGCCGGATGGAGACCCTCCAGATGCTGCCGCTCGCACGGGCCGAGGTTGAAGGCCGGACGCCGACTTTCCTGGCGCATCTCTTCGCAGGAACGCTCCGGAGCCAGCGGGAGGCAATCCTTGGCGACGATCTTGTCCAGCTTGTCCTGCTCGGCGGTTTCCCCGAAGCGATCAGTCGCGACAGCGAGCGCCGGCGGCAGGACTGGTCCCGATCCTATCTCACCTCGATCCTTACGCGCGATTTGAGGGATATCGCCGACGTGGAGAAGCTGACCGAGCTTCCGAGATTCGTAAGGCTGCTGGCCGAGCACTCCGGCCAGTTGGTCAACTATTCGCAGTTCGGCGCCGGCATCAACGTCAGCCACAAGACGGGGCAGCGTTATGTCGGCCTGCTTGAGCAGGTGTTCCTGATCACGACGGTGCAACCATGGTTCACCAATGCGCTGAAGCGCATCGTCAAGACGCCGAAGCTGCACTTCCTCGATTCCGGCCTGCTGGCGACTGTGCGCGGTCTTTCCTTCGATAGGGTCAAGGCGGATCGCGGCACGTTCGGCGCGCTGCTCGAAAGCTTCGTGTTCGCGGAGGTTCTGAAGCTGATGACGGCCTCGGACCTGCGGCTGACGCCGCACCATTTTCGGGATCGGGACGGGCGCGAGGTGGACATCGTGCTGGAACGCGACGACGGGATGATCGCAGGCATCGAGGTCAAGGCGAGCGCGACGGTCAAAGCCGGTGATTTCACGGGTCTGCGGGCGTTAGCCGAAGCGTGCGGGGACCGGTTCGCCTTCGGCGTCGTACTTTACGATAGCTCGGACGTTGTCCCGTTCGGCAACAAGCTGGCCGCCGCGCCGCTATCCTACTTGTGGGGCTAAGGCGTTATGGACTTCATTCAAATTGCAATCTCCGCGCGGCTCGCACATGGCGATCTTGTTGCTGCGGATAAGGGCGCTGGAAGCCGGGCCGGAAGATCACGCCATCCGTTTGATCCTATTAAAGCAATTGCTCGTTTCGTGCGCGAATGTCGCCGACCTGGAGGGGATAAGCCGGGGAGTCTACAAGGATCATCCGGAGCTCAATGAGATCATCTCGACACATCGGCGGGGATTCGAATTCGCGAAGTACATGCGAAACATTGCCGTCGGCCACGTTAATCCGGCGCTTTGCCGGAAAGCGATCGAATGGCGTCCTGAGCTGAATGCGGTGCTCGCTACGCAAGTGGCAGGGGCGGATGCGTTTTTGAGCTACGCGGTTCTGGAAACCGCGATCAACACCTTCGTCGATGGCGAGCGACACAAGGTTTTCGAGAGCGACACCGACCTTGCTTACCCACCTGATCTAACGCGCTTTCTCAATTATGTCGGCGAAACAGTGCACGCCGGGATCGCCTATTGTTCGGCGCTCTCCGCTATTGCTGTAAGTCGAGCAGAGATGCCGGACTACCGTGAGAAATGGTTCGAATTGTCGGCCAAAGCTGGTCAAACAGAATTTAAATTCATCACGCGAAAGGGCGAACAAGCTTAGGTCGCGACGGAGCTTGCGCCCCGGACGCTTAACTCCGTAGCCCTTTTCTACGTTTCTCGGCGCCTATCCTTGCCACGCAGCCATGAATTTTTGGGCGGCATCGGTGCAGAGGCCGCAGCTTAGCCCGCGCCACGACGCGCCTCGATCTCGACCGCCTCGCTTTCGTCCAACCACAAGCGTTCAAGCCAACTTCTGAAGGCGCTGATCTTATATGAGCGCAGTCTCGATCGCACATAGGTCAGGCAGTGACAGCGCAAATTCGGTCCTGTCATGCCGAAGGGCAGAAGGAGGTTTCCTTTCTCGATCTCCCTCTCAATCAGGCGGAAGCTTTCCAGGCACACCCCCCTGCCCTCTACGGCAGCGGCAATCGACATGAAGGCGTCGCGAAACCGAGGGCCACGCGTCAGATCGATCTGGAGATTGTGGTCCTTGGCCCATTGATGCCAGCTGTAGGGCGTCTGCTCGGACCTTATCAGAGTATGGCCGATCAGGTCCGAGGGCTTGACGATAGAATTGTTCGAGGATGCGATCTCGGGCGAGCAGGCAACGACGATGGTCTCCAGCGGAAAATCCTCTGACGCGATCGAGCCCAGACGAGGCGGGCTGCCGTAGCAAATGTCCACGTCCACTGACCCATCCGTGAGTTTCGACAGGTCCGACGAGGAAAGCAGCCGTACCTCGATCGAGGGGTGAAGCTGCTCAAACATCGGCAGACGAGGCATCAGCCACAGCGAAGCCAGGCTAGGCGCGCAGCCGACGCTTAGAACGTCGACACTGTTGCGCCGCGACACTTCGCTGGTGGCGTGCTCAATCATGGAGAGCGCTTCCGCCAGATCCCGGTGGTAGCGCTCACCCACTTCGGTCAGTGAAACGGATCTTCCAATCCGGTGGAACAGTTTCTCGCCCAGATCCTCTTCCATCAGCCTGATCTGGTGGCTGACGGCGGAAGGGGTGAGCTGCAGGCGTAGCGCCGCCTCAAGGAACGAACCCATCCTGCCGGCCAGAACGAACGACTGGATCGCCCGCATCGATGGGACCGACGTCATGGCCGCTCCGTACCTGGCACCCGCCCAGATGCGCTATTGGCCAGCCGTGCGGTCATATCGCGGCCAACTTTCGCAGGTGACGATGACCTATGTCGGATCTGACCTCCTCTCCAACGGCGATCCGTTTGATGTCGCCAAGCACTTGGGAGAAGTTGCTGCGGCTCGACGTGCCAAAGCCCATGTAGACCTGCTTATAGAGCTGGTAGAGCATCTCATAGCGTTCGCGCGTCGAAGGATCGGGTTCGTACCTTCTGAAGCCAACGCACATCTGCGCCTGCGCGGCCTCGATGCTGCTGTGATCCCTTGATGCAAGGCTGGCGAAAATGCTCGAGCCCAGGCCTGTCGGTAGGCCGTCAGGAACCAATATCGGCTTGCCCAGCACATTCGCATAAATCTGGTTCAGCAAAGGGTTCTTCTGGGGCACGCCGCCGCCATTGATGACACGGTGGACAGGAACGCCATGTTCTTCCATCCGCTCCAGGATAATGCGGGTGTGGAACGCGGTGCCCTCGATGGCGGCATAGAGTTCATCCTGTGCCGTGTGCCCCAGATGCCACCCGATGGTCATACCGCCGAGGTCGGACCTCACCAGGACGGTTCGATCGCCATTGTCCCATGCAAACCGCATCAGTCCTGTCTTGCCGCCTTCCATCCCCTCCAGCCCCTCTGACAATTTCGATACAGAGGTTGAGGCGCGCTTGGCGATGGCGTCGAAGATGTCACCGGTCGCTGAAAGCCCCGCCTCGACGCCGACCAGATCCGGGTGGGCGCTGCCGGGAACGACACCGCATACGCCAGGTATCAATTTGACGCGTTCACTGACGGCGATGATGCATGTCGACGTGCCTATCACATTGACTACGTCACCCAGCCTGCAGCCGGCGCCGATCGCGTCCCAATGGGCGTCGAAGGCTCCAACCGGAACCGGAATACCGGCGGTCAACCCCAGCCTATCGGCCCATAGGGGGCTTAACCGACCTGCCACATTTGCCGACGTCTGATACGAGCCGCTGATTTTCTCGCGGATCCCGTCGAAAAGCGGGTCGACCCGGGAAAGAAAGGCTTGCGAAGGGAGCCCGCCCCATTTCGGATTCCACATCCATTTGTGGCCCATGGCGCAAACGCTGCGCACTATGGCCGAGCTGTCGGTCACGCCCGTCAGCACGGCGGCGGCCATGTCGCAATGTTCAAGCGCCGTTCCAAACCGTTCACGCAGGTCTGGATTGTGACGAAGCCAGTGAAGGAGCTTGGCGAAACCCCATTCATGCGAATAGGTGCCGCCACACCATTCAATGGCCTCGAGATGCGTTTCGTGCGCCGTGGCCGTGATTTCCTCGGCTTCGGCCTTCGCACGGTGGTCGCACCACAGATAGTAGTCGCTCAAGGGGTTGAGGTTCCTGTCGACCGGGATGACCGAAGATCCTGTCGTGTCCATGGCGATCGCGCGGACTTCGCTTCCGTCGATCGCGCAGTCGGCGAGCGCAAGGCGCATCGCGCGGGCCAAAGCGTCCATATGGTCGCGATGCGACTGTGTGGCCAGGTCAGGATCGGAGCGCAGCCGCCCGAGCGGATATTCCGCGATCGCCGTCCCCAGCGAGCCATGCTCAGTGTCGGCGAGTGTTACCCGAACGCTTAAAGTGCCAAAGTCAACGCCAGCTACAATCGACATCGTCATATCCGTCTGTTTCGTCCAGGCTGGCCATATGTCGCGCCATCTCCATGCTTGCGCCGGAAATGCCGATCAAGGAGTGCGCCCGATATCTCTGAGTTCTCGTCGCTGATCTGGCGCGAATGGAACGCTATGCGGGCGACTGCCTCGAGCATTGCGGCGTGGTGGACGGCGTCCGCGGCATCGATGCCCCAACAGAAAGGACCGTGATCGTTGACGAGCGCGGCTGGAATCGACATCGGATCGTTGTTGCCCAAGGCCTCGACGATGACGCGACCGGTGTTGCGGACGTAGTCATGACATATTTCGCCATCGGTCAGCTGGCGCGTGACGGGGATCGTGCCCTTGAAATAGTCTGCATGGGTGGTCCCCATGGGCGGGATCGGCTGGCCGGACTGGGCCCATGCCGTGGCAAAGAAGGAATGTGTGTGGACAACGGCGCCAATGGGTCTGAAGTGCCTATAGAGTTCGAGATGAGTGTCGATGTCGGACGATGGCCGCAGGTCGCCGTCGACTATGTTGCCATCGAGGTCGGCAACCACAATGTCGCCGACGCTCATCGCCTTGTAGGAGACGCCGCTGGGCTTAATCGCAACCACCCCTTCGAGTCGATCAATGGCGCTGACATTGCCGAAAGTAGAGATTACAAGACCGCTCTCGTAGAGTTCGAAATTGGCGTCAAAAACGGATTTACGCAGTTCAGAATATTTCACGTTACCCACCTCAGGCCCTGCGACTGCGGTTGAACCGGTCGGCAGCGACCGCCATCAAGATGATGGTGCCGATGACCACCTGGTGCCAGAACGTGTTGACGTTCAGCAGGTTGAGCGCGTTTCGCACGACCGCCATCAGGACCGCCCCGACTGCGGTGCCGACCAGCGTCGCGCGGCCGCCGGAGAGCCCGGTGCCACCGATCACGACGGCTGCGATGACGTCGAGCTCATAGCCCTGTCCCGCCTCCGGCATCGCTGCCTCGAGCCGCGAGGTGAGCATTATGCCGGCGCAGGACGACAGGACGCCAACCAGCACATAGACCATGATCTTGATGGTGTCGGTCGGAATCCCGACCAGACGAGCGGCGTCCGGGTTGCTGCCGATGGACAGCACGAAGCGGCCGAAACGGGTGTAGTAGAGCAGATAGTAAGCAGCCGCGAACACGACGACGGTCAGGATCACCGGGACCGGGATACCACCGAGATAGCCCTGACCGATCGATCGAAACGCCGGATCTGAAGCCCCCGTGATGGGGATACCCTGGGTGTAGACCATCACCACGCCGCGGCTGATGACCATGATCGCCATCGTCGCGATGAAGTCGGTGACACCGACCTTGGTAATCAAAAGCCCATTGACCAACCCGATTAACGCTCCCACGCCAAGACCGGCAAGACACGCAACCGAGATTGGATATGCGAGCACGACGAGGTTGGCGGTCGCAAGTCCCGTCAAGGCCAGAGTGGAGCCGACCGAAAGATCGATGCCTCGCATGCCAATGACGAAGGTCGCACCGAACGCTATGACGGCGATCGGAACGGCCTGACGCAGCACGTCCGTCAGGTTTCCGAAAGTGAAAAATCGCGGGGCGGCGAAACCAAGTGCGATCAGCAGGACAACGAAAGCGATGTAGACGCCCGCGTTGCCATTGGCACGCCCAAGCTTCAGAGTGAATCGTCGGCGCATGAGTGCAACTTCAGCCATTGATGACTCCCACTGGATGACGAGCTTCCGGCGGCCGGACGGAATGAAGCGCCAGCGTTTCTTCCCTCGACGTAGCCGCGTCCAGCAGGGCGGTGATGGCCCCTTCGAACATGACTGCCACGCGGTGGCACAGCCCGAGCAGTTCGGCGTTGTCGGCGGACACGATGATGACACTGCATCCGTCGTTGGCGGCCGCCTGGATGAGCGTATAGACCTCGGATTTGGCCCTCACATCGACGCCCCTGGTCGGCTCCTCGAGCAACAGGAGCCTGGGCTCAGTAAGGAGCCATCTGGCCAGCATAACTTTCTGCTGGTTTCCGCCGCTCAGTGACTCAATATCGGCATGCGCGCCGTCGCATTTAACGCCGAGCTTCGCGATGTAGTGTCCAGCGACATCCTTCTCCCTGGACGGAAGCAAGGTGACCTTGCCCAGGGCGCCAAGGTTGGCGATCGAGAGGTTCCAGGCCACCGAGTGCTGGGTGAAGATCCCTTCGGCCTTCCGCTCCGCCGGCAGGAAGGCAAAACGTTTCCGGATTGCGTCCGTTGTGTCCGCTATCCGGACGTCCCTGCCGTCGATTTTGATGGCGCCGCTATCGCATGGCCGCTGGCCAAAAAGGGCGCGAAGCAACGCGCTCTTGCCCGATCCCTCCAGTCCCGCGATACCGAAAATTTCACCCTTGGAGAGCGCGAACGAGATGTCCTCGAAGGCGCCTCTCTTCGACAGGCCGCGCACTTCCAGCGAGGGGTCGGACCTCGCAGGGACGCGGGGAGGAAACTGCTTTGAGAGAGCGCCGCCGATCATGGCGTTGACTACTTTGTCGACGTCGAGATCGGCGACCGGAAGGTCGGCGACGGTTCGGCCGTCGCGCAGGACCATGACGCGACTGCAGATCCCAAGAAGCTCCTTGATGCGGTGGGAAACATAGATGATCGCCTTGCCCGAGCCCTGCAGCCGCTTGATCGTGGCGATGAGCTTTTTCCGCTCGACTTCCTCGAGCGCCTCGGTCGGCTCGTCCATGATGATGATGTCGGCGTTGCTGCTGATGGCTTTCGCGATCTCGATCATCTGTCGGTCGGAAAGGGTCAGTTCGCGGACTGGGCGATCGATGGGAACGTCTGCGGCGAGATCGTCATGGAGAATACGACGCGCCTCGCTGCGCATACGCCCATGATCCAGCGGGGCGAGCGCGAAGTCCCGGTTGCGCAGCTCACGGCCGGCGAAGATGTTCTGGGCGGCGTCGAAGTCTGGGAACAGGCTGAGTTCCTGGTAGATGATGGCAATGCCCGCGTCTGCCCCCGCCTTGGGATTGTCGAGTTCGACCTCCCTGCCGCGGACCGAGATGGCACCTGAATCGCGCGAATAAGCGCCCGCCAGAATTTTCATGAGGCTGGATTTGCCCGCGCCGTTTTCGCCAACCAGACCGAGCACCTCGCCCGCGTTGAGCACAAGGTCGATGTCACGAAGCGCGACCGTGTTGCCGAAGCGCTTGCCGATCCCCTTCATTTCAAGCAGCGGACTCTGGATCATTTCGATCTCCTTGGCATACGCGGCCCTTAGAAAAGGGCCGCGACTGAGCGAGGCCGTGACGGCGTTACGTTTTCGGCTGCTGGACGTAGACGTAGTCGTTCTGGTCGAAGGTCTTTATGTTCTTGGCGTCATAGGTCTTTGGCGCGACGAAAATTTTCTTCGGCAGTGGATTGCCCTTCATCAGGAACTCGTCGACCGCGCGGATGATGTTGCGGCCCTCTTCCTTCGCACCCGTATCGACAGTCGCTGCAAAGTCGCCGGTCAGGATGGCATCATTTGCTTCCTTCATGTTTTCGTAGCCGACGATCGCGACCTTGCCGTTGAGACCCTTGGCCTTGAGAGCCTGCAGGCCGCCTAGCGCCATCTCGTCATAGAGCGCGACTAGGACCTCTATTTCGGGATGTGCGGTGAACATATTCTCAGTCACGCTGAGGCCCTGGGCGCGAACCCAGCCGGCGGGCTGCTCGGCGACGATCTTGAAGTTCGGGTGCTTGGAGATGATCTCGTTGAACCCCTTCATGCGCTGGCTGGTGTGCGGGCCAGGCAGGCCTTCGAGGATGCCGATCTTGACCTCCTTGTCACCGTAAGTGTCGACGAGCCACTGCGCCTGGGCACGGCCACCATCGCTCTGATCGTAGCCGATATCGCTGACATAATAGGGGTTGTCGGCTACCGGGGAGTTGAACAGGAAGATCGGAATGCCAGCTTCGGTCGCCCGACGGATGGATGGCAGCAAGGCGCCCTCGTTGTAGAGTGCCACGGCGATCGCGTCGACGCCGTCGTTAATCCAGGCTTCCATGGCTCTGATCTGGTCATCGGTTGCGGACTGGCTGCTCGGAGCCTGAACGAGAAGCTCGATCTGATCGGGTCCGCCGCGCTTGTCGATCTCCTCCTTCACGCCGGCCAGCACCCGCTGGTAATAGGTATCCATCGCGGTGGGCAGGAAGCCGACCTTGAGCGGGCGATTGTCCTTCTTGACGGGCTTCATTTCCTGCCCGGTCGGCTTGATGTCCTTGTCCATCAGAATGCCGGGGAACACGGCGTTGTAGTCTACTTGCCCGGCGAACGCGGGCTGCAGTGCGATGGCTGCCGCGATGGCGACGGCACCGGCCAATGTACGTTTCACTATGGTCACGAGATCCTCCCTGGTTGTGACAAGACAAGTCCTTGCCCGCGGGATCACTCCGCGGATGCATTCCAAAATCGACGTGGTCTGAGGCTCAGAGACCTGGCGCTATGGTGAAGACCATGCGGATCGGGCTGGAGCCGTAGTTAAGGCATTGATAGCTGACGCCGGCAGGCAGGAAAAAACCCTCCCTCTCGCGGATGTGGAACGTGTCGTCAGTCGCGGCGACATAGAAGGTCGCAGGACCGTTCAGCACGTAGAATACGGCATCGCCCTCGTGGCTAACCGGTTCGCTTGCCCTGGGGCCTATTCCGCCCACCGGGATGACGATTTCACCGGCATGCATGTAATCGTTGCTGACGCATAGCTCCATCAGTACAGGATGATCCTGGCCCCAAACGAGATTGAGGCGATTTTCCTTGGCAACCTTGACCAAATGGCCCTTGCGGCGGGCCTCGGCGCCATCGACTGGCCAGTTGCCGATCTTGTCGAGGCTCATCAGGAAGCCCTCCTCTCGGACTTGAACAGCCGTGTCGCTCCAGCATAACCGGTCGGCGGACCGCTCTCGTCCCAGATGCGTGGGGCAATGCAGAACAGGATCGCGGCCGCCTGGTCGGCGAAATTGTAGCCGCGGTGTGGAACCCCCTTGGGGATCAGTATGGAATCCCCGGGCGCCAGGCGTTCGGTCTGCCCGGTCTCCGGATTGAGGAGATGAATCACGCCCTCGAGGACGTAGTAGACTTCGTCTCCTGCATGGATGTCCGCAGGGTCAAAGTTGCTGCCCGGGGCCAGCTGATAGATCCCCGTGGTCATCTTGTCGGTGCTGGCGAGCAAATAGTTGAGGTCGCTCGAATAAGGTTTGTTGCCCGTATAAATGAACATCTTGAAGCGGTCCGTCGTCAGATGGAACGGCCGCTTCTCGCTCGGTGGGTGGGGAAAATTCCCAAAATAGCTCGGCAGTTTCGCCATTGTGGTCGCCTTAGGTTCGCAGTTCGGAGAGTAACGCCTTGAGGAGGCGCCAGGTGGCCGCCACCGTCGTGTGGTTCAGACGTTCGCGCGTTGTATGAACATCGAAGGCCTCCGGCCCGATCGAGAGCATGTCGATGTCCGGCACCTTCTTCCTGAAAAGACCGAGTTCGAGGCTCGAATGCGAAACCTCGACATGGGGCAGTTCGCCGAATTCCCTGGCATAGGCAGCGCGACCGGCAGCCAGCATGCGCGAGTTCGGATTGTACGGCCACTCCGGGCAATCAGCGAATGTTTCGACTGATGAACCGAGCCCGATGACCTCGGACAGTTCACGGATGCGGTCGACGATGTTGTAGCGACGCGAGCTGACCGCGCTCGGAATGGTGGACACGATCTCGATCCGCTCCTGGTCGCTGGACAGCAGAGCCACCGTGTTGGAGCTCTCCACCAGACTATCCACCACCAGGCTGCGGCTCTGCACGCCGTTCGGCAGCAGGTTCATTGCGCTGACCATTGCCCTTGCCACATCGGGCGCAAACACCGAGGTGGCGTCACTGTCAGTCTCGATCAGGCTCACCTTGAGGGTGGGGTCGCTAACCGAGTACTCTGCGGCCAGTGTCTTGCCCTCCGCCTCGATCGCGCCCTGCAGCGCCGCAAACTGAGCCGGATCGACGGAGATTAAGGCCTCTGACTCGCCAGGAATGACATAGCGATTGACGCCGCCGTTCACCTGAATGACGCCAAGTCCGGATTGCTTCATAGCCAACCGCAGCAGCCGTCCAAGCAGGACGATGGCGTTGGCGCGCTCCAGATGAATGTCGAACTCGGAATGCCCGCTGCTGAGGCCAGAAACACGAAGCACAGCCGCCTTCTGGCCGGCAAGGCGCTCCGTTAGTTTGAGCGGGATCTGAAAGCGAGCCGAGATGTCGCCCGCGCAGCCGGCGAACAAGGACTTCGGATCATGCCAGTTCATGTCCAGCAGACGCTTGCCAGACAGCTTGGCGCTATCAAGATACTGGGCGCCTCCCTTCCCTACTTCCTCCTGAACGGTCAGGACCACTTCGAGAGGTGGGTGCGCGATATCGTCGGAAGCAAGCAACGACATGGCAAATGCGACACCGACCGTATTGTCCGCACCCAGTGTCGTCCCGGTGCCATGGATAAAATCCCCGACAACCCTCAGCTTGATGCCTTCGTTCTGGAAGTCATGGTCGACCCCCTCATCGCTTTCGCACACGATGTCGGTGTGGCCGTGCAGAATGAGCGTGGGAGCGTTCTCATAGCCTGGGGTGCCCGGCTTTTTGATAACGAGGTTCCAGACGTCATCCTGATATACTTCGAGACCTCTTGCCCGAGCGAAGGCTGCGATATGATCGCTGACCTGCTTTTCGTTGAAGGACCCGCGCGGTATCGCGCTGATCTCCTCGAAGAACCCGAAGAATATCGCGGGCTCCAAACCCGACAGAACTGAATTGTTTTTTGAGCGCGCGACTATTCCAGCAGATACGTTCATCTGCCTATCCTCCCATGTGAATATCAGACAATATCTCAGCGTTCGCCGAATTATGTTCAGCGGCAGATAACGCTGTGATAGCTGCAATTCCTCCGTCTCAGCTCAGACGAACCGCTAAGGGCGCCTTTGCAATTGCAACATCATCTGTCTCTCTCGACATTTCAAACGCATTATTTGTCGAAATGGGTGAGAAAAATTCATCTAACGGCTAGGTGTCGTCGCGGCACCGGCCGCTGGCGCCGCTTGGTGTGCGCACCGCCTCATGTCTGCTGAAGCCAGCGCGGGAACTCGGCTTTCCAGTCGGGATGCCACCTCGACAGCGCCGGGCGGTTCTGAATCATATCTTCGGCTGCCCAGCGAATGCGCTTGGCGTCCAGCGCCGGCGTCACTGCATTGTCTGGACAGATGATGTAGAAGTCTTCGTTGTGGAACCGTTCGAGAAACAACTCCACGACCTGCTCGGCTGTCCATGGTTTCTTCGGGCTTCTGGTCGGACAGAGGGTTCAGACCGGAGAAGTTCATCGGCGTCCAGGTGTATCCGGGCGCCAGCAGATGAGCGGTCACCCTACCGTCCGTCGCCTTCAGGAGTTCGTGGGATAGTTGCTCAGTCAGAACCTTGATACCTGCCTTGGCTACAGAATAGGCGGCGTTCCCTGGCGGCGTCGTGATCCCTTCCTTCGATCCAAGGTTGACAAGCGCGGCAGGGCGATCGGCATCGATCATCCTGGGAACGAAAAGATGCTGGGCTTCGACAACGGCAAAGAAGTTCACGTCCATCTGCCGTCGCCAAAGCTTGCCGTCATCCCACGGGCCAGCTCGCTGAGCGATAGCTGCGTTGTTAATGAGCAACGCTACGTCTGCGAAGCGGTGATATACTTCATTGCATAGCTGCTCCACGGCAGACCGGTCCGCCACGTCGCCCACCATCGTGATGTGCTCCCCTTCGAGCGAAGACAACAAGTCGTCTAGGGCTCCAGCATCTTTGTCGAACAGGGCAAGCCGCATTCCCTCAGCGGCCAACCTTCGCGCTAACGCTGCTCCAATTCCCTTGGCTGAGCCGGTGACGACCGCGACTCTGCCGCGGGCGATGATCTGATCTGTTCGCTCGGCCATTTTTCCTCCGTTGGGTTTTAA
This sequence comes from Mesorhizobium sp. CNPSo 4670, assembly GCF_057784235.1. Classification (NCBI taxonomy): domain Bacteria; kingdom Pseudomonadati; phylum Pseudomonadota; class Alphaproteobacteria; order Hyphomicrobiales; family Phyllobacteriaceae; genus Mesorhizobium; species Mesorhizobium sp. CNPSo 4670. Next base: position 56,428 of record NZ_JBWJFQ010000031.1, on the reverse strand, counting down.
CGGCTCCAACACAGTCGGCGAATCGCGCGCGCAGCGTTGCCTGCTGATTGCTTGCGGCCTGAGAAGGGCACTACGAAATTGACTTGCATCAGGGCCTATTTTAATGCATACATTACCGAATGCAACGGCGTACTCATTGAAAATTTTGTCCATGGGAGGAACGAAATGAGCCTGGAGATCCGCAAACCAATTCGCAGCTTGGCGATGATCGCTGGGCTCGCGCTTAGCGCCGCCTATACGCCCAGTGCTTACGCGATCGACATTACGCAGCAAGTCAAGGAAATCGAAAGCAATCCCGCCCCCGGACCGAACGGCGAAAAGGCCACCCTCGCCAGCGACCTGAAGCTGACCCCTGAGGAGATCGAAAAGATAAAGGCGAAGAAGGCCACGGCTGCCATCGTCATGCACTACACGGCCTCGGATTGGGCCAAGGCTCAGATGGCTGGCCAGAAGAAGGCGCTCGATGAACTCGGCGTCAAGATCGTCGCCGTCACCGACGCCGGCTACCGTGCCGAGCAGCAGGTGGCCGACATCGAGAGCGTCATGGCGCTCAAGCCTGATATTATGATAACCGTACCTGCGGAGCAGTCGGCAACGGCCGCAGCCTACATGAAGGCTGCTGCAGCCGGGATCAAGATCGTCTTTCTCGACCAGGCGGGCGCCGGCATGAAGCCCGGCAAGGACTATGTCAGCCTGGTGTCGTCCGACAATCGCGGCATGGGGAAGGTCGCGGCCCTACTGATGGCGGAGGCGTTGGACGGCAAGGGCGAAATTGCGCTTATTCCGCACGCCTCCGATCTGTTCGCGACGGTCGAGCGCGTGGTCGGGTTCAAGGAAGCGATTAAGGCATTCCCCGATATCAAGGTAGTCGAGGAACAAGGCGTCGGTGGCCCCGACTTCTCTGGTGAGTCCGAGCGCATAGCTTCCGCGATGCTGACCGCGCACCCCAACCTGAACGGAATCTGGGCGGTATGGGACGTTCCAACGGAAGGCGTTTTGTCGGCTGCGCGGTCTGTCGGGGCGTCCACGAATCTTGTGATCACCACGTGCGACCTTGGCGTCAACATAGCGCTCGACATGGCCAAGAAGGGCTACGTCAAGGGCACCGGCTCGCAACGTCCGTTCGGCGCCGGATACGCGGAAGGCGTCCTGGCCGGTTACGCACTGCTTGCCAAGGAAGCTCCCCCCTACGTCGTGCTTCCAGCGCTCGCCGTTTCGCGTGAGAATCTGCTCAAGGCATGGCCTCTTTCCAATGGCGATCAGGCTCCCGAGATTCTCGTGAAGGCGATGAAATGAGGACCTGGGGAGCGGCGTTCGCCGCTCCCCACTTTAGCACAGCGATGGAAAGCGCTATGACCGACCCGAAGAAGGCGCATGATGATGTCGCGGCCGTCACCATGACCGACATCACGAAGTCCTACGGTGGTGTGCGGGCGCTGCGAGGTGTGAGCCTGACGATTCGGCCGGGCACCATTCATGCGCTGGTAGGCGAGAACGGCGCCGGCAAGAGCACCTTGCTCAAGATACTGCAAGGCGTGGTCACCCCCACCGATGGCTCGATCAAAATCTTTGGCGAGCCGATGTTGACCATTTCCCCGGAAAATTCGCGTCGCCTCGGAATCGAGATGATCTTCCAGGAGCTCAGCCTGATCCCCACGCTTTCGGTTGCGCAGAACATCTTCCTGAAGCGAGAGCCAAGGCGGTTCGGCATGTTGGTTGACCAACGCCGCGAGAACGAACTTGCAGCCTCGATCATCGGCGAGCTCAATCTGACGGTCGATCCGCATACGCCCGTTTCGGACCTAAGCCCGGGCCAGGCCCAGCTCACCGAAATCGCCAAGGCAATCTCCCAGAAAGCGCGCGTCCTGATACTCGACGAGCCGACATCATCGCTGAGCGCGCAGGAAGTGGACACGCTCTTTGGCATGCTGCGCAAATTGACGACCGTCGGCACGGCAATCATCTACGTGTCACACCGTATGACTGAAATCATGACGATTGCCGACGAGATCACGATCCTCAGGGACGGGCAGAACGTCACTAGCGGCAAGATGGCGGACTTCACGCTTGACCTTATCGTCCAGCATATGGTCGGCAAGCGTGTCACCGGCTTCGAATACCGCCCCCATCCCGTCGACAGGACGGGTCCACCGGCGCTCACAGTCCGGGACCTTTCGGGACCGCACGGAAAACCTGATCGCATCAGCTTCGACGTCCACAAGGGCGAGGTCTTGGGAATCGCGGGGCTCATGGGCGCGGGCCGCAGCGAGATGGCGCGCGTGTTGTTCGGCGTGGACGCCAAGACGGCAGGCACGATCGAGCTGGGCGGTAAGCCCCTGGAGTTGAGGTCCCCTTCTGACGCAATCGATGCCGGGATCGTGCTGATCCCGGAGAGCCGGCATGACGAAGGCTTGGTCGTCGAACACAGCGTCGGTCACAATCTCGGGCTTCCGCAAATCGGAAGTCTGGTCAAGGGGCCGTTCATCGACAGAAGGAAGGAAAGCGTGCTGACCTCGGACCTCATTGCGAGACTGAGGATCAAGACGCCGTCAGCGGAGAATCGGGTTCGGAACCTTTCGGGTGGCAATCAACAGAAGATCGTCATCGCGAAATGGCTTGCCACCGACCCGTCCGTGGTGATCCTGGATGAGCCGACCGCAGGTGTGGACATCGGATCGAAGGCCGAGATCGTCGAATTGATCCGTGGCATCGCAGCCGAGGGTAAGTCGGTCATCGTCATCTCATCGGAGCCGGCGGAACTGCTGGCGACAAGCGACCGCATATTGGTGCTGAGCAACGGCCGGCTGGCGCGAGAAATCGATCGTGAGGAGATCGACGGCTGGGCCACTGCCGTCGGTGACGAAGCGCAGTCGGCGCTGATCCGGACAGAACTGGGATTGCAGGTCGCGATACAGAAGGCTAGCCAAAATGTCCATTGACACCAAAGCCCTCAAAAAGGAGCTCCCGGCGGCGCAAACCCAGCCGTGGTACGGCAATTGGCGCGACTATGTCGTCTATATAGGGTTCGTTGCAATTTTTGTGGTGTTCGCCGTGTTGCTGCAGGAGCGAGGGTTCCTGTCGGCCAACAACCTGCTCAACATCCTGCGCCAGACGGCGATCGTTGCAATTATGGCGATGGCGATGTCATTCGTGCTTTCCGCCGGTGAAATCGATCTTTCCGTTGGCGCGATCGCCGGCCTGACTTCCGTTGTGGCCGGCATGGCGCTCATGCAGTACGGCATCGTAGCCGGCGTTGCCTCCGGGTTGGCGCTCGGGCTTCTCGTCGGCGCGGTGAATGGCGGGCTGACGGCCTATCTCAACATTCCCTCGTTTCTGGTGACGCTCGGCATGATGGGCATTGCCAGAGGCGTCGGCATGTGGGTCAGCGGCACCTCTCCGGTGCCGGTCGTCGACGACGCCTTCATCTTCGCCTTCGGGTCCGGCAACATCGGCCCGTTACCTGTGCTGGTGGTGTGGGTCGCCGTCCTCGGCGCGCTCGCTCACGTAGCGCTTCGCAAGACGCCGTTCGGACGTCAGGTCATGGCGGCTGGCGGCAATCCGATCGCGGCGCGCTATAGCGGCGTCAACGTCAGAAAGGTCAAGTTCCAGGTGCTGCTGCTGACCGGCCTGGCCGCCGCGATCGCCGGCATGCTCTATGCCGGCCGTCTGCAGTCCGGCAGGTTTCAGCTTGGAGAAGGTGACGAGCTCTCGGTCATTGCCGCGGTCGTCCTTGGCGACACCAGCCTTTTCGGCGGACGCGGGACCGTGATCGGATCGATCGTCGGAGCGCTGTTGATCGGCGTTATCAACAACGGCTTGATCCTTGCCGGACTGGAATACAGCCAACAGCTCATCGCCCGCGGGGTCCTGATCATCCTCGCGGTCGCCATCGGGCGCGGCCGGTAAGCGAGTGGCGCAACATCAGACGAGGATCTTGAAATGAGAGTTTTGGTAACAGGCGGCAGCGGCAAGCTTGGACGCGCGACGGTGAAGCATCTGCTTGATAATGGGCATGACGTCATCAATGCCGATACGATCGAGCCGCGGGAAAACCTCTGCCCCTTCATCAAAGTCAACTTTGAGGACATGCGGGCAACCCTTGAAGCCATTACCGGCTTTGACTGGGACCATAACCGCAAAACCGAAGCGGTCGTGCACCTTGCCGCTATCCCGATGCCGGGTAAGGTCGCGCCGGCCGAGGTCTTCAGGGTCAACACGGTCTCGACCTTCAATGTCTTCGAGGCCTGCCGCCTTCTTGGCATCAAGAACGTAGTGTGGGCGTCCAGCGAAACGCTGCTGGGCATTCCCTACACGATCAAGCCGGACTATTTCCCCGCCGACGAGAACTATGCTCCGCGTCCCGAAACCTCGTACTCGCTGTCCAAGCATCTAGGCGAGGAGATGGCCAAACAGTTCTGCCGCTGGGACAAGGACCTGAAAATCGTGTGCCTGCGCTTTTCCAACGTCATGGAAGAGAGCGAATACGCCGACTTCCCGGCGTTCGAAAAAAATCCGGGCGGGCGCCGGTTCAACCTGTGGACCTATATCGACGCCCGCGATGGCGCACAGGCAATCCGCAAATCTCTGGAATGGAGCGGTAAGGGAGCCGAGGTGTTCATTATCGCCAACCAGGACGGTGTCATGATGACGCCCAATGATGAGCTGGTCGAGCGCTTTTACCCAGGCGTACCCTTCAAGCGGCAGGTCGGGGATAACGAGACATTGCTGTCAATCGAAAAGGCAAAATCGGTGCTCGGGTACAACCCCGAACACAGCTGGCGCCGCTACGCCGGATCGTGAAGCGAACGAATAGGGAAAGAAATGGCCACTGCCACGAAACCGGAAGCCGCTCACCTGATCAAGGATGAGACGTTCGCCAAGACGATGACGACCACGGCATATCTGAAAATCCGCCGGTTGATTCTGGAGAACAAATGGTCGCCCGGTTTCCAGGCCACCGAGCAGGAGGTCGCAACAAGCCTGGGGATGAGCAGGACACCTGTTCGCGAAGCGCTGATGCGTCTTCAGCAGGAGGGACTGGTCTCCGTTGTTCCACGTCACGGCATGCGCGTCTTGCCGGTGTCGACGTCGGACATGAAGGAAATCTATGAAATCCTCACGTCGCTCGAAAGCACCGCCGCCGAGCTCGCGGCCGGCCGCGCGTTAACGGACAAGCAACTCAGCGGGCTGGAACGGGCAACCGCCGACATGGACAAGGCGCTCGCCGCCGACGACCTCGACCGCTGGGCGCAGGCCGACGCGCGGTTCCACGAACTGCTTCTGGATCTCGGCGGCAACCAAATGCTGAAGTCGGTGGTCATGAATTTCATCGACCGGGCTCACCGCGTGCGCATGCTGACCCTCAAAATGCGGCCGAAGCCGGTGAACTCGACCCGCGATCACGCTGAGCTCGTGAAGGCTATCCGGGCCGGTGATGTTGCGAACGCCGGACGCATCCACCGGGAACACAGGCAGCGGGCGGGGCGGGAGCTCCTCGATCTGCTTGATCGCTTTGGACTGAACCATCTCTGACTGGATCGAAAATGATGAAGAACCAGACGCTCACTATCGCCGTGCTTCCCGGCGACGGAATCGGCCGGGAGGTCATGCCCGCCTGCCTTGAACTCGTCGAGGCCGCCCTCGACCTCGTCGGCGCCCCGGCGCTAACGTTCCAAACATATCCGGCGGGGGCGCAGTATTATGCGGAGAGCGGCGAGGCGTTGCCGAGTGCAACGCTCGAGGCGTGTCGCAAGGCCGAGGCCATCCTGTTTGGAGCGATGGGCTGGCCCGACATTCGCTTTCCCGACGGCACCGAAATCATCCCGCAGCTCGATCTTCGTATGGAGCTCGGCCTGTTCGCCGGCGTGCGGCCGATTCGGTGGTTTCCCGGCTTGCCGCGGGTGCTGACCGACCCTCGGGCCGAAAACATCGATTTTGTCATCGTGCGCGAGCAGACGGAAGGTTTGTTTTATGCCCGTGGCCGCGGTGAAATCCGCGACGATGAGGAAGCCTATGACACCATGCAGATCACCCGGGCTGGTACAGAGCGCGTGGTGGAGTTTGCCTTCCAGATCGCCTCACAACGCAAGCGTCGCGGCAAGCCGGGAAATGTGACCTGCGTCGACAAAGCGAATGTGTTTCAATCGATGGCCTTCTTCCGCAAGGTCTTCAACGAAGTCGCGACGCGCCATCCGGACATGACGAGGGACCACGCCTATGTCGATGCCTTGGCGCTCAACATGGTCAAGAAGCCTTGGACCTTCGATGTGCTGGTAACCGAGAACATGTTCGGAGATATCCTCTCGGATTTGGCCGCGGGCCTGATCGGCGGCATGGGTATGGCGCCATCTGCTGACATTGGCGAAAATCACGGGCTTTTCCAGCCTGCCCATGGAACCGCGCCCGACATCGCGGGCAAGGGCTTCGCCAATCCCAGCGCCATGTTCCTCTCGGCGGCGATGATGCTGGATTGGCTCGCGGTTCGGCACGGCGAACAAAGCCTCGCCAATGCCGCAAGCCTAATCGAGGAAGCCGTTGAGCATACACTTTCGAGCAATCTCGCGGTTCCAATGGAATATGGTGGAAGCGCCAACTGCGCTGACATGACCCGCTCGGTAATTGATTCACTCAGGGCAGTCCGCAAGGAGGTGGCATGAGCGGTGAGAGCGCGGGAGGGTTGGTGGTTGCGGTGGAGTTGGTGGTCGGCGAGGAGCACATCAATGACTTCCAGGCGGCGATGATTGAAAACGCGGCGGCATCGCTCGGCGAAGAGCCAGGCTGCATCGTCTTCGACGTGTGCCAGGATCCGAAACGGCCAGGTCGCTTCTACCTTTACGAATTCTACCGCAGCCAGATCGACTTCGACATCCACCTCCAGTCAAGGCACTTTGCGCGCTTCAATGAGGCCACCACACCCTGGGTGCTGGAGAAGAGGGTTGAGACGTTCAACCGTGTTTTCCCGGTATGGCAAGGACAATAGCGATGGCCAACGACATCAAGGCTATTGTCTTCGACACCTTCGGCACCGTGGTCGACTGGCGCGGCTCGATCGTCGCCGACCTGTCTGCATGGGGTCGTAAAGAAGGTTTGACTGTCGACTGGGCCGACGTCGTTGATCGCTGGAGAGGCCGCTACGACCCGCAAAAGGCGCGCGTGCGGCGCGGTGAACTGCCGTGGACGAACCTCGACGAGTTGCATTTCGAGGCCCTGAACTCCGTATTTGAAGAGTTGGCGTTGCCCATTCTGGACGAGTCGAAGATGATGCACATCAACAAGGTCTGGCACAGGCTTAAGGGCTGGCCGGACGCGTCGGGCGGGCTTCATCGCCTGAAGCGGAAATTCATCATCGGTCCGCTGTCGAACGCCAATGTCGCTATTCTGGTCAATATGGCCAAGGGTGCCGATCTGCCTTGGGACGCGATCTTCTCCTGCGAGCTCTTCCGGCACTACAAGCCCGACCCCGAGACGTATGAGGGTGTATGTAGAATGCTCTATCTTGAGCCTGCCGCCGTGATGATGTGCGCGGCACACAATTACGACCTCGCCGCCGCCCGCAACGTTGGCCTCAAGACTGCGTTCATCCTGCGGCCGACCGAGCATGGGCCTGGCCAAGTCACCGATCTGGAAGCCGAGCAGGACTGGGATTTCGTCGCCAACGATCTCGAGCATCTGGCGCAACAACTGGGATGCTAGCAAAGGTGATGACGATGCAAACCTACAAGATGTTCATTGACGGCAAATGGGAAGCCGCAGCCGATGGCGAGACTTTCGCTTCCTACAATCCTTTCACCGCCGAAGCCTGGGCGGCCATTCCAAAGGGAAAAAAGCCGGATGCGGAGCGGGCGATCAATGCTGCGCACAAGGCGTTCACAAGCGGCCCGTGGCCAAAGCTGACGGCGAGCGAGCGCGGGCATCTTTTGCGGCGGCTCGGCGATCTGATCGCCGAAAACGCCGAGCGGCTGGCGAAGATCGAAGTGATCGATAACGGCAAACTTATCAACGAGATGCTGTTCCAGCTGAAGTACATCCCACAATGGTATCACTATTTCGGTGGCCTCGCGGACAAGATCGAAGGTGCGGTGATCCCGATCGATAAGCCCGAGACCTTCAACTACACGAGGCACGAGCCGCTGGGCGTCTGCGTCGGCATCACGGCCTGGAACTCACCGCTTCTTCTTTTGTCCTACAAGCTGGCCCCCGCCCTGACAGCAGGCAATACATTCATCGCCAAGCCCTCGGAATTCACCTCAGCCTCGACCCTTGAACTCGCCAAGCTCGTCGAACAAGCCGGTTTCCCGCCCGGTGTTTTCAACGTCGTCACAGGCTTCGGTGCCGATGTCGGCGAGACACTGACAACCCACGAGCATGTCGCCAAAATCGCCTTCACCGGCAGCGAGGCCACCGGCCGCAAGATTGGCGAGGCGGCCGCACGCAGTTTTAAGAAGGTCACCCTGGAACTTGGCGGCAAGAGTCCGCACATCGTCTTTGCTGACGCCGAGATCGACAACGCGGTCAACGGCGTCATTTCCGGCATATTTGCAGCCACGGGCCAAACCTGCATTGCCGGTTCGCGTCTGCTCATCGAGCGCAAGATCCACGACCAGTTCCTTGAAAAGGTGATCGCCCTGGCAAAAACCGCGCGCATGGGTGATCCGCTCTCGACTTCCACGCAGGTTGGTCCAGTGACGACGCCGCCGCAACTGGAGAAGATCCTCGGCTATATCGACGTCGCCAGACAAGAAGGTGCGGAATGCGTCCTGGGCGGCGCACGGCCGACCAACCCAGAGTTTTCCAAGGGCTGGTTCGTCGAGCCTACCATTTTCTCGTCGGTGCGAAACGACATGCGCATTGCCCAGGAAGAGGTCTTCGGTCCCGTGCTGGCGGTCATTCCATTCGACACCGACGAGGAAGCCATCCAGATCGCCAATGACAGCCGTTACGGGCTCGCCGCCGGGTTCTGGACGCAGGACATGCGACGCATTCTGCGCGTCTCGGCGGCCATCCAGGCAGGTACGGTCTGGGTCAACACCTATCGAACGATCAGCTACATGTCGCCGCTGGGTGGCTACAAGCACTCCGGCATCGGCCGCGAAAATGGGCTGGCTTCGATCCAGAACTACCTGCAGACCAAGAGCGTCATGATCTCCACGGCCAGCAGTGTCGCCAATCCCTTCATCATGAGGTGAGGCGATGGCGGCGCCGAAACTCGCCGTCGGCTGCGTCGCTGACGATTTCACCGGAGCAACAGACGTCGCTGGCATCTTTGCCAAAAGCGGTATGAAGACCACGGTCATGATTGGCACCCCGCCCGACCGGCAGGAGGTCGGCGCGGACGCCATCGTCGTGGCGCTCAAGACGAGGACCATCGAACCGGGGGAGGCCGTCAGCCAGTCGCTGCAGGCGCTTCGCTGGCTTCGGCGCCGCGGAGCATCGAAGTTCTTTTTCAAGTACTGCTCGACCTTCGATTCCACCGACGCGGGCAATATCGGTCCGGTGCTTGACGCCATGTTGGAGGAGCTAGGCAGTGATTTCACGATCGCCTGTCCCGCCTTTCCTGCGAACGCCCGCACCGTCTACAAGAGCAACCTCTTCGTCGGTGATCTGCCCTTGAGCGAAACGGGGATGCGCAACCATCCGCTTACGCCGATGACGGATTCCAATCTCGTCCGGCTCCTTGCTCCGCAGACCAAGCGCAAGATAGTCGCGTGCTATCACGAGACGGTAAAAGGTGGCGTTGATGCGATACGGACCTGGTCCGCGCAGGCACGCGCGGAGGGTGCCGGGATAGGCATCATCGATGCGATCGACGATATCGACCTGGAGAGTATCGCCCGGGCATTCGCCGAGGCTCCGCTTCTGACTGGCGCCTCAGGCCTTGCCTATGGGCTGGCGCGGTCGATGTTCATGGAAAGGCCAACGTCAATTTACCCTCGCGAAGGTAACCGCGCTCGCACAAGAGCTCGCGCCGTGATCTCGGGGAGTTGCTCGACTGCGACCAACGGCCAAGTCGAACGGATGCTTCAGGACCATGAGGGCTACCGGATAGACATCGGCAAGCTGGCGAATGGCCAGGACGTGGTGGCCGATGCGCTCAGTTGGGCCAAGGACCGCGTAGGAGACAAGCCAGTGCTCTTCTATGCAACCGCAGCTCCTGAGGAGGTGAAAGCCAACCAGGCGAAATACGGCGCGACGCAAGCCGGCGAAATGGTGGAGGCGGCGCTGGCGCGGATCGCAAAGGAGTTGGTTGACGGAGGCGTCTCGCAAATGATCGTGGCAGGCGGTGAAACCTCCGGTGCGGTCGTGAAGTCGCTTGGCATCAACCAGCTCGACATCGGCAACGAGATTGCGCCGGGCGTTCCATGGGTCAGCGCACCGTCCAGCGCGGGGCCGATTTCCCTGGCGCTGAAGTCGGGGAATTTTGGCGGCAAAGATTTCTTCATCGATGCCTGGAGCAAAATCTGATGACGGCGACCCTTTCAGAAGAGACAAACACACGGGATCAAATCGCGCGGATCGGCAAGTCAATTTTCGACCGGGGCCTCACATTCGGATCAACCGGAAACATGAGCGTGAAACTGTCGGATGGGCGGATGCTGATGACGCCGACCAATGCTTCGCTTGGAAATCTCGACCCCGAGCGGCTTTCGTTGTTTTCGGCCGAGGGCGTGCATATTGGAGGCGACAAGCCGACCAAGGAAGCCTTCCTGCATCAATGTATGTACTGCGCTCGCCCGCACGGCCGCGCCGTTGTGCATCTTCACTCGACCTACTCGGTAGCCGTCAGCATCCTTAAGGGCGTTGATGAGAGAGACGTGTTGCCGCCGCTCACCGCCTACTATGTCATGCGGGTCGGCCGCCTGCCGCTTGTCCCCTATTTTCGCCCGGGCGATCAGAAACTGGCAGAGGCGGTGCAAGAGGCCGCGAAGGACAGCAACGCCGTCCTGATGGCGAACCACGGTCCGGTCATCGCGGCAAAGTCGCTCGAGGAGGCGCAATATGCTACCGAAGAACTCGAGGAGACCGCCAAGCTGTTCCTCATGCTCCACGGGCGCGAGTTGCGCCCGCTTACTCCCGAGCAGCGAAACGAGTTGGCGGGCGGCAACTGAGGCGCCCTAAAGGATGCCGTGCCCGACAACAATTGTTGCGATCTCTGTCTGGTGTTGCCATCGGTGCAAGGAAGGCCGTCAGGCTTAGCGGGGCGCTAAATTGTACTTGGCGTCAACCTCGTTGATCGCCTTGACGTTACCTGCCGAACGGCCGTTCTCATCGAAGCTGTGCGCGAGGAAGGCGTCGGCAATCGATTTAGCAAGCTCCGGGCCAATGACACGCGATCCCATGGTGATGATTTGCGCGTTGTTCGAGAGCGCGGCGCGCTCTGCCGAATAGGTGTCGTGCGTCAGGGCGGCGCGAATGCCTGGCACCTTGTTGGCCGCGATGCAGACGCCGATACCGGTGCCGCAAACAAGGATGGCACGGTCATATTCGCCCTTGAGCACGGCTGAGCCGACGCGGTCCGAAAGGTTGGCATAAAAGGCCTCGGGGCCGGCGTCGGTACGAGAGACCTCCTTCACATCGTGCCGATCCTTCAGGTGGTCGGCGAGAACCTTGGCGAGCCCCTCGCCCGCACTGTCTCCTGCAACAGCGATTTTCATGTTCGTCTCCTTTTCAGATTTTGGCGGCGCAGCGCGCCAGGATGTCGAGGTAGCCCTCGACCTTCCAGGCCGAGCGACCAATGAAGAGCCCGTCGACGTCGGGGCAGGTTATCAGTTCCTCGCAATTGCCGGGATTGACCGAGCCGCCATAGAGGCAGGGGATGCGACGCCCGAGGATCTCGTGGGCGAACCTGGCGATTTCGGCATGACGGGCGTTGGCATACTCAGCCGTTGCAGGGATGCCACGTTCACCGATCGCCCAGACAGGCTCGTAGGCGAGAAGGATCGGAGCCCCTCGCTGGCCGGCAGCCAGCTTGCCGAGCGCGCCGCGCACCTGCGTTGCCAGGACTTGGCTCGCCCAACCGCTTTCGCGGTCCGCAAGCGTCTCGCCGATACAGATCAGCGGCACGAGGCCGTGGCGGACGGCGGCCTCCGTCTTGAGGCCAACGGTTTCATCGGTTTCCCCAAAATGCTCGCGGCGCTCCGAATGGCCAAGCTCAACGATATCGAGATCGCAGTCCTTCAGCATCACCGGCGACACTTCCCCGGTCCAGGCGCCTTCATCATCCCAATGCATGTTCTGTGCACCGACCTTGACCGAAGTGCCTTTGAGCATCCTCTTGACTTCACGGACGGCGGTGAATGGCGGGATGACGAAACGCTGGAGGCGGTCATGCCGGCCGGACTCGGCGCGGCACAAGCCATCGGCGAACTCGCGGGCTTCCTCCAGGGTCTTGTTCATTTTCCAGCTGGTGCCGACCCAAAACTGCTTGTTCCCGGTCATTGTGTTGCCTCTGCGGTAGCGATCCTGACGACGGTTTGTCCACCTTCGAGCTCGACTGCCGTTTGGTGTGGCAACGGTTTGTCGGAGATGATCGTGCTGAAATCATTGAGATCGGCGAGTACATGCAACGCCGTGTGGCCGAAGCGTCGGCTATTGACCAGGAGGCAGCTTTGTCTGCTCGAGGCGATCATGGCGCGCTTGCTGCGCACGACGGTCTCGTCCATGTGATAGGCGAGGCGGCCCGACGCGGCAGGCGCCGAAACAAAGGCAATGTCGGCACGCAGGCGCGAAAGCGCCTCCTCGGTGACAATCCCAAAATAGGCGTTGAACTTGGAGGAATAGACCCCGCCTACAGCGATCAGCGTGGCGCCGCTCTCGCCCTTGTTGCGATCAATGATCGCTGCATTGTTGGTGATGATCGTAATTGCCCTTTTTCTTGCCAGCACGTCGCCGAGCATCGCCGCCATTGACCCGTCGTTGATCATGACGGTCATGCCTGGCTCGACGAGCTCGGCCGCCGCGGCCGCAATCGACCGCTTCACATCGGCTTCCTGCAGCTCACGGAAGCGGAAATCGCTCTCGAACTGGGTTCCTGGTTCGATCGTCGCGCCACCGCGCACTTTGCGCAGCACACCGGCTCGCACGAGGTCGTCAAGGTCGCGGTGTATGGTCATCTTCGAGACCGCGAACCGAGTGGCGAGATCATCAAGCTCAACCGCGCGGCTGGCAACGAGAAGATCGATGATTTCCTGCCTGCGCTCTTCTCGTCTCACGATCATCTCCATTGCTGCGTCGCCGGCTGCCGGACGAGCTCCGACACGTGGCATGAGGCGCTTCGCCGGCGTGTGTAAGCGCTTGCGCCAATGTCCAACATGTCGCTCTCAATGGACAGTCCCGTTGCGATAGCGCTCAGCCATTTCGGACAGCGTCAAGGGGACGATGCCATGAGCGTGGCCCGCCGATCCGAAAGCCTCGAAGCGCTCGCGGCATAGCTTGGAAAGTGCTGCCATGGCGGGCTTCATGTATTTCCGCAGATCGAATTCGGAGGGATCCTCGCTCAGCACGCGTCTGACCTGCCCGGTCATCGCCATGCGGCAATCTGTGTCGATGTTGATCTTGCGAACCCCATGCCGGATGCCGCGCCGGATTTCCTCGAGCGGCACCCCCCAGGTGGGTTTGAGCTCCCCGCCGAACCTGTTGATGATCTCCTGCAGTTCGTCCGGCACGGAGGAGGAACCGTGCATCACAAGATGGGTATGGGGCAGCCTGGCATGGATGGCCTCGATCACGTGCATTGCAAGCACGTCGCTGTCGGGCTTGCGGGTGAATTTGTAGGCGCCGTGGCTGGTGCCCATCGCGATCGCCAAAGCGTCGACCTTGGTCTCCTTCACGAAGGCCGCAGCTTCATCCGGATCGGTCAGGAGCTGGTCGTGCGACAGTTGGCCTTCCGCGCCATGCCCGTCCTCGGCCTCGCCCACGCCGCTTTCCAACGAACCGAGCACGCCAAGCTCACCCTCTACCGACACACCGCCCCAGTGAGCGAAATCCGCAACACTCTTCGTCACGCCAACATTATAGTCCCAGTCGGCCGGTGTCTTGCCGTCCGCTCGCAGCGATCCGTCGATCATGACCGAGGTGAAGCCGGCCTGGATCGCTGTCATGCAGCTGGTTGGCTCATTGCCGTGATCGAGATGAACACAGACCGGGATGTTGGGGTAGATCTCCGTCACGGCGTCCATCATGTGCCTGAGCATGACGTCATTGACATAGGCGCGGGCACCGCGGCTGGCCTGCATGATAACGGGCGAGTCCGTCAGGTTGGCCGCCTCCATGATCGCAAGCGCCTGTTCCATATTGTTGATGTTGAATGCTGGTACGCCGTAGCCATGTTCGGCCGCGTGATCCAGCAATTGACGTAAGGTAATTCGCGCCATGGCTTTCCCCTTATACTTTCCGGACCAGACCTGAGATCAGTTCGACTTCGTTGACAGAGCCGAAGACCAGCGGCGTGCGGCAATGGTGGGACGCCGGCGGCTTGTCGAGTATGTCGATGCTGCCGTCGGTGGCGAGGCCTCCGGCGGCCCGCATCAAAAATGCGATCGGATTGGCCTCGTAGACGTGGCGCAAGCGGCCCTGCTCGTAGCCTGGACGGCCATCGGCGCCGTAGAGGAAGACGCCACCGCGCAAAACAATGCGATGGAGCTCTCCAACGGCGGCGCCCAGCCAGCGCATGTTGAAGTCGCGGTCCCGGGGACCCGAACTGCCCATCAGGCAGTCGTCCACATAGGAACGGGTCGACGGCACGAGATGGCGATGCAAGGACGCATTGTAGGCGAGATCCGCCGTGTCGGGCTTTATCCGGACACTTTCCCGGATGACGTAGAAACTTCCATCGTTGGGGTTGAGCGTCGCCAGGACGACCCCTTCCCCGACCGAAAAGCCAAGATCGACGGTGTTGCCATAGGACACGTAGCCGGCAGCGACCAATTCCCTTCCCGGCTTGAGGAACGGATCCTCGCCGACCTCGAATGGAACGATCGAAAAGAGCGTGCCAAGGGAGGCCCCAAGTCCGACATTGCCCGATCCGTCAAGCGGATCAATGGCGACGGCGAGGCCTGACGAACCAAAGACAGCCGGCACCTCTGCCTCCTCGGACAGCACCTGCGCCGCGCCGGCATCCCGCAGCAGGGCCAGGAACAAATGATGTGAGGCGACGTCGATCGCCTTCTGTTTGTCGCTGTCGGAATTGACGCCGACGATCTCGGCCGGATCGCCAGGAAGTTCACCGAGGGCGATCCTGGCCGACAAGGCCCGCGCGCCCGTCATCACGGCGTCGATTTGCTTTGTGATCGCGAGGCGGAGCGCGTCCGAGCCCGCCCAATCCTCCAGAAAATCCTCCACGGCTCGCAGTGCGCGAGCCGGTTGATCATTGGCAAGCCTGAGCACGTTCATGGCGTTGCTCCGAGCTTCTCGAGAGCGAGCGCGACGATCGCCTGGCTGGTGATGCCGAATTTCTCATAAAGCACATCGGCGGGCGCCGAGGCGCCGAAGCCGGTCATGCCGATGACGTCGTCCTCGCTGTCCACATAGCGGGTCCACCCGAATTTCGACAACGCCTCGACCGCGATGCGCGGCGCGTTGCCGAGCACGGCCTCCCTGTAGGCTTTCGGTTGCTTCTCGAAGAGATCCCAGGCGGGCATTGAGACGACCGCTGCATGAATGCCCCTCTCCTTCAGTTGCTCTGCCGCGGCAACGGCGAGCGAAACCTCGGTCCCGGTGCCGAGAATGGTCAGGTCACGAGTCGGACCGGACTCCTTAATGACATAGGCACCCTTTTGCGCCCGGTTGGCGGCGTCGCGCTCCAACCGGAGTTGAGGAACATTTTGACGCGAAAGCGCCAGAACCGATGGAGTGTTGCGGTCGCGCAGAGCGATGTCCCAACACTCCAGCGTCTCAACGGCATCGCAGGGTCGGAATACGTGCAGGTTCGGAACGGCCCGCAGGCTGGCCACGTGCTCGACCGGCTGATGTGTTGGACCGTCTTCGCCAAGCCCGATCGAGTCATGCGTCAACACATATATCGAGCGTACCCCCATCAGCGCCGACAGCCGGATTGCGTTGCGACAATAGTCTGAAAAGACCAGGAACGTGCCCCCATAAGGAATAAGTCCGCCGTGCACGGCGATGCCGTTCATGGCCGCGGCCATGGCGAATTCACGCACCCCATAGCTGACATAGCGCCCCGAGCTGGTCGGCGTGAAGTCGCTGTCGACGGCGGCAACGCGGGTAAGATTGGAATGGGTAAGGTCAGCTGAGCCGCCGATCATCTCAGGCAGGGCGGCGGCGAGGGTTTCCAGAGCGATCTGGCTTGCTTTTCGGGTTGCGACTTGTTGGGGATGGTCGAGGAGCTTGGTCCGGGCTACCTCAACCTGCCCACCATAGTGATCGGGAAGCACGCCGGAGACCCGGCGCAGGAATTCCGCTTTCTTGCCGGCGTCAATGGAATCGAGCCGCCCTTGCCAATCGGCACGTGCGCCAGCTCCCTTTGCGCCAATGGCGCGCCAGCGTTCGAGGATCTCCGGCGGTATCTGAAATGGCACGGCCTGCCAGGCATAGGCAGCCTTGGCCGCAGCCGCCTCGGCTGCCCCGAGTGGCGCGCCATGAGCCGAGCTTTTGCCGGCCTTGGTTGGCGAACCATAGCCGATGACGGTCTTCATCGCGATCAGCGACGGCCTGCCGGTATCTGCCTTAGCGCGAGTGATTGCCGCATCGATGGCGGCCGGATCATGGCCGTCGATGTTTTCGACATGCCAGCCATAGGCCGCGAAGCGGGCAGGAACGTCCTCGGTGAACGAAACGGCGGTGGAGCCGTCAATCGTAATTGCATTGTCGTCATAGAGCACGATCAGCTTGCCGAGCTTCAGGTGACCGGCCAGCGAGGCCGCCTCCTGTCCGACGCCTTCCATGAGGCAGCCGTCGCCACAGAACACGTAAGTGTGGTGATCGACCAGGTCCGCGCCAAACTCATCCGAAAGGCGTCTTTCGGCTATGGCCATGCCCACCGCTCCGGCTATGCCCTGCCCGAGCGGCCCAGTGGTGATCTCCACGCCAGCGGTATGACCGTATTCAGGATGGCCGGGGGTCTTGGAACCCCATTGGCGGAAATTGCGGATCTCCTCGATCGAGACGTCCTCCACACCGCTGAGATAAAGCGCGCTGTAGAGCAGCATGGACCCATGCCCGTTCGACAGAACGAAGCGATCGCGGTCGGCCCAGCGAGGCTGGCTGGCGTCGAATTTCAAATGCCTTGCAAACAGCACGGACGCGGCGTCAGCCATGCCCATCGGCATCCCGGGATGACCCGAATTGGCTGCCTCCACGGCATCGATGGAAAGAACGCGGATCGCGTTTGCTAGATCAGAAATCGATACCTTGGCTGGGATCATTCGGCACTCCTCTGTCGACGTGCGAGAGACCCCCAAAATATAACATATCTTATCACAATTCAACATTACTTTTCGTGATAAAGCTAACATTATCACATCCCGACAGGGCCCAAGCCCCGCGAACCCGCAAGGATCGGAGGGGATGGGCCTAATGCGAGATACCACACAATGTAATAGAAATCTTGGTTGATTTGATGTTATTTTGTGAGTTTCCTTGTAACATTTAACACATGGTGGGTACGAGCGGCCTTCCCGTCGCGAGACAGAAAATGGGAGGGATTGAGTGAAGATCGGAGCGGTGCGCGAGCGGCTTGCCGGCGGATCAGATCTCGATCGACGGCGAGGGGGTCGCCGCGGCCCTCAACGACGCGCAAAGTGTCATTATCGTCCCTGGTTATGGGATGGCGATCGCGCAAGCCCAGGGTGCAGTTTCCGAACTCACCCGCAAATTGCGTGCGGCAGGTAAGACCGTACGCTTCGCCATCCATCCCGTCGCGGGTCGACTGCCCGGCCACATGAACGTGCTCCTCGCCGAAGCCCGAGTCCCTTACGACATCGTCTTGGAAATGGACGAGATCAGCGAGGACTTTCCTGACACCGACGTCGTTATAGTCATCGGTTCGAACGACATCGTGAATGCGGCGGCCCAGGAAGACCCGAATTCACCGATCGCCGCAATGCCAGTCATCGAAGTCTGGAAGGCCCGGCAGGTCTTCGTATCGAAGCGTCGTCAGGGGACGGGCTATTCCGGGATTGAGAATCTGCTCTCCTTCAGGGAGAACACCCACATGTTCTATGGGGACGCGAAGAACTCGGTCACCCAGTTGATCCCCTTGCTCAGGTAGATGTGAAGGAAGCGAAATGGAAAAGGCCGGGGTCGTCGACACCCGGCCATTCCCTGCGCATCGTCTTGGGAGGACGATTGTGAACTGCGCAACTTTCATCACACTCTTGAAGGTTCTCCGTCAGCCAGACATATCTCGACGAGCATGAGCTCGCGATCTGTCGCGCGCGACGGATAGATCTTTGACAGCCGTTCCTCGTGCATGGGAATGATGCGGCGCTCGTCGTTGCCGACGATCCCAAGCATCTCCTCGGCGGTCTCGATCAGGCGCGTTTGACTGCCGTTGGCGAGGCCCGGCGGAACGAAACACGGATCATTCGAGTCGCCCCCGTTGAGGTTTTTATAGGTATAGACCACGTCGCCGGACAGGACGATCTTGTCGTCTCCCTCGCCGTTCTGCACCACCACATATTGCGAGCCCGCAGTGTGCGTGTCGAATGCGGGATAGAGGTGAATTCCCGGCAGCAGATTTTCTCTCTCGCCTTCCACCAATTCGAGACGACCCTCAATGTTTGCCTGGGTCAGGTAGAGGATGTCGGCAGGGTTCAATCCCGCCTGCAGGGAGCGGAAGCGGCGGCCCTTGGCGAGGATCCACATCCATGAGTCCAGCTCTTTCTTCTGGATGTAGATCTTGGCGTTGGGGAAGAATTTTAGGCCTCCGATGTGATCGAAATGTGCATGCGTCAGGATCACATGGGTGACGTCCTGTGGCCTCACGCCGCACTCGCCAAGGACGATGTCGGGACCTGTCCATCCGGTGACGCCAATCGAGTTGGCGATCTGCCCTCCGAAGTCGCCGGCGTCGTGTCCAACGTCGACCAGGACGACGGCGTTGCTGGTCTTGATAAGTATGTAGGCGAACGGCAGGTTCATCGTTCCCCGATTGTGCTCGCCGTAATAGACCCCGCTGACCGGGTGCACCGGGCTGCGCGAGTATTCAATCACCCAGATTGAATGTGCTCCCATGGTATTCCTCCCCATGACCAGATAGAGACCCTGCACAGCAGCTGCTTGTGTCAAAAGTCGTTGTGTCGAGTATTGCGGCCGAACGCTCGAGCTCGGTCACGGCGTTTGCAAGCAACCCCAAGAGCGGCGCGTCTTGGACGAGGACGCCGCGCTGCAGCAGCGTGTCCGCGTCAGCGAGCAGACGGTCTGCCTTTACCAGATGGGCGAACGCGTGCTGTTGGCCAGCGACCCCCGGCAAGACAGAGCGTGCTGCCGCGACCGACCGTTTGATTTCGGCTGCACGGTCGGCGAGTTCGCCGACCAAAAAGCGCATACCCTTCTCCTTCAATGCGAGATGCATGAACGAGTAAATCGCAAGAAGCTCTCCATAAGTTCTGACGAGCGCTTCGACGCCCTTGCGCGCTTCCGCTGACGCAACCGGCTCGACCACCGCGTCACATTGGAAAGCACGGCCGATGGTGGCGCGATTCATCGTCCGTCCTTCGGCAGCGGAGCCTTCGACGGAAGGAGGTTCGCAGCCTTCAAGGCGTCCCAGAACGCCGATGGTATCGTCTCGTTGATCGCCTTGATGTTCTGGTCCACTTCGGCGGCGCTCTTCGCTCCCATGACCATGGTGGCCACAGCCGGATGTGCGTAGACGAATTGCATCGCCGCCGCCGGCAGACTCACCGAATATTCCACGCAAACGCTCTCGATGGCCTTCACCTTCTCCACGACGGCGGCCGGGACCTTGCCGTAGTCATAAGTGGCTGTGGCTGCGCCAACGCCGGTCGCAAGGATTCCGGAATTGAAGATGCCCCCGGCGATCACCGATACGTTTCGCTCGAGCAACTCGTCAAAGGCGGCTTCGAGGGGCCCGTGGTTCAACAGCGTATAGCGCCCTGCGATCAGGGAGCAGTCTATCTGAAACTCGCGCGCAACACCGACGACCGAGTCCGTTTCGTTGACGCCCAAACCTATGGCCGAGACGGCGCCGCTCGACCGGAGCTCGTCGAGCGCCTTGTAACCGGAAGCGCGCAGCTGGTCCCAGTAGAATTCGCTTTGGTCACCGTGCCAGGCGCGGCCGACGTCATGGACAAGAAGGACATCGATGTAGTCGAGACCGAGCCGCTGCTGGCTGTCCTCGAACGCACGCATGACACCGTCATACGTGTAGTCGTAAGTGTCGAGGAACGGCAATGGATCGATCCAGTCGATGCCGTACACGGTCTCAAGTTTCTTCGTCATGCTGGCGGGCTTGAGGACGCGCCCGACCTTGGTGCTGACCACGACGTCTTGGCGCAGCTTGTTGGCCCGGAGCGCATGCCCAAGGTAGTGTTCGGACTTCCCAAAGCCGTACATCGGCGCGCAATCGAAGTAGCGGATTCCGGACGAATACCCTGCAAGGATCGTGGCTTCGAACTGGTCATATGAGACGTCGGCGTTGAAGCCGGAGAGCGGCACCGTGCCGAGCCCCAGCGAAGTCACCTGCACTTTGGTCTTTCCGAGTGGCCTGAGTTCGAGGTCGGTCATTGGTCATCCATTGCGTATGTCGTTGGAAGGCGCGCTACCGGTGGGCCGCCTGGAGGCCGTGGCGAGCAAGCACCGCCAATACGGCGCCACCCGTGAAGATTGATGTCGTGAATTGTTCCCACGAAACCTCCCAGCACGGCTCCTCCAAGTCGGCGATAGATAAGGTATAAGGTCATACCTTTAGACGCAAGTGATTTTTGGGCTGACCCCCGCATTTACCGCACGTGATTCTAGTCAGGTTAAGCGCGGCGCGGCGGCGCGTCTCAATCGGTCGTTTATGGCGCGGCCAAGGTCGACCATCGGTAGCGGCGCGAACCCGATCACCTCGCCTGCTTTTGCAAGAGCATCAGCCTCGGTCATGACTGCGTACAGGTTTCGAGCAGCCTCTTGCAGGTCGCCGCAAGCGGAGAGCGTCAAATGGCAACCCTCGCATGTCGGTCCGAAACCGACCCAAATCATGTTCGCCCTCGGCTGGTCGACTTCCATCCTGACGGCAGCGTGAGGAGCGTAGTGGCTTCTCAATTGCCCCGGCGCTGATATTTCACGCGGGTCGCTGTCCTCCCCCATCGAGCCAAGTAACTCTTCGAGCGACTCTTGCGGAACCGAACCCTGACGCAGGAGTGTAGGCGCTCCGACCAAGGACAGGATTGTGGACTCTAGCCCGTGGTCGCAGGTGTCATCTTCAATAATTCCCGCTATGCGGCTGTCGAGTTGGCGAACCACTTGCGCGAAACGCGTCGTGGATATCTTCCCGGAAAGGTTGGCTGACGGCGCGGCCACCGGGAATCCAACTGCTCGGATAAGGCGTTGGGCAACCTGTGAAGACGGAAACCGGATCGCTACGTTCGCCAGGCCCGCGGTCACCGCAGGGGCCAATCCGCAATCATCCTTCTTCGGCAGCAGTATCGTCAGGGGGCCTGGCCAAAACCGGGCAGCGACTAACTCGGCATTCTGGTTGAACTGGGCAATCCTGCAGGCCATATCCATGTCGGCAACGTGGACAATCAGCGGATTGTGCCGTGGGCGTCCCTTCGCCTCATAGATGTTTTCAATTCCGGCGGAATTGCTGGCGTCGGCTCCAAGCCCGTAAACTGTCTCCGTTGGAAAGGCCACAACTTCACCGTTGCGGAGCATTTCGGCCGCTATTTCTATGTCGTGGTCTTCGTTGCTGAAACGGCGGGTAATCCGCATTAATTCAGGCCCACGACCTGATGGGGCGCATAGGGGGCTTCGAGTTCCTTGATTTCCTCTGCAGTCAGCTTCACGTCAAGGGACGCGGCCGCATCCTTCAGGTGCGATAGTTTGGTCGCGCCGACAATCGGAGCAGTGACGCCCGTCTTCGAGTTGAGCCACGCCATAGCGACAAGCGACCGAGAGACGCTCTTTGCGGCGGCGATCTTGGCGACGACATCCACCACGCGCCGATCCGCCTCGTCGGCATGTCCGTAGAATCGTGCTGTCACGTTGTCGGTCTCAGACCTCAGGCTGCTTTCTTCCCACGGTCGGCTAAGACGTCCGCGCGCCAAGGGGCTGAAGGCTATTATGCCGACGCCTTCGCTCCTGCAGAGCGGCAGCATCTCGCGTTCCTCCTCACGGTAAAGGAGGTTCATTTGCGCCTGCATAGAGATGAAGCGCGACCATCCGGAGGCGTCCGATTTGTAGAGCGCGCGCGCGAACTGCCAAGCGTAGCAGTTGCTTGCGCCAATGTATCGTACCTTGCCGCTTCGCACGAGGTCGGTCAGCGCCTCCAACGTCTCCTCGATCGGAGTCGAGTTGTCCCAGAAATGGATCTGGTAGAGGTCAATGTAGTCGGTCCCAAGTCGCCTCAGGCTAGCCTCTGCCTCGGCAATGATCGCCTTGCGTGACAGGCCGACGGCATTGGCACCATTCCGCATCTTGCCGTAGACCTTGCTAGCGATGACGACCTCGTCGCGCGGCGCCATCTCTTTGAGAAGTCTTCCGACAATCTCCTCGCTGGTACCGTCAGAATAGACGTTGGCGGTATCGAAGCAGTTGATGCCAAGTTCGAGGGCTTGCCTGATGAAAGGCCTGCTATCCTCTTCAGACAACGTCCACGCATGGTTGCCGCGTTCCGCGACGCCGAAGCTCATGCAGCCCAGGACCAATTGCGAAATTTTCAGGCCAGACCGACCAAGTTGACGGTACTCCATGGCGTCATTTCCCTTCTGATATCGGTGATTTCGAGCCAAACTTGGCGAGCGCCTGCGCCAGCTCCGGATGAGACTTCGCGTGTTCCTGGAGCTCGATCCCTGCGACGGCAGCGTCCCATGCGGCGCGAACAGCCTTCACCCCGGCTGCAGGTCCGCCAGGATGGCTAACCACACCACCACCACACAGATAGAGGTGGTCGACTGTCTGTCCGGTCCGCCGATAGGTCTCGGGTGCCTGGCCGCCCCATTGGCCCGAGCAAACGACAGGCAACGGGCGGTCGGCGTCATGGAAGATCGGCTTCTGTAGGTCGTGGAAAGACTGAACGAAAGAGTCGTCCGGCTCCCAGTATTTCGCTGCGATGCCGTTGATCTGGAACTGGTCGACGCCCAACAGGCGCCAAAGCTGCTGATAAACCGAGAAGTCGAAACCGAGGCCCGGATGCCGGGTGATGAGGTCCCAACCGTTACGGTGGGCGTGCAGCACGAGCGATGAACGCCGGCGCAGGAACAGGAATGCGCCCATGCCGATTGAGTTGATGTTGATGACCGCGGCGTTACCGCCTTCGCGAACCACCATGTCATGCTTCCGCACCATCTCGTCGGGATCGACGTCGGAAATGCCGAAGGCGTACATGACCTTCTTCCCGGTTCGCTGCTCGTGGTCCCGAATGAGCGGCATGATGGCCTTCACGCGCGCTTCCAATGGGGAGTAAGGCGGCGACATCAGCTTCTCGTCGTCCTTGATGAAATCAACGCCGGATGTGATCAACTCGCCGACGACTTTCGCCGTTTCATCAGGGGTAAGACCCAGCGCAGGCTTGATGATGGTTCCTATAATCGGTCTGTCGTAAACCCCTGTAAGCCGCCGCGAGCCTTCGATCCCGAATTGGGGTCCGGGATAAATCCCGTCGAACTCGGACGGCAACTTAAGGCCGATGACCCTAAGTCCCGTGAACTCCTTGATCGACCAGACACCGCCGAGCGCCACCGTCGCCAGGGCCGACAGGTCGGTTCCGACAGCTTCGAGCGGATACGCAATCGTCACCTGCGCCCGATTGAAGGCCGCTCCCTTGGCGGGAAGAGAAGGGATTTCGGTGGTGTCCAGCTGCTCGAAAGCGACAATCCGCGCGGCCGCGCGGGCTTTGAGTTCAGCCGTCTCTCCCGGCAGGTCCACGAACGTTCCGGTGGACTGATCGCTTGCGATCTTGGCCGCCAATGTCTCGGGACTTCCAGCCGTTTCGACACGGTAGGTGACGAGGACATCCGAGGGTCTTGGCCGAGCCAACTCCACCGTCATCGGCTTTACGCCGCAGGCACTGGGGCGGCCGCGGGAATGAGACCCGACGATTTGAGGTCATCCCAAAATGCCGTTGGGATTGGCGTGGAAATCGCGGCGACGTTCGCCGCCACATGTTCCGGCGTCAAAGCCCCCTGGACGACCGCGGTCACTGCGGGATGCGCGTAGACGAATTGTGTCGCCGCGGTCGGAAGGGATACGCCGTGGCGTTCGCACACGGCCTCAAGTGCCTCGACCTTGCTAACAATCGCCTCGGGTGCGGGCTGGCAGTCGTAGGTCCGGGTCGTCGTCCTAGATTTGCTGCCCTCGGCCAGGATGCCTGAATTGTAAATGCCGGCGGCGATGATGCCGATACCTCGGCGCTGCATTTCCGGGTAGAAATGGTCGAGGGCGCCATGGTTCAGGAGGGTGTACCGCCCAGCGACCATCGAGCAGTCCAGATCGAACTCCTCGGCTACCTGCAGGACCGACGCCGTTTCGTTGACGCCGAGGCCGACGGCTTTGACAGACCCCGTGCGGCGCAGCTCGTCGCAAGCCTTGTAGCCGCTGGCCCTCAAGGCAGAGAGATGCGTGTCATATGACTCGCGATGCCATTCACCGCTCACGTCATGGAGATACAGGATGTCGATGTGGTCCATGCCCAGGCGTTGCTGGCTGTCTTCAAAGGCGCGCATGATGCCGTCGTACGAATAGTCGTGCTCGTCGACAAACGGCAGCGCCTTCACCCAATCGATGCCATAAAGACTTTCGGCGCGCTTGGCTCGGCTCTCAGGCTTGAGGATACGCCCCGCCTTGGTGCTGACCACCACCTTACCGACAAGATCGTTGTTGCGGAGCACATGGCCGAGCGAGTGCTCGGACTTACCGAGACCGTAGAGCGGCGCGGTGTCGAAGTAGCGGACCCCGAGTTCGTAGGCCTTGAGGACGACTGCTTCGAAAGTCTGAAAGCTCACGTCGACGTTGCAGCCACCGAGCGGTGAGGTCCCCAGCCCAAGGGAGGTCAGCGTCACCTCGGTCTTTTCGAGTTTTCTTTCTTGCATGGTGCTCAATCCTCGATTTCGGAGCAGATCGTGCGGACGGCCCAGGGGCCGTCCGCAGTCAAGCCTTCTGATTACATGTACTTCTCGACATTTGTGGAATCGAGGATCAGCCACGGCACGACGTAGTCCTTCTCTTTGCCGTCCTTCCATTCCATCAGAGAGCCCCAGATTTCTGCCTGCGGCTTGTAGCTGTCGCCCTTGATCGCATGCAGAGCGAGATCGACGGCACCCTGGCCCTCGGCACGCGCATACTTGTAGAGCGAGACCGCCAGTTCGCCCTTCTTCACCGCGCGCTTGGCGTCGGGGATGCCGTCGATCGACAAAACGGGTACGGTCTTGAGATCGATGCCGGCGCTCTTCATCGCCACGATCGCACCCAGCGCCATCTCGTCGTTTTCGGCAAGCACGCCGTTGATCTGGCCGGGATGAGCCAGCAGCCAGTTCTCCATAAGGGCCTGGCCTTCGGCACGGCTCCAGTTGCCGGTCTTGGCCTCGATAAGCTTCAAATTCGGGAACTTCGCGAGCCCGGCGTCGACACCAGCGCGGCGCTCGATCTGAGCGGACTGGCCGATCGGTCCTTCCATGAGAACGACGTTGCCGCCCTTCGGGAGCCGCTTGCCGAGTTCCTCGGCGATGATGCGGCCGCCCTCGGTGTCGTTGACGATGATGGACGCGGTGTAATTCGTTGACTTCGTCTTGAGCGCCGAGACAATCAGCGGGATTTTGGCCTGCGCTGCCTTGTCGATCGGCGGAGCCGACGCCTGGAGGTCGAACGGTGCCATGATGATGGCGTTGAACTGCTGGGTGATCGCGGTATCGATCTGGTTAGCCTGGGTCAGCGGGTCATATTTGCCGTCGAAAACCGTGATCTCGACCATGCCGGACTTGACGGCCGGGTGGTTCTGGATTTCCGTCGACCAAGCCTTCATGTATTCACCGGACTCGCCGAACGATAACGCAGCGATCCGAATTTTGTCCTCCGCCAACGCCATCCGTGTTCCGGCCAGCATGGCCACGCCGATTGCCATTCCCACGCCTGCCTTGAGCAGGTTCCTCCGAGACATCTGCATTTCAAACTCTCCTCTGGTTGAAGCCGCCCGAGCGCGTTGCTTGCGTGATCGGGCATTGTCGCCGACCTGTCGGCGGCAATTCCTGAAATTGCGTCATTTGCGGATTTGATCGGCGATGACCGCGACCACGATGATGGTGCCCTTGAGCACTTGCTGGTAGTAGGAAGACACCCCCATCAGGTCCATGCCGTTGTTGATGGTGCCGATAATCAGCGCTCCGATGAGCGTGCCGAGCAGCGAACCGCGGCCGCCGGCAAGGCTGGTCCCTCCAATGACGACAGCGGCGATCGCGTCGAGCTCGTAGCCCATGCCGGCCTGCGGCAGGGCTGCGGTTGTCCTGGCTGAGAGAACGATCCCAGCCAGGCCCGCCAGAAGCCCGGAGATGACGTAGGTCGAGCCGACCACGATCTTCGTCGAGACGCCGCTCGTACGTGCCGCCTTCTCGTTGCCACCGACTGCATAGACATAACGTCCGAAGGTCGTGTAGTTCAGGACGGTCCATCCAATCAGAAAGACGAGCAGCAGGACCAGGATCGGAACCGGCACGTACATGATTTGGCCGCCGCCGATCCATGTGAAGGCGTCCGATAGATTCGGAATCGGTCGGCCATCCGAGAAGATCAGGGTTAATCCGCGGGCGGCACTAAGCATGCCGAGGGTTACAACGAACGGCGGAACCTTGATCGCAGCGACGAGCACTCCGTTGACCAGCCCAAGGACGGCGCCGACGGCAAGCCCCGCCAGGATGCCCCAAAGCACGAAGTGCTCGTTCGTGTCGGTGACCAGGCTGGCGGCGATCATTCCGGCCAGCGCCATGACGGATCCCACCGACAGGTCTATGCCCTTGGTGAGGATCACGAAGGTGACGCCAATAGCCAGAATGCCATTAATGGACGACTGCCGGACAAGATTGAGCCAGTTCGGCCACGTCAGGAAATATTGGCTGGCGAATGAAAAGAACGCCACGATCAGGAAGAACACCAGGACGATGCTGAACTGCCTGATCAGTTCTCCTGCCCGCATGCTTCCGGGCTTCGCCGCAGCGATTGTATTCATTGCTCAAATCCTCCCTTTGAGGAACCAGCAGCCATCGGTCAGCTCGCCAGGTCCATGAGCGTCTGTTGTGTTGCGTCGGCACCGTCGATGATGTTGACGAGCTGCCCCTGTTTGAAGATTGCGATCCGGTCGCTGAGCTGGATGATCTCGGGGGCCTCCGAGGAGACCACCAGAACGCCATTGCCCTTTGCGGCGAAATCCCGCAGGAACGCGTAGATCTCCTGCTTCGAGCCTTCGTCGATGCCGCGCGTAGGCTCATCGCAGATCAAGAGCCGCGGGTCGGTCAGCAGGCAGCGTGCCAGAACGACTTTCTGTTGATTCCCACCAGACAAGGTCTCGACGGTGACGTCGGGCGACGCCGACTTGATGCGCTGTGAGTCGATCATGTCGCGCACGGCGCTTCGTTCCTTGTCGCCGCGGATGAAGCCGCTGACTGCCATCAGGGCGAGCGACGAGAGCGTGATATTGTGGGCGATCGACGCCGAGAGGACGAGGCCGCTGTCTTTGCGGTCCTCCGTGACCATGGCCATCCCGCGCCTGATCGCTTCCTTGGGGCGGCCGGGTCTCACCTTGTCGCCGTTGAATATGACCTCTCCGCTCGTGGGAGAGTGAAGTCCGAAAATCGTTTCTAAGAACTCGGTCCGTCCTGAGCCAAGCAATCCATAGATGCCCACCACCTCCCCCGACGCGACTTCCAGGGAGATGCCGCGGAAGTGTGATCCACGTGCCAAGTTCGACACCGAAAGGAGGATCGGTGCGTCTTCAAGGGGTTTACCCTTCTCCACCAGCTTCACTTCGCGACCAACGATCTGCGTCACGAGGTGGCGACGATCGATGTCCTTGATGTATCCCGTCTCGATGAACCGGCCGTCGCGGAAAACGGTGTATTCGTCCGCGATCTCGAAGATTTCGGTGAGCTTGTGGGAGACGTAGATGATTGCGGAACCGCGCGCGGTAATCTTGCGGAGCGCGTTGAACAGAACATGGACTTCATGTTCGCCGATTGCCGAAGTGGGCTCGTCCATGATGACGATGTGCGCGCGGTAGCTCAGGGCCTTCGCGATCTCGACGAGCTGAATCTGCGCGAGGCTCAGTTCCCCCATCTTTGCGCGCGCGTTGACTTCGAAACCCAGTTCGTCGAGGAATGCCTGGGCGTCCCGTCGCATTTGAGCGAAGTTCACGAAGACCCCAAGTCGCTTAGGTTCACGACCAAGATAAAGGTTCTCGGCGACCGTCATCTCCGGAACCGGAGAAAGCTCCTGCGTGATGATCGCGATGCCATGGCGCAGCGCGTCCGCCGCGCTCTTGAAGTCGACCGGTTCGCCGTCGATTTGCACCGTACCGCCGTCGCGGCGTAGCAGACCCATCGTTATGTTCAGAAACGTACTCTTGCCCGCACCGTTGCCGCCGCAGAGGGCGTGTACCGTGCCAGCTTTGAGTGTCAGTCTTCCGTCCACCAGCGCGGGTACACCGTTGAACGACTTCTGGACTCCTTCGGCCTGGAGAAGAATGCGAGCCGTCGGCATCTGCCCGCCTTCAAAGAGCTCCTGCTGTGCGTTCACCTCAACCATGATATGACGTCATACCTTTGAAAGACTACAAATACGCCACTGGCCGAGCGGCGCCATATCGGATCGTTTACTTACTGTCCAATCCCAGGATCGTCCGCGCCTCTGCAGGCGTGGCGGGCTCGCGTCCGACTCTTTGGGCGATCTCGACCGCACGGGATATGACATCCGCGTTCGTGGGCGTTCCAAGCTCGCGATACGGGTAGTCCCCGATGCCGATGGCCATGTGGCCACCCAGTCGGCAAATCGCTGGCGCTATGTCCAGCAGGTTTCCCCCCAGGCAGTTCACCGTCCATTCGATAGGCCTGTCGTCGGGCAGAAACGCAAGGTGCGCCAGCAATCCGGCCTCTGTCGCCGGATGCCCGGTGATGTAGCGTCCTCCGGTCAGATGGAGCAGGAAGTAGGCCGGCCCCGCGACCAGGCCTGCATTCATTAGGGCGATCGCCCGCCGCGTGAATCCGACCGACCACGTGACTAGCTTTGGCTTGACGCCAGTTTCTGCCAACCTCCGGGCATAATGGATCAGACTTTCAGTCGTGTTGAGATAGAGCCGGTCCGGGTTTTCGAACGCGGCCCGCTCCGGGTCCCAAAGCTCCAGGTTCGCCGATCCTGTATCGATCGGAGCAATGTCGGGCTTCGTTGCCGGATCCAGCGCCAGAGTGGCCACCGTATCAATACGCTTCTTGGCGTCCGAATCATTGGAGATGAAGCCAAGGGTTGGGAGGATGAGCAGATCGGTGGCCGATCTGACTTTGCGGATGATTTCGGCATTGGCTTCGACGGTGTTCGTCGCCCCCCCATCCGGAGTTCTCGCGTGATAATGCAGGATCGCCGCACCTGCCTTGCGGGCCGCGACCGCGGCTTCCGCGATCTCATCGGCGGTGTACGGGATGTTGGGGTTGGATGTACGCGGCGCGTACTCGTTGACCCGCGCTTCGAAAATGATCTTCTGATGCATTTCTCTTCCCTACGCCGCGACCGAACCGACGGTGCCCCTCAGGGCGCGCATGAAGAAGTCGTCGGCACCGATCTGTCCTCCCTTGAGCATGACTTCGAGGCCGTCGATTTCGGCGTCACCCGGCGCGTCAAGGCGGCAAACGTGGCAGTTCTGTACTTCGTCGAAAACCGCGATCTCAAGAGCTTCCGCACCGACCGTTCTGACGGCGTAGCTTGAGCTGTCCCCGCCGGAAAAGACGATCCGCGGCAGCGACACGGCGCGCCGCACCGTCCGGGCAATGTCGCAGTAGATCGCTCCAAGGCGCTCCGCTGGAACCTCGCCATCGACCACCCGGCCGGACTCTCCACGGGCGGTGTAGATGACGGTAGGGCGACCGCGGTGGAGAGCTTCAACAGCCTTCAAAGCTGCTTCGCGCGCAGCCGCGGCACCTTGCTCGCCTGAAGCGATCTTTGAGACGTCGAGATGAACCATCTTCCAGTCGGCAGCTTCCGCAGCAGCGATCTGGCGTCCAGTCTGAAGGGCGCAGCTGCCGGACAATACGAGCAGCTTCTCGACCCCGGGGATCTCGGTATTGACGGGCCTGGATCTGGACAGGAGTCCCAACCGAGCCCAGAGCGCGCCAAGCTGCTGGGCAAGGCCTTGAGCCGCAAGCGCGAAAATCGGCTGCGTCGAAGCCCTCGCCCACAACAAATCCGCGACCGCCGCCAGGTCGTCATTTTCGACGCCATCGAAAATAACTCCCGCTCCGCCCCGGAAAGACTCGAAGACCCATTCGTCCATCTTGGCGCGGTTGTGGATCATGGGCAGTGTGACGTTGACGAACTCCTTGTCCGTCTGCCCGGCCAGATGCATGCGAAGATCGGCCTCGTGCATCGGCGTTTTAGGATGGCGGCACATACTGGGATGACGGTCTAGCCGCTCAATCCTGTCTGCGAAGCGCGCGAAATGATTTCCGAAGCAGGTGTAGCGTCCGAAGTCGGGTGTGGCCGCGAGCACGGGGACGTCACGTTTTCCAAAGTGGATCGCGGCGCGGTCGAGCACGGCACCATAACTCCCGACCGTCGGCGACGAGTCGAAGGTCGAACAGATTTTGTATTGAATGAAGGCGTTGTTCAGCCGGGCTATGATCGAGAAGGCGCTGTCGAGTTCGGCGTCAAGCTCGACTCCCGACAGCGCCCGGGCGGTGCCGGCGAAACCGAGTACATCGTAACGTTGGGCATCAGCGGCAACCTTCTCCGTCGCGGGACGCGCCAAGTATAGCTTGCCCTTGACGCCGTTCCGATGGAACTGCGCCAGATTCTCTGACGAACCTGTGAAATCATCGCCGTAAAACACGGCTTTTAACTTCGCAGTTGAAGGCACGCTAATCTCCCACACTCCCGGTCGAGGAAACCTACCTCCTCACCCCGACCGAAGCTCCACTCTTGACAAGACTCATAGAAGGAGCCCATAACCCTGTCAAGATCATACCTCATACCTTATACCTTATTCTTCCAGGGAGGACTGCAAATGAGACTTTCGGACCGGACCGCAGTGGTGACTGGCGCAGGACGGGGGATCGGGCTCGCGGTAGCGGAAGCTTACGTTCGCGAAGGGGCGAATGTGGTCATCGTCGATCGTGATGTGAACGTGGCAGACGAGGCTGCGGCGCGCCTGGGCGAAAAGGCGTTGGCGGTTCGTGCCGACATTTCTGTCGAC
Organism: Mesorhizobium sp. CNPSo 4670; assembly: GCF_057784235.1. Classification (NCBI taxonomy): domain Bacteria; kingdom Pseudomonadati; phylum Pseudomonadota; class Alphaproteobacteria; order Hyphomicrobiales; family Phyllobacteriaceae; genus Mesorhizobium; species Mesorhizobium sp. CNPSo 4670. The sequence continues at coordinate 24,867 of NZ_JBWJFQ010000031.1, read as the reverse complement.
GAGGACGTCGCAGCTATCGTGGAGAAAACTATCGAACGGTTCGGCACCGTCGACATCCTGGTCAACAACGCGGGCGTTGGTGCAACCACGTTGTTCCTCGAAAGCACGAGAGAAGAATTCGAACGCGTCGTTCGCATCAACCTGACCGGGACATTCCTGGTAGCGCAGGCGTTTGCCCGGATCATGGCGGCGAAGGGATACGGAAGGATCATCAATATCGCCTCCCTGTCCGGTCAGAAGGGAGGCGTCGGGCGCTCGGCATATGGCGCATCGAAAGCCGGCGTCGAACTCCTCACCAAGGTGATGGCGGTCGAGCTTGCTGAATCCGGGATCAACGTCAACAACATTGCGCCCGGCCCCATCCTCACAGAGGTGTCAAAGGTCATGCACACGGTCGAAACCCGGGAGGCGTATCATCGGCTCGTCCCGCAGCGCCGCTACGGCGAGCCTTCAGAAATCGCGGACGCGGCAGTGTTCCTGGCGAGCGATGAGGCAGCCTACATCACCGGGCACACGCTCAATGTCGACGGCGGCTTCCTTGCTGCGGGGTTGATGTTCCCGTTCGATTCGAAGGCATCCACGCGGCTGGGACAAATCAGCGAAAATTCTGCATGCCCTGGCCGCCCGTAGTCGGGTGTTTGTCGCAAAAGGCGAAACGCGGTATGACCTCGTACCATCCTCAATTAGGACCGGAGCGACTAGGAATGCTGTCCGTTGATCCAAAGAAAATCCCCAGCAGATTGGATATTGCGCTCGACTACATCACAGGCGAGATCGCCAATGGAAACCTCAGTCCCGGCGACAAACTTCCGAACGAAAAGGAGCTGGCCCAGAAGCTTGGAATAAGCCGGACACCAATCAGGGAGGCGATCAAGACGCTCGCAGTATCGGGGATCGTGGATACCAGGCACGGATTCGGCAATTACATCCGCAAGGACGAAGGCCTCCCGGCAATGCCGCTGGCCATGTTCAAGCTTTACCTCCAGAGTTCGACCCCCGAAATGCTGATGGAACTGCGATACATTTTCGACCGCAACTGCTCGGAGCTCGCTTCGATGAGGCGCACGGACGTTGACCTCGCTGTCATGAGGGAGTGCATCGACCGCTTGAAGAGACTGTCGGACGACGAGAACTCGCCAATCGAGGAACTCCTCAAGGCCGACCTCGATTTCCATCGCGCCATCTACAAGGCAGCCGGCAACCCGCTGATCGTGGTGATCGCCGACTTCGTTCTGAAAATGGTCGCGCCGTGGGTACAGAAGTCTTTGGAGGTCAGTGGTAAGTGGCGCGCGGTCGGACTGCATGAGCGCATGTACGAAATGATCCGCGACAGGAAGACAGGCGACCTCAGCCGCGAAAGCGTCGAAGAGAACATGGAGCACTTCCGCACGTCGTTGCTGAAATGACGGCCTGAACTCGAGGTACTCAAACTACACACGCCGCATTCCGCGCGACCGCAGAGGCGTCGATCCCCGGCGCTACTTGAGACTCCCTGCGTAAGCGGGGTCCTCGCGGAATGGACGATAGTAGTGGCCCTAGCGTCTCCGCGAAACTACCTGGCGCTGGGCGCGCGCGCTGGTCGTTCGGCTTCGGTGGCTGCGAGATCGCATGAAAAGCCGCAGAACAGGCGACCGCCGAAACGGCGCCCATCACAGCGGTGGCGAATCACGCCGAAACAGCTCAGCTCCCGACTGCGTCGGGACCCGAATGGGATCAGAGATCACGGATCGGATAAGGCGCGTTCCACTGTGGCGTTGAGAATTATCTGTCTGGAATTAAGCGGGGCTGCCGACCTCTTGTGCGAAGTCGTTTCGGCGCTCGTGCAGAAGCTTGAGCGCGTCGCTGCCGCATGACATGCCGCGAAGCGTGGTCTCGATCCGCGGAAGACGAATGCTGCTGTCGCCGTTGGCAGCGGCAGCACAGTTCTGAAGCAGGTGGCAAAGCGTGCGGAGGGAGGTGTTCTGACCGTAGGTGGCGACTGCCTGAAAGGCATCGGCTCCCTCAACGTTATGTTCGGCCCCTACCCTCACGCAGTCCTCGCGCGTCGGCTGCCCGATCTCGAAACGCATGCCGGGTATCACGCCTCGTGCCGGCTAGCCATGCGCACCGCGACGGGAACGAACCGCAGCAGAACTGAAAAGAATCCGCCGAGAGGCGCGTGGCACTCACCCGATGAGGGTTACCAAACCTGTCGCTGATGGGTTACCAATTCGCGTAACGGATGGCCTTGGGTTACCAATCGAGATCGCAATTAGCTCAAAGAATACAGCGCCTTAGCGCCAGTTAGAAATTAACTGTCGTCGGGGCATATTGGTAACCCTGTTAGCCCAGGGATTGGTAACCTAATCGGGCGAAAGCGGTGGGATATGAGCCATTTAGCGGTCCGGGTGACGATAAATAATTCTGGACGCCGACGACAGATAATTCTCAACGCCATATCAGTTTGCCAATTATGCGACTTTGGAAGTACAAAACGCGAACATTGAGAGGCCATCGTGTGTTTTTGATTTCAATAGGCCTGCCCCATTCCGCAGTTCCGGTGATCATTGGCAATGGCTGGAACAGGGCCGATAGCCGTCGGCCCGCTATCGGAGCGAGTTTAGCGAATTGCTGCCATTCGGCACCGGCTCTAAGCAGCCATCAACTCAACCTGACATCGATGAATCACATGGCTATGCCGCCTACTTACCTCTCCCGCATCCACCATGGCGACAGCGTTTATGGTCGGCAGGGATGGGCCGCGAGGGCAGAGCCCTAAGCCTCGCAGTTGCTAAAGACCGCCGGTCAACCATGCCCAGAAGCCTCTAGATTTGGTTTTCGCGACCTCGGCCTTGGGCGAAACGAGCGGTTCGACATGGCCATCGAAGTGACCTTCGCGCGCTGCCTTGTCGCGGATCCGGCCCCACGCAATCTCGTCCTCCGACATGTCGCCTGCCCAGACCACCGTACCCATACGGATGAAATAGTGGGACCGGCAGGCGAATGACCAGTTCCCGACGGACGGCGAGAGACTGACGCTCTCGCCGTCAAAGGTGAGTTGCCAGCCTACCGGACTAATCGGTGTCACCACCTTGGTGCCACAACCGCAGAAGCAATCATGGACTGCGGTTGCATACGGGATCGAAACATAGAGGACACCGGCCTCGCGGACCCTCGGGACGAACTCCACGAACTCGTGTCGGATCTTGAAGGGTCTCTTCATTCGCTGTCCTCGTTGATCGTCTCGGCGCCCGCGAGCACGAAGATGCTGAAATGTTCGTGGCTGTCGTCATCGTAGAAACCGAAAAGCTTCTTGAACTTGATGACTGCGAACGCAGCATTCAGAGCGTTCAATTCCACCACCTGAATGTTTTTGTCATACTCGTTGACCTCTTCGGCCGTGGTGAACGCGATGCGTTTCCCGATGTGGACGTGCTCGCGCTTGGTCGGAGTACTGGTCGTTGTACGTATCTGGCCCCGCAGACTCTCGTTGTGCACGGTCAGGCCCATGCCGACATCCACGAACGGGATATTCATCGCCTCCAGTTTTTCGACGATCGGCCGCTTCCCGGCCCCCTCCATGCACAGGAACACGAAGTCAAGGCCTTCCAGCAAGTGAAGGTTCTCTGGGGTGACCTTGATCTTATGTGGGACGATGCCGCGGCGCATCTTGCTGTAGGTACGCGCGTGAAACTCGACCTTGGAGAGCTCCTCGTCCAGTTCTTCGCCTGAAGGCGCGCCCGGCGCCCGAAAGGCGTTGTGCTGAATGAACCCGTCGTTGTCGAAGAGATGGATTTCGCGCACGTGCGTCTTGGCAAGATAATCCAGGACGTAGGAACCCGTGCCGCCCAGGCCGACGATGCCGACCTTCAGCGGCTTGAGCTTTAGGGCGATTGCCACGATGTCGGCGCGACTACTGGCCGTGTCCTCGTAAAGAAACACGCTGTCGTCCTCGTCGGGCGCGTAAGGCTTGAAGGATTGCGCCGTTACACCCGGCTCGATCACCTGTGCCGGGCCCGAGATTTTCGCCACGTAGTGCGCCATCTTGTGATGGAAATCGTCGTAGCGGTCAGCGGGCTTGGGCTTACAGGAAAAGTTCCAGCGCACCGGCATCCCGTCGATCTTCAGGCCGTCACCCAAGTCGCTGTCGCCAAGCCCCTGGATCTTGCTGCCGTCCTCGTTGCAAGGGAGATCGCCGGACCACTTGGTCTGGTGATCCTTGGGCGGCTTCGCAACGTCGTTGGTCACCTCCAATGGGGCGAACAAGACGCCGCGCTTTACCTGCCGGTCGCTGTCAACATAGGGCACGTCACGGATCACGAGATATCCCGTGATCACGTCGACGTTGTAGCCCTCGTCGCGAAGCCGCTTCAGCGGCGGGCTACGATCGATCGGTCGCCGTGACATCGAACTTCATCCTGTTTCTGATCTTCACGGAGTGGCCGGCCGTCAGCGTACCTTTGGGATTCGCCGGAGGGCCGTCACGATAGGTCACCGTGAATTCGATGCACGTGCCAGTCGGCGGGGTGGGGAACGCGATCTTCACCAGTTCCTCGAATGAGAGACGGGTTTCCGTGGTTTCGTACGGCTCGCCGTTGACGCCAACGGTGACAGCCTTCTGGCTGTAAAAGTGATCGTCCTTCCTCAGGTCGATCACGGTGTCGTCGCGCGGTACGGGTTCGTCCTCGTGATCGCCGCGGATTTCACGGAACAACTCACGGTGGTTCGGGATCTGGGCCAGCGCGTAAAGCGCTTTGCCCGTCGTGGGGTCGGGCGACTCGAAAATCTCCCGGTCGACATGGATACGCACCAGGTGCGCAGCGACATTGACTGACATTTTTACTACTTTCTCCGCTTTCGCGGTGCTTGCGTTTCGCTCTGCCGGATGGCATCTTGCTGTCCGGCCAGACAACACCTAGGCTCTGAAAAACGCCCTGTTCGGCGCGAGACCAATCCAGAGCGCGTGTTGTCTGTCTGGACAACAGATTGGGAGATATTGTGTCGAATGTCAAGGAGGGCGGATGCCGGAGTCTGCGTTAGGAATTTGGCTGAAGGGGCTTCGCGGCGATCTTAGCCTGCGAGAGTTGGCTCAGCGGAGCGAAGTCGACCACGCCTACATCTACCGCCTCGAGACGGGTGCGAAGGAAGCGCCGTCCGACGAGGTGGTGAACAAGCTGCTCGGCGCCCTGGCGCCCTCCGAGCGGGAAGTCAAAATCCTGCGGTTTCTATCAAGTCACCCCAATGTCGACCCCGATCTTGCCGAGTTCGCGAGGGCCGATGATCAAGTTTCATTCGAGGAGTTCCACATGCTTACCACCGTCGTGAACCGTGGCGCCCGCCCCGACTACGCGACCTCCCTTGCCCGCATCCGCCGGTTCATGAGCGAGGACGAAGATGGATGAACTCTCCGTGGCGATGAAGGCGCGCGACTTCATCGCCAAGTGCGGTCCATTGGCGCTTCCGGTTTCAGTAAATGCCTACGCGGCGCAAGTCGGAGGTACCGTGAAGCAGGAAGTGCTTCAGGAACATGAGGACGCATGGTCGGTGCGGTTGTCGAACGGCAAGTACCGCATTTGCGTGAACTGCGCCCACAACAGCCGTCGGCAGCGTTTTAGCATCTGTCACGAAGTGGCTCACGAAGCCCTCGGCATAGCGGCGGATCATACGTCGCCGAGTTGGAGTTTCACGCGTAGGCCGGCCGGCGAGATTGCCTGCGACGTGTTCGCAGCCGAGTTATTGCTTCCCTTCAAGCTGTTCAAGCCGAGAGTCGATGCGGCTAACATGAATTTCGCCGCGGTCAGCGACCTGGCCGACGAATTCGACGCTTCCTTGATGTCGACGGGCTCACGTTTCGCCACCTTCTCGCGCGAACTGTGCGCCTTCGTGCTCTCCGAGGGCGGCAAGGTTCGCTACTGCTCGCGTTCCACATCCCTGCGAGGCGCCAAGGCTTGGGTGCGCCTTGGAATGGATTTGCCAAGCGACTCTTACAGCGCCCGGGTGCGGGCGGGGGCAGCGGCGTTAGGCCCCGAGGAAGCCGAGCCGGATCAGTGGTTCGAGGGCTGGGAGCGTGAAGGTTCTCTCTACGAAGACGTCCGCCACCTCGCCGCCTGGGATCAGACCTTGACGCTGCTCTGGTTCGACGATGAAGATCTCCCGCCCCCGCCGGCTGAACGGAAGCGATGGGTGGAGGAGACCTACGGCCTCCGCGAGCTTGACGGCGAGCTGCCTTGGCCCGGCAGGTCGAAACGTAGGAAATAGTGCCTCCAGCACCCCTTAGAAATCACAATACAAATGCGGGCGACCGGTAACGGCCAGCAATAAAACAAGCAGTTACCCTTTAAGGGCGGTTACCCGGCCTCACTCACAAGCGAGCGCGGTTCGGCGGGAGGTGCCTGACAGAAAGCTCGGAAAATTTCCAGGACCGATGCGTCGAGTAGATCCCAATTTACACAAGACGCGGATAGAGATCACGAACCGCAATAAACGCGTGCCCTGTCTCAGCGGCGTGCCGCTTCTTGAAATCAATCACTTCCTCCAGGCTTAGGGCGTGCTCCAGAATCAAGTACAAATCATAACCGTCCATACAAACAATAGATGTCGGCTTGCCCTGCCTAAAAGCAAACAGCCCATCGTCGGTAAAGCCGGATTGGCTGATAAACAGCCCTCGGCCCCATGCGGACTTCGTCTCGACCTTGCTAGCGAAGTTGTAGAGATCCCTGATCGCCGCCTCCTTGGCCTGCCATTTCGCTTCTAGGAGAAAGGTATCGTGACGATGGACGAAGCTGCCGTCGATCTGTTCGCCTCTATTACGGAACGGCTTGCGAGGAGCCATGCCATGCACGTCGAATATTCGGTTCAAGAAGGCCTCGAAACGGAATCCCCTGCTCTGAGGATTTGCGTCGTCGGCAGTCAGACTCATCAACTCCGCCTTCAGCACTGCGCAAGTCGCGCGATCAACGCCCTTCGGCTGCGGAACGGGAGGTGTTGAGGCGGGAGGGGGCTGCTTCGACGTCGCCGCTTTACTCGGCAGTCGGTCAAGGAAGGAGGATTCATTGAGAGACCGAATACGCAGCTTTAAATCAAGAAGCAGATCGTTTAACCGAATGATCTCCTCGCGGCAGATCGGCTCCTTGTCCCCCCGACTGCGGTATACGAGGCCGAGGTCAACGATTTGCTTCACGACAGCTAGCAACTTGTTCGGGCCTTCCTCATATGCAGCCTTAAACATACGCGCGACCGAACCCTTCTTGCCTCCCTCATAATGCCAATGCTGCTGTACCCGTGCGTTTCGGGCTGCTATGGGGAATGAAGTTGTATTGTTAAAGCTCGCGGGCAGGAAGTCAGTAACCACTTTAGCCATTTCGGTCAGAGTATGGCTCTGCTGCATTGTCACTGGCATTGGAATCTTCACCTGTAGACTGCTATTGTTTTCTGAGTTTGACTGACCTGCCGAAGTGGTTCCCTCGGAAGCTTCGATCCCAGCGCAAACTAATGGGCATATCTCTTACGCTAGACTGTCCTGCAGAATTCTAAACTGGCACCGACATTTCGAAAGGCCGCTGAGTTGAATGACAAGACGACGGCGACCACGTCAGCGGGCACCAAGCGTCAACAGCAGTGTCAGGTCCAATCCTCGCAGCTACGCTTCCTTCTATGGACGCTCGTCCGATCCTCCGAGAGTCGATGAATCTTCGACTACCCCAGTCTTCCGGCCCAGACGGAATGAAGGCTCACGGCTAGCTAGTCTTCTGTCAACGCGGATCAAAACCGCCTACTGCGCAATTGCACCCACAAAATACGGAATGACATATTTCAGTGCGATGCCCGCGTTATGCGAGGATGGAAATTCCTGTCCGTAGATGCCGGAGGCCTATCGGGAAAGTGGCAAACCCGGTTGGGTATAGCCGTGACATAAATGAAAGGCTTATCCCACATAGAGCGAATAACCCCGTGTGTCGTTTCAACTGAGGTTATGTTTGTCGCCCCAGCCTGCTGTGCTTTCAAGATAGAGTTAGTATCTGTGTCGCAATACGGTGGAGCCTCGTTAACTGAACTGATCCCAACTGCATCAGCTGCAATAATGAGCTGAAGGACGCTCGCAGCGCGGTTCTGCGGCGCGATCATTTCGGAATTGATAGCCACCAAGGTCCTCTGATCGGCGGAAACGTTAGAAAAGAACGACGCGGGTGTTGTGCTCGGAACAAGCGTATCCATATGGCCAGGCCAAGACCAGCTGCCTGGGGCACCATTTGAAGCATCGTGGATGAAGATCGTGCCACCAATCGTGGCGCACCCGTCATTGGAGACTATGCCTGGATATGCGGCGGTGCCAAATGCAATGACTCCATCCGGCGCACTAGCCGGATTCGTGTAATTCGTGATTTGCTGCATGGCGATTACCTTTTTGCCGCTGTTGCCTCCGGTAATAGCAAGGTCGTCAATGCACCAAATCTCCAGTGTTGCTGTTGCAGCCGTGTCAGACTGCGAGGAAAAAACGTCAATTAGGCACCGAGGTGCTCCTGGATCCCTAGTTGGGGTGGGTGGATTGGGTTGAACGCGTGCCCAACGTGGCCAATCAACATTGTATGGAGCGCTGAGGTTGGGGCTATGAGCCATTTGATTACACAAAGCAGCCATAAGACCGTCGGCCTCGTGATTGCGATTGGCAACGACGACAACGCGAAGCTTCTTGTTAGAAGTTGTTTGGGCGAGCGATCCCTTGGAACCGGTGATCAGCGTTACGCCAGCAGTGGCTAGAAACGCTCTTCTGTTGAGCATAGCTCCCCCCGGAAAAATCGAAGGACAGTTTGCACGGTCCATTGGCCATTGTCGAGGTCGTAGAATTAAGTTGGCTTACGACTGCCGACTGGCAGTAGAGCACCCCGCGATAGACCGCCCGATGGGTGCAAGTTAGATTATCTTCATCAACTTCTGGCGTAAGGTCGGGCCACTGCGTAGACCTTACTTTCTCTCGAAATAATAAGGTGTTACGCTTCAATTTTGGGGCGAGACTTAGAACAGTTTGCACATTCAGTGCGTCGCACTGCTCGGGCTAGGTAACAAAAGTGATTTTGAGAGAACTCGTTAGAGATGAGCGCACCTCGATACGGCAGGATGGGATTGATGGTGCAGCCTATTGGCGGGGAATGCGCTATCTCGGAGGCTACAGCTTTTGGGATGGCGAGGAAGGTTCGCCGCGCCTGTGGGAACACCAACAAGCAGCGATCGCTACAGTTGTCGCCTATCTGAATGGTGACAAGGCGATCCCGGAGCGACCGGAGCAAAAAGAAGCGGCACTTCTCAAACTTCCAACAGGTACCGGAAAATCCGGCATCATCGCCGTGCTCGCGCGCTGTCTTCCTAATGTACGCCGCATACTGGTACTCACGCCCCGCACTGCGCTGACCGAGCAGCTTATAGCGGACATTCGTTATCGCTTCTGGAGTCATATGGGCTTCGAGCATGAGGGAACGGCGCTATTTACTGCCGCGGCGGAAGATTTCGGCAATGCCTTGGAAAGCGTGTATGTCGAGCAATTTCTGCCAAAGAACGTAGGCATGATCGCGCAGCACCTCACCGAACCGGGCTCCGATCGTGCAATCCTCGTCGGCACCCATCAGGCGCTCGGCGATATCCGCAAGACGGCACATGATCCCGACGATGGCGGTTCCCAGGACGCGACGACCCTGCTTGCCCATATTCGTGACCAGTTCGATCTCGTGATCGTCGATGAAGGTCACTACGAGCCTGCAATCTCGTGGTCACGCGGCGTTCGCGAATTCAATCTGCCGACTCTTCTGTTGAGCGCAACGCCCTACCGGAACGATTACAAATCGTTCCGTGTGCGCGGGCGCTATCTTTTCAACTTCCCTTACCGGCAGGCTGTAGACGAGCGCATTATCCGTCCTGCTGACATCATCGTGCCTCAGGGCGACGACCACAGACCCGTAGGACGGGAAGCTGCAATCCCACAGTTTGTCCGCATTCTGCACCATGAATTGCCGGACCGCCTTAGGGAGGCCGAGCGCTGGTTTCGAAATGGTGCAACGCCAAAGGTCATGGTGCGGGGCGACGATGTCGAGACCCTCGCGCTTTTGCAGACCGAGATTAACCGCGTCTTCCGGACCCGCGCCGTCGTTATTCATGACCGGGCCAAGAAGACGCCCGAGAACAGCGACATGTTCACCACTGTAGCGTCGGCTCTTCGGTCGCGCGGCGACGCCCAGTTCTGGATTCACCAGAACAAGCTCATGGAGGGGATCGACGATTCGTCATTCGTTGCCATCGCCATCTTCGATCTCATGGGAAATGCACGTCAGCTTGTGCAGCAGATTGGACGCGCAACCAGACATTCGAATGGCGAAGACGGTGTGCCGCAGACCGGTTGGGTTCTTTCCACGCCTTCCAATGCCGAGCGCATTCGAACCGCGTGGGAACGCTACCAGGGCTACGAGGACTATGCGGCACGGAATACGGCACACATCGTCACGAACGAGGTGACGTTACCGGATCGCCTGCTCGAATATATGGCCGAGTACCAATACATTAGCGGTGAATTTCGGGGGCGCTTCGAGTTCGAGCAGCCGCTGGCAGCAGGTGATATTCAGCTTCCCCGAACCGCCGCTGTGCTGAGAACAGCCGCGCCGCTTCCCGACATCCGCGCGTTTGGCACGGTGATCGAGGAAGCCATCATGGACAAGGACCGGTTCAAGATCACGCCGATTGAAGGGATGCCGCAAGGGTCGATGGGCTTTTCCTACTATGCATGGCGAAACTCGCCGTACCTGATCGACCGCTTTTTTTCCGAATGGAAGCTCGGGATATTCCTTGCCGTCCAGCAGGGCGAATTCGTTTTCATGCACGATACGGAGGGCCTGGTGGTCGATATGGACGGGCTTAGCCTCAAACGTGCGGGCAGGTCTATCATGGAGAAGGCATTTCCCGAAGACGAAGACAACCCGTCTCGACTTTCCCGCATGTCATTTTCCTCGCTCGATATGTCTCAACACGCAATCCGGGCAATGGCGCTGCGCACTCGTTCTTTTGCGGATGCCTTCACCGATTTGCTGGACCCCTCGCTGGTTCCTGCAACTGCCGCCGGTTTTGTGAACGGGACCGCGCGGTATGTTGGCTTTAACCGCTCGCGCCTGCGCGATGCTTCCGAGCGCTATGTTCCAGTTGAAGACTATATTGCATGGACGGCAGAAATTGCAGCTGATTTCGCGGATGCTGATAGAAAGCGGAGCCATGTCTTCGGGCGCTACGCAGCGTTGGTCGAGGATATTACCGACCATGAAGCCCAGCCGGTTTCGATCTTGCTTGACCCATCGCTTGACGACATGCGGGACGACGAGGTCGGTGGGGCGGCTTGGGTTCTCCATGAGGACATAGATTATTTTGATCTGTGTGCCGAGGTGGACGGCGCCACCGGCGACTTCACAATCCAGATCGGTGACGAGGAAGTGTCTTGCAGCGTCGAGTTCGTTCCTGAAACGCGCAAATACAGGCTCACCAGCACCAAGCTGGATGAGCTTGCTCGCGCGCCGGAAGGGGACGGCAGGCATCAGGCGCTGACACTCGTACAGCGGCTTAATAAAGGGCAGGCCTTCCGCATTCTCACGCAACGCGACAGCGTCGTGTATTCGGAGGGCAGTTTCTACGAGCCGAAGATGCAGTGGGTCCAGGACGGCGACACCAAGCCGGTTCTCGAATACGTTCATGGATCGGCTACGCTCGACGCAGTCGAGAGTGAGAAGGGTGAAAACAACTACGAGGCCAACCGGGGCAATTGGTACCGAGAATCCATTTTCGGCCTCCTTTCGGTAACTTGCGATGGTCAGCGCGTTGCGAACGGAATCGCGGACGACAAACTAACAGCCGCAATTGAAGCGCTTCCCGTCTGGCTTTGTGACGACGACAACCGTGAGGCTGCGGATTTCATTGGGATTGATCCCGATGCCAAAAAGATCGTGCTTGTTCACGCCAAGGTCGGTGATCAAGGTCCGAGAGGTCACGGTTTCAACGTTGGCGGATTGCAGGATGTAGGTCGGCAAGCCCTCGCCAGTCTGGGATTCATCACGCGAGGGCAGCCATCTCCTGTCTGGACACCCGATCGGTGGCGAGCCGATGTGCAGGCCAACCGGGTTACACTGAATGGCCGCAATCGCATCTTTAGGAATCCTGACGGTCTCACCGCCGCACAACTCAACGATCTGCTCTTAGCGTCGTGTCGCAATCCGTCATTCAATCGTGAAATCTGGATTGTCGGCGCAAAGATGGCGCGCAGGAAAGCGCTCGCGGACGGTCTGGACGAAACACCATGGGACAACCGTCTGCGGCAGTTCCTTATGCACTGGGACGCCATGCAGACTGCCTGTGCCAGAGCGAATACCCGCCTGAGGTTCTATTGCTCTACTTGAGCGCACTATCCGGCTTCCGCTGACCAGGCTTCGTGTACCGGGCCAACCCCGAAGGCGCGTCTCGGCACAGCGTGCGTTTATGTCCGCACAAAAACCGGCAAGGATTGAATGACTGCTCTGTCTTCTGAGAGAGGCTCGAACAAGGTGAAGCGAACGTCCTCGTCCCAATCGTCCCATGCTGTCAGCTATCTCAAATGGCAGCTCCCGGGCACCGCATCGGAGAGCCTGAACCGCCGAAATGAGGCGCAAAGCCGTTGTTGACAATGCGACTTGCCTCGCGAGACGGGGCAACAATGAAACCAGCGGAAATTACCCGAGCTCGTGGATCATTGCGTCGGGGACCACCGTCTTGGCGATCTCGCACAGGTGCTGATGATGCGTGAGGTAGATTACCTGGCCCACAGTGGCCATCTTGCCGAACAGGCGGAAAACTTCCTCCGACCTGAGATGATCGAACGTTTCCATGATGTCGTCTGCGATGAACGGAACAGACGGCCTGAGGTTGGCAAACTCGTAATATCCGGCGAGGCGTAGAGCCAGATAGAGCTGAAAACGCGCGCCTTTTGACAAAGCATCTGCGACCTTCGACTGACCATCCCGCTGTGTCGCGATGAGGACCTCGCCGCCCTTTACCGGCTGGGTCGTCAACCCCGTGTACTGGCCTCTCGTGATCAGTGCGAAGGCGTCGGAGGCCTCGTTCATCATTCCAGAGCGGTGACGTTCGCGGTAGACCCGAAGCGCGCTCGCGGCCGACATCACCCCAAGTTTCAATTCGATGTACCGGGCAGCCTTCTCCTCGATGTCGAGAAGGACGGTGCGGCGCTCAGCATCGATCCGGGCAACTGCGCTGTCGCCGCCGATCGCATCGATCTTGTCAGTCGCGCGGGTACGCCGGACGAGCTGCTGTTGCAGTGATTCATCGACGTCGGCGAGGCGACGCTCGACTTCGGCCTTTTCAATAGTGAGCCCATCGAGATCGAGGCCTTCCAGCAAGAATCGCGCCTGGGCGAAATCGTCGAGAGCGAGCTCGCTCGTCAGTCTTTCCTCAAGCTCGACCACGGCACTGTGCAGACCGTCTCGCTCGCGAAGCTGTTGATCGCGCTCTGCGACCTCCGGCAGAGTTCCTACCCCAAAGGCACCGAGCACCTCCTGTTTTGTGGTGTCATTTGCCGCGACCTCAGCGTTCAGTGCCTCTCGAACCTCGTGCAACTTTTGAACGTCAAGGAGGAGATTTGCCTTCGCCTCACGGGCACGCTCGGTTTGCTCCAGACGCTCAGTCAGCCCGACGCTCACCTGTTCTGGCGCGTCGTCCATTGCACGCTCGCCGACTTGCGCACCAAGGCGGGCCACCTCTTCAGCAAATGCAGTCCTGTCCGTCTCCATCTTGCTTATGCGGATACGCATGGCCTCACGATCCTGCAGGGCCTTTGACAGCTCTGACAACTGATCGAGCACGCTGCCAAGTCCAGTCCCGGCGATGCCTTCTTCGAGCCAGCTCCCCTTAAGCGTTTCCTTGACCTCGGCCTGCCATGCACTCTCTCGCCGCTCTGCAATTTCAACCGCGAGCCGCCTAGCGGCGAGCTCCTCTTCCTTCGCCGCGACGCTCCTCAACGCTTCCGCCCGTTCCGCGTCGACCTTTGCCTGCCTCTCCAGAAATCGGTCGGCGGTGACCACCATTGCCTCCAAGGCCTCCACAGCTTCCGGCTGAATTCCAACGCTTCGAAGGGCCGAGGCCAATCCGAGACGGATCCGCTCTCCTTCGGCCTTTGCCCGTTCAATCCTTGCGCGTGCGAGCAGGATGTCGTCCCAGGCGGCAAGGGCGTCGGCGCGCGCGGAGAGGCGATCCTCGAGAAGTCCGATCAGGAGGTCGAGCGACTGGGCCTCGCAATCCTCAAGCAAGGCGCCAGACATTCGCCTGATTTCGGCGGATGCCGTTTCTGCGCGCCTGGCCACTCCCGCGATTTGGCTGCTTACGCGCTCAATTGCCGATTCGGCCTCGGCAACCTTTTGCCTGATTGCGCGCAGATCCGCGAGCTCGCCCGCATGGGCCAATCGAGCCGCGCCGACATGATCGTCCTTTGCGAGTGCTGCGGCAAAGATAGCTGCTGTTTCGGCCTTGAGGTCGGCCCGGTGATTTCGCCAGGCCTCGTCCCTCCCTCGGCGAATGGCTTCGGCTGTGTCATCGTCGGCGATGTCGACCGAGGCGCGAGCAGCAGCTAGACGTGACAACGTCACGATCCGACTTTGTTCATGCTCAGCCAGGCGCTCCGAAAAAACCGCCTTCTCCCTTTGAAGGTCCGCGGCCAGTGTCTTCCACCCAGCCATCTGCATGGATCGCGGGATCGGCATCTTCGAAAGTGCGTCCGCATCTCCCGACCAAGGCCGAAGGCGCCGCATCGCGTCGGCCAGCCTTGTTTGCTGCTCGTCCTCCAACGCGCGAGCCTCTCTGATCTCGCGTGCGTGACTACTGGCCTTCGCCTCCGACACGGCTGCCATCAGCCTGGCTCTTGCGGGCTCGGGCACCGCTCTCTCCTCGCCAACGCGACCTCGCGCAGCGTTAAGCCCGTGGAGCGCGGCAGCGGCTTCGTCGCGGGCCATCCGCAGGCTGGTCGTGATGCCGGAGCGTTGTTCGACCATAGTGCGGAGCGTGCCGACCACAACGGCCGGCAGGATGAGCCGAGATGGATCCTGTTCGGCCGATCTTCCGAGCGCGGCGAGACAGTTCACCACCACCTGGTCAAGCATCTGGACTTCCATCTTGCGGGTCGGCAGATCCATCCCCGCGGACGCATAGCGCGCCTTGCGGTCGGCTAGTCCTCGCACCTTCTCGGAAATCGCCAGCACAGCGTCGTCGACAGCGATTGCTTCTATCTTTGCCTTCGCCCGGTCGATCTCATCGGCATTCGCCTGGAGACGGGTCCTAAGCTGCGCGTCCTGATCGATCAATTCCGCGACGCTGCCACTCCAGGTCCTGGGGGGAGACGGTATGTCAGGCAGCTCAGCCAGCCTGCTTGCCTTGCGTTTTATCTCGGCCAGGAGCGGCGCGGCGCGCACATATCGGTCGATTGTAGCCAGCCGCGCTGACAACACCGCGCGTTCAGCCAGGCTGCGGTCATACTTGTCCTGGGCTTCCACCCGTTCCGCCTCGAGCGCCTCGAACGTCGAAGCCAGGGTGTCGATCGCCTCCTTGCGGGACTTGAGCTCCGCGAACCGCTTCTTCAGCAACGCGATTTCGGTGCTCTGGGCCTGTTTTCGATGAAGACTGTCGGCCTCGGTCTCCAGTGCGGCCAGGACATCGCTGGCATGGCCAAGCCCAGCACTGGCGGTGAAAAGGAGCTTGCCGAGATCGCCGCGCGATTCGAGGATCGCCTTGCCGCCCGCTTCTAGCGTCTCGTCATCGAGCGAGAACATGCTGCTGTAGGCATCGCGGGACAAGCCCGCGAGGTGCGCCGAAATGGCCATTTCGCTCAGCGGCCTGCCTTCGGCGTCGTGCAGGGAGTTGCTGCGGCTTTTGATGCGTGAGACGGCAAGCGTCCGTCCCTCGAATTCGAGCAGTCCGCCGATGCGCATCGAGCTATATTCGTGCAGGAAATTGTAGCGGCTGCGCTCTTCGATGCCGAAGAGCAGATCAAGGTAGGCGGAAAGCGCGGTCGACTTGCCAGCCTCGTTCAGCCCGAAGACAATGTGGAGATCGGGGCCTGAAACCGGTTTCTCTCCGAAGTCGATCGCCTTATCGGTAAATTTGCCGTAGCGGGTCAGGTCAAGGCGCCGCAATCTCATCGCGTCGCACCTGCCTTGAGCCGGGCCGTGACCAGGTCAACGCTTCCGGCAAGCACATCGTCGAGAAACTGTTCGAGCCCTGCTTCGTCCTTGCCGGCGAAGCCCCGAGCATCGGGCGGCAGGTCCGCGATGGTCTTCAATACGAATTCGCGCGCTTCGGATCGAAATGCTTCTGAGCTTGCATTGGCGCGCATGGACTGCGCGAGTTCCAAAGTTGGATCCACAATATTTCTTGGATCTCTGGCAGCGGGCGTCGAAAGATCAAGCTCCAGCTTCTCCACCCAGGTGTCCCCCACCTGTTCCGCTGCCTGTTCGGCTTCTGCGACTGCCAGGTCCCGATCGCGCATCAGCGACCATGAAAGGGCAGACGTGCCGACCAGCCCAAGGCGGGCAACAAGGTAGCGCGACCCGGCCGCCTCGCGGGATCGCTCCAGTCCTGCTCGGATGCGGACGATGGCCTCGCTCCATTCGGACGTCCCGGTCAGATCGACGCTCACCCGCTCGAACTGCGCGACACTGGTGGGCCGCTCCTCGATCTCGACGGAGCGATCGTCGCGAATGGTGACCAGCGTGATCGACTTCTCGCCCGCCTCGTTAATGTCCCTACCCTGAGGGATCCCGGGCATTACCAGCGTGCTCACGCCGGAATAGACCTGGCGAACGTGGATATGGCCAAGCGCCCAATAGTCAAAACCGTGACCGTGCAGGTCCGCGACACTGCAAGGTGCATAAACATCGTGGCTTAGGGAGCCGGACAGGCTCGTGTGCATGATGCCGATGTTGGCAACTCCCTCCTGTGGACCTGCGTATTTAGGCAGCAGGCTTTCGGGCGCCTTCGGACTGGCGAAGCTCAGCCCATGGAACGCAACGTCCACTCCCCCGCCAGACTGGATCACGGATTGGCAGCCACCGCCAAAAGTGGTCACAGTGTCGGGCAACACGAGCTGCTTCGTAATCCGCGACATGGCGTCATGATTGCCGCGGATCATATAGACCCTGACACTGGCCTCCTGGAGACGCCTCATCTGGGATGCCAGAAAGCGCGCCGTCTTCATCGAAGTCTGGTCGCCGTCATAGAGGTCGCCAGCGATCACAAGCGCGTCGACACGTTCCGCAAGGCAAAGATCCACGATTGCGGTAAATGCCTGTCGGCTAGCATCTCCGATGAGATCGGCGAGGTCGGCATTGCGCAAAGCGAGCGAACGCAGCGGTGAGTCGAGGTGAATATCGGCCGTATGAATAAATCGAAATGCCAACGGAATGCTCTCCAGCACCAAACTGCTCAGGCCAAACACAGTCAAAGATCCGCCCAGACCATCAGGGCGTGCAGCGAAAACGTGTCGGTTTCGGTAGCAAAGACCGGTAGCGTTCCGCAACAGTCGCGGCAAATTGGAGTCACGGCGCCAACGGCGACCTTCGTCGCACTTCCGGCCATGCGTTACGTTCAGAACCGGTCGATCTTGCTTGGCCCAATTATCGAGTGGACAAACGAACCCTTTGTATTCGTGCCGCCCACATCGAGCCTTTTATCTCCCGAAAATACTGTTAATCTGAACTCGGGGGACTGGAGTCAATGCAATCTGCCGATAGTTCAGAGTTAGTAACAAATGATAGTGTCGCAGCGGAAAGCCCGACTATCCCGCGCATAGTCGCGGACGTAGCGTCTAGCTTCACATATGCATCCTATCAGAATGCAATTCCGGTTGTTCGATCCATCCGGCTCGATAACGACACCGCGCGCAGTTTGGACAATTGCCGGCTCGAACTGACGTCATCGCCGTCGTTCCTGCGGCCGAAAACCTGGACAATTGACCGCCTCGTTCCCGGCGACCGCCTTCAGGTGAGCGATCGGAAGGTCGAGCTCGACGCCGGTTATCTGGCAGGCCTCAACGAGGCCGAACGGGGTGAGATCACCTTGCGGCTGTCGGCGGCGGGCGAGGTCTTCGACGAACTGCGTCTGACAGTCAGGTTGCTTGGTCGCGACGAGTGGGGTGGCGTTGCCGACATGGCGCAGCTGCTCCCGGCCTTCGTGATGCCGAATGATCCCGGTGTTGCACCGATCCTCAGGGCAGCCGCGGAACGACTCGCCGCGCACGGGCATCCGAGTGGCCTTGACGGCTACCAGTCGCAAAGCCCGCAACGGGCATTCATGCTGACGGCTGCCATCTATTCGGCGGTCGCCGGCATAGGGCCGCACTATGCCGAGCCTCCTGCGAGCTTCGAGAGCCGTGGCCAGAAAGTCAGGCGTCCTTCCACTATAGCGGAGGAGCGGCTGGCTACCTGCCTGGACAGCTCACTTCTTTTTGCCGCCGCCCTCGAGGGAGCCGGCCTCCACCCTGCTGTCCTGATGTTTGATGGACATGCCGCTGTGGGGGTCTGGCTCACCAAGCGCACCTTTTCCAACGCGGTTGAAACGGATCAGATGGAGGTCCGCAAGGCGCTGGCCTCGCGCGAGTTCATCGCTTTCGAAACCACAGGCGTCACGCACCGGCCCGCGCTAACGCTCGAGGCCGCCCAGAACGCGCTCGGCATTCGCCTTGCGGAGGAGCAAGCGCATGCCTTCGTCGCGGCCATAGACGTGCGTCGATCGCGCAGTGGCGGCATCACGCCTCTTGCTTCGCACGAGCCGGTCAGACGCAATGCGGTCGATGAAGAGGCGGCGGCTGGGGTGGCTTTGCCCCTCCCCGCGGCGCCAGCAGTCGGCGAGATGCCGGCAGAAGCCGTTGAGATCAAGCCCACCACTGCGGTGGGTCGCATCCAACGTTGGCAAAAGAAGCTGCTCGACCTGACACTCAGGAACCGCCTTCTCAACTTCCCAGATTCGAAGAAGACGATCCCGTTCTTGTGCACCGACGTGGCCTATCTGGAGGACAGGCTGGCAAATGGTGCGGCAGTCCGCATCATCTCCTTGCCCGAGCAGAACCCATTGGGGGAGCGCGACGCGGAACTCTACCGCGATGTGCACGGTCGCGATCTGCTACGCGGTTACGCGGCCGACGCGCTGCTGCGGGATGAACTCGCTTCGACGCTGGATGCCCGTCAGCTGGAGGCGAGGCTGATCGACCTCTACCGGCAAGTGCGCAACGACTTCGCCGAAGGCGGGGCAAACACGCTTTTCCTTGCTGTGGGTTTCCTTCGCTGGAAGAAGAAGCCCGAGGACGAGCGCAGCTATCGGGCGCCGCTGCTGCTGGTGCCGGTCCGGCTCGAACGGCGCAGCGCGAGCTCACGTTTTACCATCCGCTTCCACGAGGACGAGCCTCGCTTCAACGCCACGCTTCTGCTATTCCTGGAACGCGATTTCGAACTTCGCCTGCCCCAGTTCGCCGGCGACCTGCCGCTCGACGACAGCGGCATCGACGTGCCGCGGGTCCTGTCTTCGATGCGACACGCGGTGCGCGATGTTCCCGGCATGGAGGTGGTCGACGAGACCGCGCTGTCAACCTTCTCCTTCGCCAAGTTCCTGATGTGGAAGGACCTTGTCGAAAGAACCGACGCGCTTCGTCAGAACAGGGTCGTTCGCCACCTCATCGATACACCCGAGCAGGCCTTCGATGGTTCGGGCAATCAACCCGCCTTTCGCGACGAGGCAGAACTCGATCGGGTTTATGAGCCTTCGAACATAATTGGCCTTCTCCCGCTGGATTCCTCGCAAACGGCAGCAAGCATGGCGGCCGCCGAGGGGCGCGATTTCGTCATCGTCGGACCGCCAGGGACGGGAAAGAGCCAGACCATCGCGAACATGATCGCCAACTGTCTGGCCGTGGGCAAGACGGTCCTGTTCGTTGCCGAAAAGACCGCGGCGCTCGATGTCGTCTATCGACGACTGCGCGAGCATGGGCTTGGTAATCACTGCATCGAGTTGCATTCCAACAAGGCCGACCGCAAGCATTTCCTCGCCCAACTGAAAGCCTCATGGGAACAAGGAGGACGAGCAGACGCCTCGCAATGGGTCGCCACGAACGAGCGGCTTCGCCTTCGCCGCGATGAGCTCAACGCCTATGTCGAGGCACTGCACAAGCGCTACCCAAACGGTTGGACGCCCTATCTGGCCTTGGGCATTGCGCTCAGGTCGCATGATGCTGCCGCACCGGCATTCACCTGGTCGGCGCCTGACGGACACGACGCGCAATCCCTCCTCAAACTGGAGGAGTTGGCGGCGCAGGTCGGCCTGATCTTTACCGCGGTCGAACGCCAGCCAGCGCTGGACCTGGTCGATGTCAAAGAGTGGAGCGGCGACTGGCAAATGAGGCTGCTTGGCGCAGCGAAATCGCTTCATTCGGCAATCGGCCAATTGACGGCATCGATACGGGATTATCAGTCCTGTCTCGGCCTCGCGGCCGGCGAACTGCCTAAGGCAGAGTTGCAGTCGCTGACCGAGTTGGCGCAGCTGCTGGCTCAGTCGCGTAACCGCGATGTCTCGATTGCCTACGACCGGGATTTCCCTACCTTCGGCGAAGCGCTCGCCAGGCTGGAGCGCTCGATCGGGGACTATCGCGAGGCAGAGCGTGGCCTTTCCGCCGCCTATGACATCGCGGTCGTCCGCGACATCGACATAGATTCCCTCGACCGACAATGGCGCGATGCGCAGGCTTCGTTCTGGCCAAAGTCAGTGCTTGGCACGCGCAAGGTCCAGAAGCAGCTCCAGGATCGCGCGCTACGCGGGACCGCGGAACCCGGCAAGGATCTTGACCTATTGCGCCGGATGAAGGCAGCCCTGTCGGCCATCGACCAAAGCCACTTGGCGGGCAAGCCATTGCCTGTCGACGGGCTGACAACGGACGTAAAAGACGTTGCCAATATCCTTGATCTCGCTCGCCGCCTTCGCCTGTCACTGCGGATTCCCGGACGAAGCCCGGACGAGTTCCGCACCGTCGTGCGGGCCGTGGCGCCGAGTCTGCGCGGCACCCTTGAAAACGATCGCTTGCGCGGAGCGGGCGACCGGCTGCTGGCCGCCATCAAGGATTTCCATGCCTCGCGCCTGGCACTCAGCGATACCGCGGGACACGACATTCCGGATGCCGCCGATGGTCCCGGCCTCGAGGCTCTGCGCGCAAAGCTGATCGCGCTGGCAGACTCCCGGAACCTGCTTCGCAATTGGGCAGCCTGGTGCGGCGTGAAGGCCCAAGCGGTCCAACATCATCTGGCACCCCTCGTCGAGCAGATCGAGACCGGCGCCATTGCGCCCGACCAGGCGCGTGAGGCTTTTCAGATCGGCTATGCCAGATGGTGGCTGCCCACGGTTCTCGACAATGACGCGGTGTTGCGCAACTTCCGCAGATTCCAGCATGAGAATGCGATCAGCGAGTTTCGTGAGATCGACGATCTGGTGCGCACGCATGCCACGCAGCGCGTCGTCAGCGCGCTTGCACATGGGCTGCCTTCGGTACAGAGCGTGTCGCGCAACTCCGAGCTTGGGTTGCTGCGCTATCAGATGGAACTCCAGCGACCCAGCCAGTCGATCCGCGACGTCATTGGCAAGATACCACAGAGCTTTGGCAAGCTCGCCCCTTGCATGCTGATGTCACCGCTCTCGATCGCGCAGTACCTGCCGCCCAACCAGGCGCTGTTCGACGTGGTGATCTTCGACGAAGCCTCGCAGATAACCACGTGGGACGCCGTCGGCGCCATTGCCAGGGCGCGACAGACCATCATCGTTGGCGATCCAAAACAGCTGCCGCCGACCAATTTCTTCGGCCGCAACGAGGAAGAGGAAGATATCGCCGACCACGAGAAAGACCTTGAGAGCATCCTTGACGAAGCAAGGGCGTCGGGGATTCCGGTGCGCAATCTCAGATGGCACTATCGAAGCCGAAGCGAGTCGTTGATCGCCTTCTCCAATCACCATTATTACAACAACCGGCTTGTGACGTTCCCGTCCCCGGCGGTCGACGATCGCGCGGTGAGCCTGCGCAAAATACCCGATGGCATCTATGACCGCGGCAAGAGCCGGACGAACAAGGTCGAGGCAATGGCGGTCGTGCGCGAGGCCGTCGGGCGGATGAAGCAATGGCTGGCACTGCCCGAGAATGGGCGTCCAACGCTCGGTGTGATCACCTTCAACGCACAACAGCAATCGCTGATCCTCGACCTCCTGGATGCCGCGCGCCGGGATCATCCGGAACTCGAATGGTTCTTTGCCGAAGACCGGACTGAACCCACGATCGTCAAGAACCTTGAAAACGTCCAAGGCGATGAGAGGGACGTGATCCTGTTCTCGATAACGTTCTACAAGGATCCATCCGGAAAGCCGCCTGCGATGGATTTTGGGGCGCTGAACCGTGAGGGCGGCGAGCGCCGCCTCAATGTCGCGGTGACACGAGCCCGCCAGGAGCTCATCGTCTTTTCCGGCTTCACCGCCGACCAGATAGATCCGTCGCGAAGCAAGGCGATTGCGGTTCAGCATCTCAAGACATTCCTGGACTACGCCGAAAGAGGCCCAATCGCCTTGCCCAGCGAGAATTTTGGATCCGTCGGTGATTTCGATTCTCCGTTCGAGGAAGCAGTCGCCGATCATCTTGAGCAGCGCGGCTGGACAGTCGTTCCGCAAGTCGGAATTTCCGACTTCCGGATAGACCTCGGCATCCGGCATCCGGATCTCGCAGGTGCGTATCTGGCAGGCGTCGAGTGCGATGGAGCGACTTACCATCGGTCCGCAACGGCGAGAGACAGGGACAAGGTTCGCGAACAGGTCTTGACTGGCCTCGGCTGGACAATCCTTCGCGTCTGGTCAACGGATTGGTGGTTCGATGCCGGGGGCTGTGCCGAGCGTCTTCATACAAGTCTGATGAGTCTGCTCGAGCAGAACCGGGCGCGCCACTCGAGCGAACAGACGCAAGAGGCGACGGTCCGCTGGCAAATGGGCCAAGCGGTCGAACCGACAATCGAGACTGCCGAGCCTCCGTCAACGGCGACCGAAGAGCTCCCACCCCTGCCGGCCACATTGGAGGTCGATCTCGTTTCGGCAAATGCTACGACAAATCCTGAGGCTTTGGGCGTTTCGGCGCTCGCAACAATGGCGGACCAGGGCAATCTGGAGGAAAGCCGTTACCGGATAACGGACTTCGCCGCCTTCCGGCCAAACGCGGAGCAATTCTTCGAGTTTGCTTACGGAACCACGTTACGGGGAATGATAGAAGCAGTCGTTGAGGTGGAAAGCCCGCTGCGCGCTGATGTTCTTGCCCAACGCATTGCCCGTGCACACGGGTGGCTGCGCACGGGCGGACGCATCCGTGAACGGATCGACCTTCATCTGCGCGATGTGGATCGTACACAGGAATCGAGCGGCGAATTCATCTGGAAGAAGGGAGCGGTCTCGGAATTCTTGTCCTATCGCCGGCCGCTCAATGAAGAGGCCCGACGCTCCATTGCCGACATACCTTTGGCGGAGCTTGCCTCGGTGGTTTTCGACAATCCCGGACTTCTCGACATGCCCGACCCCGCACGCGACCTGGCCCATCTTCTGGGGGTGGAACGCCTCGCCGCAATCTCACGGGCGCGCCTGGATGAGGCAATCGCCAAAGCAAAGCAGCACATGGCAATCCCCTCTCACGGGCAGCAATAGGACACGGCGCCCGATCTCTATCGCTTCTTTGCAACTTGAACCGGCTCGACACGGTCGGAACTCTGTGCGGGTCACGCGTCTAGAATCTAACCACGGCATCCGCGAGTTGGGGGTGGAATGAAACATGCGAAGGGACGTCACCCGGGGGCGGTGTGGCGAAAGACCGACTTCCAGATCCATACGCCGCGCGACGCCGGATGGACAGGCGGCGGTGGCTTGCCAGGCGGATCCGAGGAGAAGGAGCTGGCGCGCGAAGCGTGGGCGGATGAATTCGTGGCGGCATGTCTCAAGAGGGAGATCGGAGCGATCGCGATTACCGATCATCACGATATAGTCATGTACCCCTATGTGGCTCGGGCAATCGAGAGATCACCGGCAGCCAAGTCGACGCTATGGTTGCTCCCGGGCATGGAGGTGACGTGCAACGACTCTGTCCAGTGCTTGATCCTTTTCGACCAGGATACGTCAACCAGTGTCATAGGTCGCCTGTTTGGCATGATGCCCAAAGTGCCTGCACCAGATCAACTTGCCGCTCGAGCCCCGCAAGCCAGCCTCTGCGGAAAAGACATTGAGGATCTGTTGGGGGCGATCTTCCAGGACGAAATGCTCAAGGGCAGGAACATCACTCTTCCGCATGCTAGCAGGGGCGGTCACAAGGACATATTGAGGCAGGGCTTTCATCAGCGTTTCGCCGACCTCGAAGTCGACGGGGTCTATAACGAGAAGCCGTTTGCAAGCCTCGACGAGACGACGCGAAAGAAGATCTACGGGGAGATATCAGATTGGGGTGATCGCCGGCACGGCATCATCACCACCGGCGACAATCGCGCTTCCAACTATGCCGACCTCGGCATCAATGCATGTTGGATGCGGCTCGGCGAGGCTACGGCGGAAGCCGTCCGCCAACCGGTGTTGGCGGATGAGGCGCGCATTACTTATGCGGAGCCGTCCATCCCCAGCCAGCGCGTTTTGGAATTGCGGGTAAGCTCGACGCTGACGGGAGACAATTTCACCATAACATTCAACGATGGCTTCAACACTCTGATCGGCGGCCGAGGCTCCGGGAAATCAGCAATCCTGGAATATCTGCGGTTCGCGCTTGGTCGCAGCACCCTGGACGCTGCCGAC
>NZ_JBWJFQ010000004.1:0-452299 GCF_057784235.1 Mesorhizobium sp. CNPSo 4670 | reverse complement strand
AAGCAAGGCAAGATGGTCATCGGCACCGTCAAGGGCGACATCCACGACATCGGCAAGAACCTCGTCGGCATGATGATGGAAGGTGCCGGCTTCGACGTCATCGACCTCGGCATCAACAATGCGGTCGAGAAGTATCTCGATGCTATCGAGCAGCACCAGCCCGACATCATCGGCATGTCGGCACTTCTGACCACGACCATGCCCTATATGAAGGTCGTCATCGACACGATGAAGGAAAAGGGCATCCGCGACGACTATGTCGTGCTGGTCGGCGGTGCGCCGCTGAACGAGGAATTCGGCAAGGCCGTCGGCGCCGACGCCTACTGCCGCGACGCCGCGGTGGCGGTCGAGACCGCCAAGGACTTCATGAAGCGCAAGCACAACGTGCGCGCTTCGGCGTGATTGGCCAATCCGGCATGGACCATAGAAAAAGCCGCGCCTTGCAGCGCGGCTTTTTTGTTCCCAAGTGATTGGAATGCTAAGTGCGGATCAGGGCTTGGTGACGGTGTCCTTGACCGCCCTGGCCGTCGATTTGACATCTTTGCCGACGCCGCGGACGGTGTTCGCACATGCCGTAAGGGCCAGGGCGCAGGCAAGGATGGCTATCGGCGCGATGCGTAACAGTTTCATGGACGGTGTCTCCCTCAATAGATAAATTAGCCCCGCAGCAACGAAGGCCGGCTCGACTGGTTCCATGGGCAAGATACAAAAAACGAAACCGAATCAAGACGACAGGCTGCTCGTCATCGCTTGCGGGATGATTGCGCGCGAAGTTCTGGCCGTCAAGGAACAGCTCGGACTGGATCATCTCGATCTGACCTGCCTGCCGGCGGAATTCCATTTCTATCCGGATCGCATCGCGCCGGCCATGGACAAGGCCATCGAGAAGGCCAAGGCGGAGGGTTACGAACACATCTTCGTCGGCTATGCCGATTGCGGCACCGGTGGCCTGCTCGACCGGATCTGCGAGAAGCACGGCGTCGAGCGCATGGCCGGCCCGCATTGCTTTGCTTTCTATCAAGGCATGGAGGCCTATGCGAAAATCGCCGACGACGACATGATGTCCTTCTACATGACCGATTTCCTGTGCCGTCAGTTCGACGCCTTCTTCATGAAGCCGCTCGGCCTCGACAAGCACCCGGAGTTGATCAAGGACTATTTCGGCAATTACGAGAAGCTGATTTATCTCGCCCAGACCGACGATCCGGAGTTGGACAAGGTGGCGGAAAAAGCCGCAAAACTGCTCGGCCTCGCCTATGAGCGCCGCGCAACCGGCTATGGCGACCTGCCGGCCGGAATGGCACAGGCCGCGCTACACGCCGGCTAGGCAGTTCCCACTTCCGCCCGCAGCTCGGCAAGCACATCGGCAAAGCTCGTCCTGCAGACGAACCCCAACCTGTCTCTTGCCCGCGAGGCATCATAGACGCGGTCGATGGAGGAAAACATCGTCCAGCCTTTTCGCGCATAGAGCGCCGCAAAATCCGGAAAATAGCGCGCGACGACCGACGGGGCGTCGGCGATCGGTGCCGCGCAATCATCGGGTCGGAAAGGCGTCGGCGCCGACACGATGAAAATATCAAGACCCAGCTGCGGCGCCTTTTCGAGGGCAAGGATGTGGGCAGCGGCCGCGTCCTCCACCGTCAACCGGCGAAACAGCAGTTCATTGGCCTTGGTGTTGGCATCCGACTGTTCGATCGCATGTGCCATGTCGTCGGCTTCGGGAAAGAAGCGGGCGGTGCGCAACACCACCACCGGCAGCCCATGCTGGATATGATAGAGGCGGCAGAGATGTTCGGCCGAAAGCTTGGTGACGCCGTAGATGTTGCGCGGCTCGGGTGACATCGCCTCCGTCAGCCAGGCGGCCTTGCGCGCCCCACCTTTGAACCCGTCGCGTATCGCCTGCGAAATCATCAGCGACGTCGTCGACGTGAAGACGAAACGCTCCACGCCAGACACCACCGCTGCATCGAGCAGGTTCAAAGTACCTTGCACGTTGGTCGCGACAAAATCGCTGTTGGCGCGGTTCTCGATATTGGGCTTGTGCAGCGCACCGCTGTGCATGATCGCCTCGATCCGGTTGTCGCGGACAGTGCGTAGGACAAGATCACGATCGGCGATCGAGCCGACAATCCGGGTGTCCCTCGATGGAACGGGATCCAGGCCGGTGACATCATGACCAAGGGCCCGCAGGCGCGGCGCCAGCGCGCTGCCCAGCCAACCCGACGATCCCGTGAGCAAGATTCGCATTCGTCACACCATGATTTTCGACCGTGACGCTGTTAAGCACGGATGACAGGCGCCCGCGACCCGGTAAGTTATGCACCAGGTCCGCAGCGGCGCTGCTCGAGACATCAACCGGGAGGCCTCCTATGATCCTTCGTCCACTGCTCGCCGCTGTCGGTCTTTTCTGCTTCACCCTTCCCGCCCTTGCCGATGGTGAGGTGCAGAAACTGATCACCGCCGCCGACAAGACACGGCTCGACAAATATGGCGAGACCCGCAAGGCGGCGCTGGCCGAAGCGAAAGCGGGAGATCCCGCCGAGGTCAAGCAGCTCGACGCCTTGCTGGCAAGACCGCTGGTGGCGTTTTCCGACAAGGACCTGACCGGCAACTGGCAGTGCCGCACCATCAAGGCGGGCGGACCATTGCCGCTCGTCATCTATGGCTGGTTCAAATGCAAGGTGACCGACGATGGTTCCGGCTGGCGGCTTGAAAAGATCAGCGGCTCGCAGCGAACCCAGGGCCGCTTTTTCGACGATGGCGAGAAGCGCGCCATCTATCTCGGCTCCGGCTCCGTCAACAACGATCGGGCAAAGCCTTATGGCAACGGCCCACAGACCGACCAGGTCGGCTATGCCTTCCGAACCGGTGCCGGCGAATGGCGCATCGAACTTCCCGCGCCCTACTACGAATCGAAGCTCGATATCATCGAGTTCAAGCGCTGAGCGTGGTCATCAAGATTTAACCCCATTCCGGCACAAATCCGGCCAGCATGCGGCAGCCGGCCGCGTGCAAGGCAGGAAAGCGGACCATGTCTTCACCGGTTGGAACCAGTGCGTCGATCGTCGTCGTGACCGGCGGCGGCCAGCATGTCTGGGCCATGATCAACGCAATCGCCGATCGCGTCGGTCCTGTCAGCGTCATCCTCGAAACCCCTGAATCCAAAAAGCAATTGCTGCGTGGTCGGGCTCGCCGCCAGGGTTGGGTCTCGGCCATGGGCCAGCTTGGCACGATGGTGCTGAGCAGGGTGGGCAAGCGGCTGCTGGCTCGCCATGGCGCGCGATTGATCGCCGAGGAGAGACTGGAGGTTGAGCCGCGACCAGGCCAGGAGATTATCCAGGTGGCCTCGGCCAATGGGCCTGAGTGCCTGCAGGCGATCCAAAAGATCCAGCCAGGCGTCGTGCTGCTCAACGGTTGTCGACTGATCTCGGCCGAGATGCTGCGCAAAATGCCCTGCCCGGTGCTCAACTACCATGCGGGCATCACGCCGAAATATCGCGGCATGAATGGCGGCTATTGGGCTCTGGCATCAGGTGATGCGCAGAATTTCGGCACGACTGTCCACCTCGTCGACGCTGGCGTCGACACTGGCGGCGTGCTGAAGCAGGCGCGCGGCAGACCGAAAAAAGGCGACACCATCTCAAGTCACGCGCTCCGCCAGGCGGCATTCTCGCGCGACATCTGCATTGAGGCCGTCAGCGATGCGCTGGCGGGAAAACTCACGACGATCGATCCCGGCCTGCCCTCGAAACAGTGGTATCACCCGACGATCTGGTTCTACGTCTGGACCGGCCTCAGAACCGGAATCTGGTAGGTCTCGTCAGCCCGGAGCCGGACAAGGCCAGACGGCTTTTCGGCACGTCGACCCTGCCGCCGGTGCGCCCCGCGAACGAATAAACGCACCTTTCATTTTACGACATCCGAATGCGTCGCTTTTGAATGCGCGCGCGTCGTCCCATAACAAGCGGCCCAACTGCGCTTCCGGCAATGCTCGCTCCATCGAGGAGTGAGAATTTATGGCCGATCTGATCGTCGTCTACTGGCGCGACATCCCTGCCCAGGTCATCGTCAAGAAGGGTCGGCAGAACGCCAAGCGCGAACTGCCGCTGCGCTTCACCGAAGCGATCGACATGTGCGCCATGCGCACCGGCGCCGGCGGCACCGACGACTATCTGGCCGAATGGCGCAAGGCAGATCCTGTTCCGGTCGGCGACGACCTCGAAGCCGAGGTCGAGAAGGCGTTCCAGGACATCGACACGACATACGACCGTGAGCGGCTGGTCGCCCTGGTCAAGGCGGGCGGCAAAGAAAATGTCTGACACCCAGCCAACGGTTACCCAGGCCACCCTGGTCAAGAAGGCAGCGCCGAAATCCGACTACAAGCCGGCCGACGTGTCGCCGCAGCGGCGCGTGCAGCGTTCCTTCGCTGTCAGACTATGGTCGGTGCGGCACTCGCGATTGCTCGAATGGTTCTATGCCAGATTCGCCGACATGTTCCTGCTCCTCCACCCCTTGTGGAAGGGCATCGGCTACGGCCGTGTCGAAGGGCCGGTCAAATTTATAGAGAAGCGCGTCAAGGGCTTCATGTTCGACTGCCGCATGTGCGGCCAATGCATATTGTCCTCGACCGGCATGTCGTGCCCGATGAACTGCCCCAAGCAATTGCGCAACGGCCCGTGCGGCGGCGTGCGCGCCAACGGCAATTGCGAGGTAGAGCCTGATATGCCCTGCGTCTGGGTCAAGGCCTGGGAAGGCTCGCAGAACATGGTCCACAACGACAGGATCCTGACCGTGCAGAAGCCGGTCGATCAGTCGCTGCGCGAAACCTCGGCCTGGCTGCGGGTCACCGCGCAGGCGGCCGCCGCGCGCGAAGCCGCCGCTGCCGCCAAGAATGGGGCGGCAAACACCGGGGCATCGGCATGATCGGAAGCCAGCGCGACGAGAACCCGGCCGGCATCCATCTGCCGCTCGACCCCCTGCCCGGCCACACCTCGCGCGGCCGGCTGGAACGTGTCCTGCGGCGTGGTGAATTCGCGGTCACGACCGAGCTCAACCCGCCCGACAGCGCCGACCCGGAAGACGTCTACAACCGCGCGAAGATCTTCGACGGCTGGGTCGATGCGATCAACGCCGTCGACGCCTCGGGCGCCAACTGCCACATGTCGTCGGTCGGCATCTGTGCGCTTTTGACCCGCATGGGCTATGCGCCGATCATGCAGATCGCTTGCCGCGACAAGAACCGTATCGCCATCCAGGGCGACGTGCTGGGCGGGGCTGCGATGGGCGTCGCCAACATGCTGTGCCTGACCGGCGATGGCGTGCAGGCCGGCGACCAGCCGGGCGCCAAGCCGGTCTTCGACCTCGACTGCATGTCGCTCCTGGAAACCTGCCGCATCATGCGCGACAACGGCAAGTTCCTGTCCGGTCGCAAGCTGACGACGCCACCGCAGCTTTTCCTTGGAGCGGCGATCAATCCGTTCGCACCGCCGATCGACTTCCGCCCGCATCGGCTGGGCAAGAAGATCGCCGCCGGCGCGCAATTCGTGCAGAGCCAGTATTGTTTCGATGTGCCGATGTTCCGCACCTACATGCAGAGGGTGCGCGACCTCGGCTACACCGAACAGTGCTTCATCCTGGTTGGCGTCGGACCGCTGGCCTCGGCCAAGACGGCCAAGTGGATCCGCTCCAACGTGCCGGGCATTCACATCCCCGATTCGGTCATCAAGCGGCTTGAGGGCGCGCAGGACCAGAAGAAGGAAGGCAAGCAGCTCTGCATCGACATCATCAATGAGGTGAAGGAAATCTCCGGCGTCTCCGGCGTCCATGTGATGGCCTATCGCCAGGAGGAATATGTCGCCGAGATCGTCGATGAATCGGGCGTGCTGAAGGGCCGCCAGCCATGGAAACGCGAAATCCGTCGCGACGACCAGATGGTCGCCGACCGGCTCGAGCACATACTGCACGACGACATTACCGAAACGCAGGTGGACATGGTGAAGACCGCGCACTGACGGCGCGGACGACCACCCGTTCGCTTGAACGAAACCAGACAACGATATAAAGAAATCTTTATATCACGGCGGAGTGAATTCATGACCCGAACCATCGTCGCCTCGGCGACACGAGAAATCATCATCGGCTTCGACCAGCCGTTCTGCGTGATTGGCGAACGCATCAATCCGACCGGCCGCAAGAAGCTGGCCGCCGAGATGATCGTGGGCAATTTCGAGACGGTCATCAGGGATGCGCTCGAGCAGGCAGCCTGTGGCGCCACCATGCTCGACGTCAATGCCGGCGTTACCTCGGTCAACCCGAACGAGACCGAACCCGGCCTGCTGGTGCAGACGCTGGAGATCGTCCAGGGCCTGGTCGACCTGCCACTGTCGATCGACTCGTCGGTCACCGCCGCGATCGAGGCCGCGCTGAAGGTCGCCAAGGGCCGGCCGCTGGTCAACTCCGTCACCGGCGAGGAAGAAAAGCTCGAGGCCATCCTGCCGCTGGTCAAGAAGTACAACGTCCCTGTCGTCGCGATCTCCAACGACGAGACCGGCATTTCGATGGATCCGGATGTGCGTTTCGCCGTTGCCAAGAAGATCGTGCAACGCTGCGCCGATTTCGGCATTCCCGCGCATGACGTCGTCGTCGACCCGTTGGTGATGCCGATCGGCGCGCTCGGCGATGCCGGCCGCCAGGTGTTCGCGCTGCTGCGCCGGCTGCGCGAAGAGCTGAAGGTCAACACCACCTGCGGCCTGTCCAACATCTCCTTCGGCCTGCCGCATCGCCACGGCATCAATGCCGCTTTCATCCCGATGGTGATCGGCGCCGGCATGACATCAGCCATCATGAACCCGGTGCGTCCGCAAGAAATGGAAGCCGTGCGCGGCGCCAATGTGCTCAACGGCACCGACGAGAACTGCACCAACTGGATTCGCACCTACAAGGACTACAAGCCGGCCGAAGGCGGCCAGGCGGTAGCCGCCCCGACGCAAGTCAATGCGCCGGGCGAAGGCGCCGGCAATGGTGGACGCCGCCGTGGCGGCCGTGAAGCCCGGATGGGTCGGGGATAAGCGCGCAATCGTGGACTGTCCTGCAAACCTCACCGGACCGATCGTGCAGTTGATGCCGTCGGGACGGTGTGCGTTTCGGTCAGGCCGTGCCCAAAATGGCGTCGAACAGCACCATTCCCGCCCACGATCCGAAAATGCCGGTCAGCCCGCCGACAATGAAGTCGTCGTCGGCGGCCGGCCAGAACCCATGGAGCAGCAGGGCTCCGACAATTGCGCCGACGATACCCGACGCCAGATATTGCGGATTGCGCAGCCATGGGCCGCGCATCAGGCGAACCATGGTAAAAGCGGTTGTTATGGCGGACAGGAGGAGATCGGACATGATTGGCCTCTGGACCATCAAACTCTCCGCCCATTAGTCAAACGATCCGTTAAACGGCATCGACAATCGTCATCGAGACGCGTGCAAGCATGAATTCACCTGCCAACATCACCGATCCGCTCGTGCTGTTCATGCCGTCGGGCAAGCGTGGCCGGTTTCCTGTCGGCACGCCGGTGCTCGATGCCGCGCGCCAGCTCGGCGTCTATGTCGAAAGCGTCTGCGGCGGTCGCGCCACCTGTGGGCGCTGCCAGATCGAAGTGCAGGAAGGAAATTTCGCCAAGCACAAGATCGTCTCCTCCAACGACCACATCACGCCAAAGGGCGCCAAGGAAGAACGCTATGAGCGCGTGCGCGGCCTGCCCGAACGGCGGCGCCTGTCCTGCTCGGCGCAGATTCTCGGCGACCTCGTCATCGACGTGCCGCAGGACACGGTCATCAACGCGCAAACCATCCGCAAGGATGCCGACACCAGGGTGATCGCCCGCGATGCGGCAATCCGCATGTGCTATGTCGAAATCGAAGAGCCCGACATGCATAAGCCGCTCGGGGATCTCGACCGCCTCAAGATCGCCCTGATGAAGGACTGGAACCTCAAGAGCCTGGACTTCGATTTTTATCTCTTGCCGCAAGTGCAAGGCATTCTGCGCAAGGGCAGCTGGACCGCCACCGCTGCCATCTACAAGGATGCCGACTCGGAGACCGCACGCGTCATCGCTTTGTGGCCGGGACTTAAGAACGAAGCCTATGGGTTGGCCTGCGATATCGGCTCGACCACCATTGCCATGCATCTGGTGTCGCTGCTGTCGGGCCGCGTCGCCGCCTCGTCGGGCACGTCGAACCCGCAGATCCGCTTCGGCGAGGACCTGATGAGCCGGGTCTCCTACGTGATGATGAACCCCGACGGTCGTGAAGGCATGACGGTCGCCGTGCGCGAAGCGATCTCCGGCCTGGTCGACAAGGTCTGCGCCGAAGGCAATGTCCACCGAAACGACATCCTGGATTCCGTCTTCGTCGGCAATCCGATCATGCACCATCTGTTCCTCGGCATCGACCCGACCGAGCTTGGCGGCGCGCCTTTCGCACTAGCGGTTTCAGGCGCGGTGCACGTCAAGGCATCCGACATCGGCCTGAAGCTCAACCAAGGCGCCCGGCTCTACATGCTGCCTTGCATCGCCGGCCATGTCGGCGCCGATGCGGCAGCGGTGACGCTGTCGGAAGGGCCACATCGCCAGGACGAGATGATGCTGATCGTCGACGTAGGCACCAATGCCGAGATCGTGCTTGGCAACCGCACGCGCGTCGTCGCCGCCTCCTCGCCCACCGGCCCCGCTTTCGAGGGCGCGGAAATCTCCGGCGGCCAGCGCGCCGCCCCCGGTGCCATCGAGCGCGTGCGCATCGACCCCGACACGCTGGAGCCGAAATATCGCGTCATCGGCTCGGAATTGTGGTCCGACGAGCCGGGCTTCCTCGACAGCGTGCAGGCGACCGGCGTCACCGGCATCTGCGGCTCCGGCATCATCGAGGTTGTGGCGGAAATGTATCTCTCCGGCATCATCTCCGAGGACGGCGTCATCGATGGCGGACTTGCCGCCCGCTCGCCGCGCGTCACCGCCAATGGCCGCACCTTCTCCTACGTGCTGAAGGAAGGCGAGCCGAAGATCACCATCACCCAGACCGACGTGCGAGCCATCCAGCTCGCCAAGGCAGCGCTTTACGCCGGCACAAAGCTGTTGATGGAAAAGCAGAACACCGACCATGTCGACCGCATCCATTTCGCCGGCGCCTTCGGCTCCTTCATCGATCCGAAATACGCCATGGTGCTGGGCCTGATCCCGGATTGCGATCTCGACAAGGTCTCGGCTGTCGGCAACGCCGCCGGCGCCGGTGCGCGCATGGCGCTGCTCAACCGCGGCTATCGCCGCGAGATCGAGGACACGGTCAGCAAGATCGAGAAGATCGAGACCGCGCTGGAACCGAAATTCCAGGAGCATTTCGTCTACGCCATGGCGCTGCCCAACAAGGTCGATCCGTTCCCGAAACTGTCGGCGGCGGTGAAACTGCCGCCGCGCAAGACAGTCAGCGAGGATGGCGTCGCCGGCGACGCCGCCCCGCGCCGGCGTTCGCGCGAAGGCCACGCGGCCCGGCGCGGCCGGGAATAAGCGGGCGCGCCTAGGCCGACAGCCTCACCAACTCATATGTATGCAAATGTTTCCGGATCTGCTGATTCGGAAACCGAAGCGTTGTTTTCGTGAAATCCGCTGGAAACATGCGCGGCGCATTTAAGCCGGCGTCGAAGGCCGGCCGGAAATGTCTTCCTGCCGCAGTGACCTTCCGGAGGAAACCAAAATGTCGATGTTCGAGAGCCTCGGCCGTTATGGTGCGGCCATCAAGTTTGCCCACGACAGGAAGAAGTCGATCCGGGCCATGAACAGCCTGCCGCCGCATGTCCAGAAGGACATTGGTTGGCCGGCATCGCCGCCGAACGACCCGCAGGCCGAGCTCATCTCGCTGCTTCTGGGTACGGCGCGCTGATGACATTCGCCGACAAATGCAAGCTGCTCGTCAGGCGTCGGAGCCCCCATGCGGCCTCGGCGCCTGGCAACACTAGGCTGCGCGCCGCGCTTCTGCTGCGGCGTTGATCGTCGGCGCAAGCACCGCGGCGCGGATCACACCACCGTGTAGACATAGCGTATAACTTGACATTTTCGGCCACGGCACGATCTTCGCCAGAGAGGGGAATTCTCTTAGTCGGCTGCCGCCGAAGTTCGTGTATCCGCCATGCCAAGTTTGAAAAGCCACGTTGTGTCCTTCGTGCTCCGGCACAGCCGCAAGAAGGCGTTTTCCAGCCCGGAAAACCTGCAGCGCTGGATCGCTGCCGCGCGCAAGACCGAGAACCACCAACCTCCCGCCTCACTGCATCAGCGTCTCGACATCCAGATGCATACGGTCGATGGCTTCCCCGTCTATGAAATCGCCCCCAAGGCCGGCGAGCAGAAGCGGATGCTCTATCTGCACGGCGGCGCCTATGTCTTTGAAATCACGCCCTATCACTGGCACCTGATCGCCGACATGGCCGACCGGCTGGGCTACAGCATCACCGTGCCGATCTATCCTATCGCCCCCGAACACGATTTCCACGCCATGTTCGGTATGGTCGGCGACGTCTACCGCCAGATGCTCGACGAGACGGAGGCCGAGGATATCGTCTTCATGGGCGATTCCGCCGGCGGCAACATGGCCGTCGTGCTGACCATGATGGCCGCGGAACAGGCCCTGCCCCTGCCGTCGCGCCATGTGCTGATTTCGCCCGGCCTCGACATGTCGCTTTCCAACCCCGAAGTGTTCGAGGCCGAACGCCGCGACCCCTGGCTGGGCATTTCGGGCGGGATGGAGGCTGTCCGGCTCTACAGCGCCGGCTTCGATCGCAGCGACTGGCACATCAGCCCGCTCTATGGCGACCTCTCGGTGCTGCCGAAAACGCTGCTCCTAACCGGCTCGCACGACCTCCTCAGTCCTGACAATCTGATCTTCGCGCAAAAGGCGCGCGCCGCAGGCGTCGAGGTCGAGGTCGTCTACGAGGAAGGTATGTTCCACGTTTGGCCACTGATCGACATGCCTGAAGCACGGCGGGCGCGCGACAGCATCGTGACCTTCCTGGCCGGGGAAAAAACCTTTGGTCAAGCCGAGATCGAGGCGATCACCTGGTCGGTCAAGGCTTCATCTAGCGAACCATTCAACACCGGATTGGCCAGCACGAAAATTGCTTCCACTATGTCTTCATCTCGCTCTGGCTGGTAGTCGATATCTTCCCTGCATTCGATCAGATCTGCCCAAGCCTCCACGTCCGCAGCGGTGAGCTCTCCTTCCTGGAACCGTCGGAGCACACTCAAAATATGATAAGTGGTCAGGACGACCACTGGCGTCTCGGACCAACCCAGGTCGCTTACGTTTGCAGCCAGAACGTCAATCGGCTTGCCATATGTGATAAGGTCGCTGAGCACTGAAACCCGGTTCACAGCCGGCGCATCAGAACTTGCCGGTTTCCCGGAACACTTCGAAGGTCGCGCGGATATGGTCGGCGACGGCCTTGACAGGCGCGCTGGCGTCCGGCGCCACCACCATCGCCAGATTGTAAGTGCCGATGTCGGGCATGCCGTCCTTCGGGCAGAGTTCAACCATGTCGTTGCCGAGGAATGACTTCGGCAGCGGCGCCACGGCGAGATCGGACATGATCGCGGCGCGCTGGCCGGCCGTGTGCGCACTCATATAGGCGATGCGATAGTTGCGGCCTTCGCGTCCAAGCGCCTCAAGTGCGCCGGCCCGCCAGGCGCAGCCCTCTTCCCAGAGCGATACCGGCAAGGGTTCGCGCAGATGCGCGCAGCCGCCCTTGGCACCGGCCCAGACGATCGGCTCGGTGAGCAGAACCTCGGCGCCGAGCGCACTGGTCTTGTAGGAGTTGGTCAAGAGCGTGATGTCGAGCGCGCGGTCGTCCATGCGCCGGCGCAGATTGCTGCTCTGGTCGATGGTGACATCGACCGCGATCGACGGATGCGATTGCGCAAAACGCTTCAGCACATGCGGCAGCACGCGCTCGCCATAGTCATCCGGCGAGCCGAGCCGGACAACGCCGACAATCTCGGGAATGATGAATTTCGACACCACCTCGCGGTTGATCGACAGCAGCCTGCGGGCATAGCCGAGCAGCATTTCGCCATCGGTGGTGAGAGACACCGAGCGTGCGTCGCGCGCGAACACCGAGCGGCCGAGAATGTCCTCCAGCTTCTTGATCTGCATGGAGACGGCCGACGGCGTGCGGAAGACGGCATTGGCGGCGGTGGTGAAGCTGCCTGTCTCGGCAATCGCCACGAAAGTGCGCAAAACGTCGAGATCGAGCAGTGGCAGTGGGTGATTGAGTGGGGCGTTCATGGGAAGCGACCTTCAATTTTTCTGATACAAAGGATCATTCCATTTCGTTTGATTGAACATCAGATTGGGACGATAGTCAACACCATCGAGGCAGGACGCATTGGACGTGACCACGAAACGACCACGACACAAACCTGCAATCGACACGAAATGCGGTTGAAACAAAAGCGACGTAACCAACTCACCGTCTGGCATCTGCCAGCACCAAAGGAGAAAGAAATGTCTATCCTGTCGTCCATCGGTCGGATCGCGACCGAATTCAGCGCAGCCCGCGCCCGCTACCAGACCGAACGCGCTATCCACTCTCTGCCGATCGAACTGCAGAAGGACATCGGCTGGCCTGAAGCTGCCGACACCAAGACCGGCATTCGCAACGGCGTCGGATCCTGGGCTGGAGCAAAGTAAATCGTGTGTACCATGTGCTGAAGGCCTGCCGCGCGGCCCGCCCGGCAGGCCTTCTCTGTTTTATTTGTATTCAAACGAGTTTTGGAGCCATGTCGCCAGCGCATGACGCATATGAGCAAGCCGCATAGCGGCCCGGTTTCCCAATTAGTCCCTTGTAAACAATCGTAAATTTCGAGCATGTTGCCCAAAATTGTCGCAATCGGTGTCGCATTTCATAACAAGCGCTTCGCTTTTGCGATTTAGTTTTACGCAGCACAAGCCTATATCAGCGTCAGCAAACGAGCTGCCCCACTCCATCAAGCGAAGGCGACCCGTCTGAGCAACCGAATGGAGATGATCATGAAGCTTTTTGCCCGCCTCTTCGCCCGCCGTGAAATGAACCTGACCACCGCTCTCGAGCGTCAGCGCCTTGCCAACACCATGCCCGGCCAGACCGGCGCGATGGCTGCGGCGCGCCTCGGCTTCGTCGCCTGATCTTTTTTGCAGGCAGCGCTTCCCTGCCGCTGCTTTAAAACTGCAACGCCGCCTGGTTCCTCCCAAGGCGGCGTTTTTGTTTCCGCCGCAAGCGTGATCTTGCTGTTCCTGAACAGTTGGGCGTCTCGTGCAGGCCTCGCTGAACACCCGATTGCCCATTTGCGACCCATGTCGCAAATTTAATCGTGTCCTGGCCGCGTAGCCGATTGACAGACATGGTTTTTCCTGATGTCGCTATGCTAATCGCGACATCCTGTTCGCGTCATGGCTGCGTGAGGTTCCCTTGAACGCCGTAAAGCATCCGATCAAGCGATCGTTTGTATTCTTTCTTATTCCCGATTTCACCATGATCGCGTTTGCGACCGCGCTCGACCCGTTGCGCTCGGCCAACCGCATGCTTGGCTATGAGGCCTATCGCTGGCGTCTCGCCAGCATCGACGGCAAACCGGTGCGTGCCTCGAACGGGGTCGAATGCGCGGTCAACACCTCGCTGGAGGAAGAGCGCAAGAAGATGGCGGGCCCCGACCGGCCGAACATGGCCATCGTCTGCAGCGGCGTCAATGTCGAGCGCTATCAGAACAAGTCGGCCTTCGCCTGGCTGCGCGAGGAGTACAATCGCGGCGTCGCCGTTGGCGGCCTGTGCACTGGCGCGCATATCCTTGCCGCCGCGGGCCTGCTGTCCAATAAGCGCTGCGCCATCCACTGGGAGAACCTGCCGGGCTTTTCCGAGGCGTTCCCGAAGGCCAATGTTTTTGCCGACCTCTTCGAGATCGATCAGAATATCTACACCTGCGCCGGCGGCACCGCGGCACTCGACATGATGCTGAAGCTAATCGGCGACGATTTCGACGAAAACCTCGTCAACCGCGTCTGCGAGCAGGTGCTGACCGACCGCGTGCGCAGCCCGACTGACCGCCAGCGCCTGCCGCTACGCGCCCGCCTCGGCGTACAGAACTCGAAGGTGCTGACCATCATCGAACTGATGGAGGCGAACCTTTCCGAACCGCTGTCGCTGATCGAGATCGCCGACCATGTAGACCTGTCGCGCCGCCAGATCGAGCGGCTGTTCCGCACCGAGATGGGACGCTCCCCTGCCCGGTACTATCTGGAAATCCGGCTCGACCGCGCCAGGCACCTGCTGATCCAGTCGTCGATGCCGGTGGTCGAGGTGGCGGTCGCCTGCGGCTTCGTCTCGGCCTCGCATTTCTCCAAATGCTACCGCGAGCTCTATGCCCGCTCGCCGCAGCAGGAGCGCGTCGACCGCAAGCAATTGCTGGCGGCCTGAGCCGGCGGATCAAGGTTGCCTAGGCGCTCTGCGCCTGCGCCGTGCGCATCGCCTCGACGCGGATATCCTCGGTCAGTCGTGCCTTCAGCGCCGAGAATTCCGGGCTGGTCTTCAGCGTGTAGTGGCGCGGATGCGGCAGGTCGATGGCGACGTCCGACTTGATGCGGCCGGGCCGGGCCGTCATCACGATCACGCGCGACGCCATGAAGATCGCCTCTTCGATGTCGTGGGTGACGAACAGCACCGTTTTCTTGCGACGCTCCCAGATGCCGAGCAGCAGCTCCTGCATCAACCCGCGCGTCTGGTTGTCGAGCGCGCCGAACGGCTCGTCGAGCAACAGGATCTCGGGATCGTTGGCCAGCGCACGGGCTATAGCCGTGCGCTGCTGCATGCCGCCGGAAAGCTGCTTCGGCCAATGGCTCTCAAACCCTTTCAGCCCGACGAGATCGATATAGGAAGCAACGATCCCGTCACGCTCCTTTTCGGGGATACCGCGTTCGCGCAGGCCGAAGGCGATATTCTCGGCCACAGTCAGCCAGGGAAACAGCGTGTAGGACTGGAAGACCATGCCGCGATCCGGCCCCGGCCGGGTCACCGCCTTGCCGTCGAGCAGCACCCGGCCTTCGCTTGGCGCTTCCAGGCCGGCGACAATTCTGAGCAAAGTCGACTTTCCGCAGCCCGATGGACCCAGGATGGTGATGAAGTCGTTGGCGGCGACCGCCAGGTCGACCGGCATCAGCGCCTTGACCGGCTCCCCGCCGCGCACGCCGGCGAACGTTCGCGAAACGCCCTCGATGAGAAGCTTGCTCACGCCAGGCTCCACGGAAAGAGCCAGCGGTTGAAGGCCTTGAAAGCGAAATCGGACAACAGTCCGATCAGCCCGATGACGATGATGCCGAAGATGATCTGCCCCGTCGCCAGCCGCGACTGGCTGTTGATGATCATGTAGCCGATGCCGGAGGACGAGCCGATCAGCTCGGCGACGATGACATAGGTCCAGGCCCAGCCGAGCACCAGCCGCAACGTCTCGGCGATCTCCGGCGCATTGGCCGGCATGATCACACGGCTGACGATGCCGTTGTTGGTGGAGCCCAGCGTATAGGCAGCCTCGACTAGGTCGCGGCGCGTGCTGCCGACCTTGACCGCGATGATCAGGATGATCTGGAACACCGAGCCGACGAAGATGACGAGCAGTTTTTCCAGTTCGCCAATGCCGGCCCACAGGATAAGCAGCGGAATGAAGGCCGAGGCCGGCAGGTAACGGGCAAAGGAGACGAAAGGCTCCAGGAACGCCTCCACCGGCTTCCAGGCGCCCATCGCGATGCCGAGCGGCACCGCGACGACCGAGGCCAGCAGGAAGCCGCCGAAGACGCGCCAGATGGTGATCAGTATGTCGAGCCAAAAGCGATCCTCGACCAGCAGCCGCAAGCCATCCCGCAGCATCGACAGCGGATCGGCGAGGAAGATGCGATTGACGTGGCCGCCAAGCGTGATCCACGCCCAGAAGGCCACGAACAGCACGAAGAAGGAGATGCCGAGCACGGTTCGGATGCCCGGCGAGACTGGATGCAAGGGGCGCATCTTCAAATCGTCCCCATCTTCAAATCGTCACTTGTCCAGGAGAAAACGGCGGCGCCGAGCGCCGCCGCGAGATGGCCGAACGCTGGACTGTCAGTTCGACACCGCGCTGGTGTCGGCCAGCGTGGCGACGTCGGGCGCTTCCTTGATCAGCCCCATCTGCAGCAGAAGATCGCCGGCCGTCTTGGAAAAGTCCTGGAATTCCTTGGTGAAGAACTGTTTGTTCTCGGCCTTGTCGGCCCATTTCAGGTACTTCGCCGAATCCTCGAATTCCTTGGCCGACTGCTTCACGTCCGCGCCCATGATCTCGTAGGATTTCTGCGGATCGCTCTTGATCAGGTCGAGCGCTTCGAAATAGCTGTCGGCAAGTGCTTTGGCGGCATCGGGATTGGCCTTGAGGAACTCTGGCGTGCAACCGACCGTGTCGAGCACCATCGGGTAGTCGAGCGTCGTCGCTAGGATATGGCCCTGGTCGGATTTGCCTCGCACCGCCGAGATGAACGGCTCATAGGTGACGGCGGCGTCGTTCTGACCGGCGAGGAAGGCCTGCGCCGCCGCGTCCGGCTCCAGGTTGACGACGGTCACATCCTTGGTCGACATGCCGTTCTTGTTCAGCACCCAGGCGAGCATGAAGTAGGGCGACGTGCCCGGTGCCGAGGACGCGACATTCTTGCCCTTGAGATCGGCGACGGTCTTGATGTCGTTGCGGACGACGATGCCGTCGGCGCCATAGGACTTGTCGAGCTGGAAGATCTGCTTGGTGGTGACACCGCTGGCATTCCAGACCAGCCAGGTCTCGACCGTGGTGGCGGCGCATTGCAGGTCGCCGCTGGCGATGGCGAGCGGCCGGCTCGCTTGCGGCACCTTCTTCAAGGTCACGTCGAGGCCGTGCTTCTCGAACAGGCCTGCCTGTTTGGCAAGCGTCAGCGGCGCGAAGCCGGTCCAGCCGCTGATGCCGATGGTGACAGATGTGGCAGCCATCGCCGGTGCGGACAAGCCGGCGGCAAAGGCAAGAACGGCGATCCTGGTCATGTCAGTTCCCCTTTTGTTTTCTCTGAGGAAATTGTGTCACAGAGGGCAATCGGCTTGTCAATGAACAGGATGGTGAGGTGCAACGCGGGCCGGCGCCGATAGCCCCACTGGATCGCCCGCCCGCCGCCGAAACGGCATCAGCCGCCAGAAATCCGGCATGCCTTTAGTAGTCGTTGCAATAACACTCCGCCGACGAGATGCGGTCGTTCCACTCGCTGCCGCCGAAATTACGGACCCTGCGCCTGATCTCGATCGAACGGCCGCCCATCCGCGAGTCCTCATAGGCAACGAGCGTGCAACCCCGGCGGACGATCACCGACGACACACGGTCGTTCCAGAACTGACCGCCGCGAAAATTCACGGAATCGTCGGACCCCATGCCGATAGACCGCCCGCGAAAATTTGCGTGCTCGAACATGATGCAGGCGGGCTCATCATTGTATTGGGCGCTGGCGCCGTCAGCACAAAGCAGGGATGCGACAGCAGTCAGGATGGCAAGACGTTTCATCTGGTGTTTTCCTCGGTTCTGACCGCGGCCCCCGCCGCCCGATCGCGCGGCCTCGCCAGTTTGCCATTGCTTCCGCTGGAGAGGCAAGCCTAGCGGCTGTCGAACATCCAGCTGCGGTTGCGCCACATTTTCTCGCCGACCAGGCAATCGCTGACGGGCGCGTCCTGCGCCAATACAACAGGCGGATGCGCGGCTTCTTCCGCCGCCCATTGCGGTGAGGCTGGGCCGGCAAGTTCCAGCACCAGCTTGCGGCGTATGGCTTCGGGAAATTGCGTCCAGTCGTTGACCGGGATCATGAAGGCCCCAGGACCGCCGATGACACAGTCGCTGTAGTAGCGATCGAGATTGTTGACGTCGTAGGCGCCGGAAAAGCCGCCTCGGGTCATCAGCGGCAGTCCGTTGATGACGATGCCTTGCTTGACCAGCCCGTCGCGGGTGAGGTTGACCGGCGCGCCCTGGTTGTTGGGGCCGTCACCCGAAATGTCGATGACTCGCTTGTCTCCCTGGTAGCCGCTTTCAGCAAAAAGATCGCTGCCGAACTCCAGCGCGCCGGAGATCGAGGTGCGCCGCGCGCTGCCGGGCGGCTGGGCCGACAATTGCGCAACCACACGCTCCGCGTCGGCGCGATTGGCGATCACCGTCCACGGCACGATGACGCGTTGCCAGGTGGTGCCGGCCCACTCGACATAGGTAACCGCGATCTTGCCATGGACGCCATCGGCGATCGCCTGCAGCACGTTGTCGTGCGTCAGCGCCGCCGCGTAGCCGTGCCGCTGGATCTCAAGTTCATCGGGCGACATCGACAGGGAAACATCGACGGCCAGCACCAGCTCGACATCGACCGGTTCATCCGCGAGGGACACCGGCGTCAGCCAGAGCATCATTGCGATCGCGGCGCCGCCCGACAAGACATGTCTCGCGCATGAAAAAGCAGACATGCCGCAAGGGTAAGCGAGAATCGTCCGATTAAGAAGTGAAAAGCCCGGCCAAGAGCCGGGCTTCGCGTTCACGCTGTTTCGCGCTTGCCGGCGCTCAGCTGCGCGGCTTGAGGTTTTCCGGGTCATAGAGCGGCTTGTAGCCGACCGCCGCGACTTCAACCGGATAGGTCTCACCGAAATACTCGATGGCGAGCTTGCGGCCTTCCTGGGCAAACGCCCACGGCAGATAGGCGAGGCCGATGTTCTTGCCGATGGTCGGACCATAGGCCATCGACGTCGTGAACGACCGGCGCCCGAGTTCGTCGACCAGCGTTTCGCCCGTCTTCGGATCCATCACCGGCATCGTGCCGACGGGATAGCGGGCAACGCCTTTCGAATCGACATTCTCGGTCATCACCAGCGTGCACAGCGTGGCCGGCTGGTGCTCGCGCGCGCGGTACTCGACATGCCTGGCCTTGCCGCAGAAATCGTTCTCCTTGACCTTCGGACGGGCTAGATCGGCTTCGAGCAGATTGTACTCGGTCAGCAGGTCGGCATTCTGCAGGCGCAGGCTCTTTTCCATGCGGCGCGTGTTGGCATAGGTTTCGACGCCAAAGGGCATAACGCCGGTCGAGCGCAGCGCGTCCCAGACGGCGAGACCATCCTCGTAGCGCATATGCAATTCCCAGCCCTGCTCGCCGACATAGGAGATGCGGAAGGCGGTGACGTCCTTGCCGCCGATCCGGACCG
Source organism: Mesorhizobium sp. CNPSo 4670 (assembly GCF_057784235.1). Classification (NCBI taxonomy): domain Bacteria; kingdom Pseudomonadati; phylum Pseudomonadota; class Alphaproteobacteria; order Hyphomicrobiales; family Phyllobacteriaceae; genus Mesorhizobium; species Mesorhizobium sp. CNPSo 4670. The sequence goes on along the minus strand of NZ_JBWJFQ010000004.1, from coordinate 433,035 downwards.
GCTTGATCGCCGCGAACGGGAAGTTTTCAATCGAGAGCCCGCCCGGATTCTCGACCACCTTCTGCAAGGTCGCCCGGGCATTCGGACCCCAGATGCCGATGGTGACATATTTCTCGGTCACGTCGGTGATGGTGACGTCGAAACCTTTGTCCTGCGCGGTGCGGCGCATGTACTGGAAGTCGCGCGGGCCGGCGTCCGCCCCGTCGATCAAACGACAGCGGTCAGCCATTCGGATGACAGTGAAGTCAGCGCGCACCATGCCTTCCTCGTCGAGGAAGTGGGTGTAGATGCCCTTGCCGATATTGTTGTCGCCGCCGATCTTAGCCGCGCACAGCCATTCCAGTAACGCGACATGATCCGGCCCTTCGATGTCATACATCGAGAAGTGCGACAGGTTGACGATGCCGCAATCCTCGCTCATGGCGAGGTGTTCGGCATTGGAAACGCGCCAGAAATGGCGGTTGTCCCACTCGTTCTCGCGCACCGGCACGCGGTTGCCGTATTTTTCCAGAAGATGCTCGTTGGCGGCATAGCCGTGGGCGCGCTCCCAGCCGCCGAGTTCCATAAAATAGCCGCCGAGTTCATTTTCGCGCTCCCAGAACGGCGAGCGCCTGATGTTGCGGGCCTTGGAGAAGGGCTCGCGCGGATGCACCGCCGGATTGTAGACCTTCATCGCCGTCTCGGTGCAGCGGTCCCAGATGAACTGCTCCTTCGTCTGGTGCGGATAGAAACGCGCATAATCGATGGCGTGATGGTCGATCGCCGTGCGGCCGTCTGTCATCCAGTCGGCGATCAGCTTGCCCATGCCGGGCCCGTCCTTGACCCAGATGGCGACGGCATACCACAGGCCCCTCACCTTCTGGCTTTCGCCCATCGACGGGCCGCCATCCGCCGTCACCTGCAAGAGACCATTGAAGGAATGGCTCTCGTTGTAGCCGAGTTCGCCCAGGATCGGCGTCAGTTCCATGGCGCGTTCGAGCGGTCCCAGGATCTGCTCCATGTCGAGATCGCGCTGCGAAGGCGAAAGCCGAGCCTGGTCCTTCTCCAGCAGGTCGCGCGGATGGCAAAGGCGTGGATTGGTCTCTTCGTAATAGCCCCATTCGATCTGCCCGCCCTCGGCGGTCTTGGGATCGCCGGTGTCACGCATGTAGGCCGAATTGCCCTGATCACGCAGCAGCGGCCAGCCGATCTCCTTGCCGGTGCCGGCGAACTCGTTGTACGGGCCGAAGAAGGTGAGCGGATGGTCAATCGGCATGACAGGCAGATCCTCGCCGACCATCTCCGCGATCAGCCGGCCCCATATGCCGGCGCAGACCACGACATAATCGGCCTCGATCGTGCCGCGATCGGTCACCACGCCAGTGATGCGGCCGTCTTTGACGATGAGCGACTTTGCCGGAGTGTTGGCGAAGGATTTGAGCTTGCCGGAGGCTTCCGCCTGGTCGACCAGCTTGCCGGCGACGGTCTGCGAACGCGGGATGACGAGACCGGCATCGGGATCCCACAGGCCGCCCTGCACCATCCCTTCTTCGATCAGCGGAAACTTTTGCTTGATCTCGGCCGGTTCGATCAGGCGGGCGCGCGTGCCAAAGGCCTTGGCCGAGGCGATCTTGCGCTTGATCTCGTCCATGCGGCTGTCGTCGCCGACGCGAGCCACTTCGAGGCCGCCGATGCGCGCGTAGTGGCCCATCCTCTCGTAGAAATCGATGGAGTACAGCGTCGTCCAGCACGACAGGAAATCATGGCTGGTGGTGTAGCAGAAATCGGAGGCATGCGCGGTCGAGCCGATGTCGGTCGGGATGCCGGACTTGTCGATGCCGACAATATCGTCCCAGCCGCGTTCGATCAGGTGATGGGCGATCGATGCACCGACAATGCCGCCCAGGCCAACGATGACGACCTTCGCCTTTTTCGGAAACTCTGCCATTGCCCGCGACTCCAAAGTGATAAAGCGGGCGGACTATAGGGCGGAGCGGTGGCGCTGATGAAGCCTGTTTGCGACATTGGCAAAAAGCCGAGCGACCAGACGACCGAATGGTTCACATCAAGCGCCTAGGGCGGTTTTCTATTTCTGCCGGAAGATCAGCTCAAGCGAAGGCCCACACATCCTCAGCCTGGAAGCCGACCTGATAGCCTGATGTCTTCAGCTTGACCACGACCTGGCCGATCTCGGCCGCCGGCAGCGCACCGACCTCGACCTTGATCATGCCTGGGCGATAGCGCTTGAGGTCGAGTTGTTCGAAGACGACCCAGTCGGCGCCCTCGCAATCGACGAGGAAGGCATCGATGTGGCTGATGCCGTTGCGGTCGAGCAGGGTCTGCAGCGTTTCCGACGGCACTTCGATGTCTCTCAGATGCGGCGCGAACTTGTTGAAGTTGGCGTCGGCCTCGCCCCAGGCATTCTTGCCCGACATCAGATTGGTGTCGGTCACCGACGAGCAGCCGATGAACTCGATCGGCAACGTGCCTGCCTCGAGTGCTGCGGCATCGAAGGTGTGGACGGTGATCGTGCCCTTCGTCTTGGTGACAGCCACCGGCTCGATGATGAACCGGCTCGTGTCGGGATAGTTGGCGCGCAACCGTTTCTGATTGTACGGGATCGGCTCGACCAGCATGGCGCGTGCACCAGCTATGCGATTTAGCCAAGGCGTGACATCATCGAACAACGCGCCGTCGCAGGCGCCGACATTGACCATCTGGAACGGTCGTCCTGATCCGCCGAAGCGTGCCTTCAGCGCCGCCTTGGTCAGGAATTTCGTGCCGCGCAACGACGGCCCGCGATCGAGAAGTCCAACGGGAAGACCGAGCGACAGGGCAACGCGCGCCAGGTTGGATACGGAACTCATGACTTCTCTCCGGGAATGACGTGCAGGGCGGCGCGCTGCTGGCCACGCGTCACTGTCGCCCACGGCGCCATCAGCGGCGTCGCCAGCAGCAGGAACGGCGGGATCAGATTGGGGAAATAGATGCGGGTGTCGTGGATCGGAAACACGGCGAATTTCGCCAGCACGCCGAGCACCAGTGCTGCAAAAAGGATGCCGGCGCGACGCTCGAGGCGAAAGCCGGCGCGGCTTGCCGCATACCAGCCGGCCAAAGCCAGGACCGACACGCCGACCCAGCTGTTCAGGCTGACGGCCCGCAGCAGCGATGTGGCAAACGCCCGCAGATAGGCAGCGATCGAGAATGGCGGCTCGAACCCGTCCATATTGTAGTGCTGCTCGATGCTGGAGAACCACAGATGCGGCCACCAGCCGGGGTGATGGGCCCAGTGCGAAATGGCGAAATAGGCGACGAAGGACGCCACAAAGCCGGCCAGAGCACCCCACGCCTTCTGCCTGAACACGACCAGCAGCACAGCGAAAATGGCAAGGAAAACAATGTTGTCCGGCCGCGCCATGAAGGCGAGGAAGAGCAGGATCGCCGTAGGCGCCTCGCGGCCGCGGACATAGGCGTAAAGCCCACCGAGGAACAGTGCCGAGCACAACAGGTCAGGTGTCGAGGCACGCGCCGCATCGCCGAAGTCGGCCATGATCAGCACCGCGCCGACCACAGGCGCCAGCGCCAGTGCATGCTCCGAGCGCAGCCAGAGCAGCGCGATCGTGCCGAACAACAACACGGACAACACCGAGACCAGCCGCATCGCCTCGACCGGCGACATCGCCGAACTCATGGTCGACAGGATCTCGGCGTAGAGGAACTTGATCCGGTACATGCCGAGCAGCGAATGGAAGTCGGCGGCATTCTCCGCCATATGGCTGCGGAAGCCGCCACCATCATCGGTCAGCGTCTTGTAGTCGCCCGCCGACACGCCGGCCTTGACGGTGCTGTAGGCATAGTCGTGCAGCACCTGCGCATCGGGATAGGTGCCTTCCTCGGCGATGGCGAGATAGGGCAGCATGTCCCAGTTGGCGTCCGGCATCACCCATGCCGTGAACGCCGTCAGCAGGATGTAGAGCGCGAAAGCCGCCGCGCCGATAGGTGCCGCCAAACGCGCATAGGTCCCCTCGCCCCACGTCAGGCCGGCCTCGGTGAGCCGGTCGAGTGGGTTTTTCTCAGCGGGGGACTTGGTCAGCATGATTTTGCTCAGCGACCTCGCTTTAACGGACTTGGCTTTTGACGAAATCCTTGACGATCGACACGATGCCGCGCGACAGCAGGCTGTCGAAGGCATCGACGAAGCGATCGACATGCTCGCGCTGGCAGATCAGTGGCGGCTCGAGCCGGATGACGTTGCGATTGTATTCGGTGAAGGCGACCAGCACGTCGTAGTCACGCAGCAAGAGCGCACCGACGAAGCCGGACAGCGAGCCTTTCAGCTTGTCGTCGAGCACGCTGACGATCGGCCGCAGCACCATCGGCAAGGTCTGCGAGAAGTCGTGGAACTCCAGGCCGACCATGAAACCTTTGCCACGCACGTCCTTGATGATCTTCGGGTATTTGTCCTTGAGCGCCTGCAGCCGCTGCAGCAGGTAATCGCCGGTGACGGCGGCGTTGTCGATCAGCCCCTCGTCATAGAGCACGTTGAGCCCCTCGATCGAGGTGATGCAGGCCTCGCCCATGCCGCCGAAGGTTGCCATCGCATGGATCATCGCCGTCTTCGGCGTGCCGTAGGCCTTCATGTAGACCTCGCGCCGGGCAATCATGGCCCCGACCGCCGCCTTGCCGGCACCAAGCGACTTGGCCAGCGCCGTCACGTCAGGAACCACGCCGTAATGCTCGAAGGCATAGAAGCGGCCCGAGCGGCCATAGCCGCACTGCACTTCGTCGGCGACCCACAGCACCCCATATTGGTCGCAGAGCGCGCGCAGCTTCTGCCAGTATTCGGCGGGAGCCTGGATGATGCCGCCGCCGCCCTGGATGGTTTCGAGCACGATGACACCGACCTCCGGGTCGGAGCGGAACAGGCGCTCGACCGCTTCAATGTCGGCAAATGGGATGCGGACCGTATTGTCCGCCATCTTGAAGTCGGCGCGATAAAGCTGGCCGTCGGTGATGCCCAGCACGCCCTTGGTCTTGCCGTGGAAGGAATTCTCGGCATAGGCGATTTTCGGCCGCTTCGGGCCTGCGGCGCGCTCGGCGAGCTTGACCGCCGCTTCCATCGCTTCGGAGCCTGACGAGCCAAGGAACACCATGTCGAGATCGCCCGGTGAGCATTTGGCGATGTTGTGCGCCAGGGCCGCCGCATATTGCGACATGAAGGCGATGGCGATCTCCTGGCGCTTCTCCTCCTGGAATTTTTTCCGCGCTTCCAGAATGCGCGGATGGTTGTGGCCGAAGGCCAGCGAACCGAAACCGCCGAAGAAGTCGAGGATCTTGCGGCCGTTCTGGTCGATGTAGAACATGCCCTCGGCGCGCTCGATCTTGACCTTGTGGAAGCCGAGCAGCTTCATGAAATGCAGCTGCCCGGGGTTGAGATGCGCCTTGAACAGGTCGGTCATCGCAGCGACGTCCATCGCCTTGGCCTGCTCGACGCTGATCAGGTCGGGCTTGGCGATGGTGGCGGGCGACAGCGCCGGCGCGCTGACCATGGTGCGCGCGCTCGTCTGTTCGGGCTTGGCCATGACGGTCATTTCAATCTCCTGTCTGCGCGCATGACCAGGATCGTGCGCAACGAAAGCTGTTTTGCGAGCCGCTATTCGGCGGGCACATGTTTGGTGGCGACGGCGTGACCGGCCTTCTTGGCGCGGTACTCGCTGTAAGCGGCGATCAGCATGTCCTCGTCGCGATATTGCGGCACCCAGCCGAGCTGGCGCTCCGCCTTGGAGACATCGAGGACGCACTCTTCGTCGGCGATCAGATATTGCTCCGGATCCATGATCGGCATGTTCATCAGGTCGAGCAGGTCGAGCGTGCGCTTCACCGCCCAGCCCGGGGTAGGGATCAGGACCGATTTAGAACCGGCATGCCTGATCAGGTCGCCGAGCAGTTTCTTGACCGGCGGCGGGTTGAGCGAGCCCAGATTATAGGCCTCATCAGGCACCCCGGCCTTCCAGGCGGCGCGCGCGGCCTCGGCGCAGTCGAACACCGAGATGAACTGGTAGGGATTTCTGCCCGAACCGATCATCGGCACCGGAAAACTCCAGTCGATCAGCTTGAACAGTTTTTCCAGAATGCCGAGCCGGCCGGGACCGATGATCAGGCGCGGGCGAAACAGCGAGATCGACATGCCACGCTTGCGCCATTCGGCGGCAAGTTCCTCGGTCTTCTGCTTCGACCAGCCATATTCGCCAAGCGGCGCGACCGGATGCTCCTCGGTCATCGGCTGGGTGACCGTGTGGCCGTAGATCATGTCGGTGGTATAATGGACGAGCTTGGATGCGCCGGCCTTGTCCATCGCCTGCATGATGTGCTCGGTGCCATGGAAATTCACCGGAAAGAAGAAATCATGCCGCTTGGCGCGAACCTGGATCGGCGACAGCATCTTGGCCGACAAATTGTAGACCATGTCGTCGGCCTTCAGCCCAACCGCGGCGACCGAGGCCGGATCGGTGACATCGCACTTGATAAAGCGGACATTGCGGTAATGCGGCAGGTCGCTCCTGACGATGTCGGCGACGACAACCTCTTCACCATCGGCGACAAGCTTCGGGGCAAGATGGCGACCGACGAAACCGTCGCCACCGAAAATCACATGTCTCATTGGATAGTCTCGCTGTGAATCTTGTCGGAGGAAAGCGAAGCCGTTTGCGCCTCATGCCCGCGCCCGCTTTGCGCGATCAGCACCGTGCCGACGCAAATGCAGGCGATGCCGGCGATGCGCCAGCCATTGAGGTCCTCGCGGAAGACGAAATACGCGAAGATGGCAACGGCGACATAGGCGAGGCTGAGGAACGGATAGGCGAAGGAAAGCTCGACCTTGGACAGCACATAGAGGTGCGAGGCCATCGAGATGACGAAGGTGCACAGGCCAAGGAACACCCAGGGGCTGAAGACGATCTGCAACAGCTTGACCAGGGGATTGATGCCCTCGAACGAGATCGGCCCCAGCGACATCATACCTTGCTTCAGCATCAGCTGCGCAGCGGCATTGGTCATGACCGTAAAGAGAATGAAGACGATGTATTTCATGTGTTCCCAACCACCCCTTCACGCTTCCTATTACAAACCCGCAAATATTTCGTGAAGCCACGAAAATGTTTTGAGTGAATCGTCAATTTAACGATTTGATAATCAAGAATTACTCAAGTTTTATCTATTCCGCCGCCTCGACCGTACCGCGCCGCGTATCGAGTTTTCTTGCCGTCCGAGCCCAGAATGACGACATGAAGGCGGGATCGCGCAACGCTTCCAGCCGCTGCCATTCGGGAAAGGACGAAGCGAAGATGTCGGCGCCCATGCGGGCATCCTTATAGGGGTTGACCGCGCCGCCGGCCTCGACCGCGATGCGGTCGAGTTCCCGAAGCAGCGCAAGCGTTGCCGCTCCTCTGTTGGGGAAATCCAACGTCAGCGTATAGCCGGGACGCGGGAACGACAGCAGTGCCGGCGAGCGGATCGAGCCGAACCGCTTCAGCACCGTGAGGAACGACCCCTGCCCGCCCTGCCTTGCAGCCGCCAGCAGCGCCGACACCGCTTCGCGCGCTGTCTCTTCCGGCATCACGCTCTGGTGCTGGAAAAGTCCCTTCGGTCCGTAAAGCCGGTTCCAGTCGCGCACGCCATCAAGCGGAAAGAAGAAGCCCTGGTATCCGACCTGGCGCGGCGCCGCGGACCGGCCCTTCTTCCACCGGTAGGCGGCGTTGAAGGCGGTCAGGAACGGCCGGTTGAGGACATTGAACGGTGGCTGGACCGGCACCGATAGCGTGCAACCGGCGCGCGCGGCGGCATGCGAACCGTGCTCGGCGTGATTGCCCGTGAACAGCAGGCCGCGGCCACTGTTGCGGCCGCCGGCCAGTTGGTCGATCCAGGCGACCGCATATTCATTGGCCTGGTCGGCCGCCTCGGCCAGACCGAAAAATTCGCCGAGATCGCGAAACGGCGTCGCCGTCTCGACGATGTCGAGCGAAGGCACCCGCATCAGCCGGATCGAGGCCGACAGGATGAGGCCGGTTAGCCCCATGCCGCCGATCGTCGCCCGAAACAGCCGCGCATTGTCGGTCGCAGCACAGCGACGGGTCTTTCCGTCGGACCTGAGCAGCGTCAAAGTCTCGACATGACAGCCGAAGGTGCCGCGCCGATGATGGTTCTTGCCATGCACGTCATTGGCGATGGCGCCGCCGAGCGTGACGAATTGCGTGCCTGGAACAACCGCCGGGAAGAAGCCGTAAGGGGCAGCGTGTGCGATGATGTCGGACAGCAGCACGCCGGCATCGGCTTCAAGAAGGCCTGTCTCGGCATTGAAGGCGCGGATGGTGTTCAAAGACCGCATGTCGACGACCGTGCCGGCCTCGTTCTGGCAGGAATCGCCGTAGGAACGCCCGTTGCCATAGGCGAGCAGCGACGCCGGCTTGGGTTGGCCGCCCTTCAGCAAGGCAATGCCGTCATCTGCACCGATCGCTCGTGGCGCCGGCGGCGTGGCAAGACCAAAGCTCTGGAAGCGTTCGGCCATCCCCTACCAGCCCCCGATGACCAGCATCACCGCGCCGATCAGCACAACGATTTGGCTGCGCCAGTCGCGGATGATGAAGACGACCGGGTCGTCATGCATCTCGTCGCGGCGCGCCAGGATCCAGACGCGCATGGTGAGATAAAGCACGATCGGCGCCAGCGGCCAGATCAGCCACGGATGCGGATAAAGCTCGCGCACCGCGACGCTGTCCATGTAGAGCGCCAGAACCAGCGCCGAGGAGAAGGCCGAAGCCATGCCGGCCTGGGCAACGATCTCCTGGTCTTCGGTGCGATAGCCACGGCCGGCAATGCGTTCGCCGGGCGGAATGGCGGTGGTGCGCAGTTCGACGAAGCGCTTCACCAGCGCCAGCGACAGGAAGAAGAAGATCGAGAAAGCGAGCAGCCAGAACGAGACGTCGACACCGGTCGCGGCCGCACCCGCCAGGACACGGATCGTGTAGAGGCCGGCAAGCGTCAGCACGTCGACAAGCAGCATGCGCTTGAACGACAGCGAATAGGCCGTCGTGACCACCATGTAGCCGCCAAGCACGGCCAGGAATTCGGGCGACAACAGCAACCCGGTGGCGATGCCGATCGCCAGCAGCACCGCGATCGCGCCAAGGCCGAACGGGATCGACAGCGCACCACTGGCGAACGGCCGGTTGCGCTTGGTGGCGTGCTTGCGGTCGAGCGCAAGGTCGAAGAAATCGTTGAGGATGTAGATGGCCGAGGCCACGGCGCTGAACGAAACGAATGCCAGCAGGCATTCCCAGATCATGTCGGTGTTGAAATATTCATGCGACAGCACCATCGGCACGGCGATCAGCGAGTTTTTGAGCCACTGATGCACCCGCAACATCTTGACGACGGTCCGCAATGTCGGCTTCGGCGTCGGCATCGTCTCGGCGCCGTGGGCTGCCTGCCAGCGCGCGGCATGACGGTCGGGCGCTACGACGATTGCCGTACGCGCCGAGTCGAAGACCTGGAGGTCGTGTCGGCTGTTGCCGGCATAATCGAAGCCGCCGTCGCCATAGGCCGCGATCAGTGAGGCGCGCTTCTTGCCGGAGGTGAGATTGTCGAAACCGTCGGTGGCCAGCACCCGGTCGAAAATTCCGAGATGGGCAGCGATGGCATCGGCGAATTTGCGCGGCGTGCCCGTCGCCAGCACGATCTTACGGCCTTCGGCGTGCTCGGTCCGGAGACGGCAGAGCAACGCCTCGCGATAGGGCAGCGTTGCCGGATCGATGTCGATGCGCTGGGCGATCGCCTGCTTCAACCGGGCCGGCCCTCGGGCGGCCCAGAAAGGCACGAGGAAGATATAGAGCGGGTTCTTCTTGAGAAGGATGAACAGCCCTTCCCACAACAGGTCGGTAGCAATCAGCGTGCCGTCGAGATCGACCGCAAACGGTATTGCGTTCCTGTCCGACCGCGCATCCATAGCCCGTCCTGCCCTGCCACCGTATGATCCGGAAAACCGGAGCCTCGTTGCGCGCCGCGTTTCGGCGTCTTGAAGCTGGTATAGCCGGGAACGGCATAGCGAACGTTAAAACGCCCGGATGCAGGCGGTTGTCGCGGCGGTATTTCCAGCGTCATTGTTAAGCAAACGCTACCGCGAACAATAAAAGGCCGGGCAAATGCCCGGCCTTTTTTCGTCATGTCGCCGGAATTACTTGATGCGGGCAACGCCGCCCGAGATTTCGACGGTTTCCGAGCCAGTGAGGGCTTCGAGATCACCATTGGGCAAGGTGACGAAGCAACCGTTCGGGCAGAATTCAACGGTTTCGCCAGCGGCCAGCGCAAGGTCGGATTTGCTGCCGCCCTCCGTCACGATCAGCGTGCGGGTCTCGGCGTCCTTGTTGACCGCGCTGGCGGCATGGGTCGAGCCGATGGCAGCGGCCAAAGCGACGGCAGCGACGAGAGACTTCCACATGTTGCAATATCGGTGTTCCCACCGCCTCTGTTGCATTTCGCAAGGCATTTTCGCCTTTGCATGGGAGCTTATATGAGATGGAAGCTGAACCGCAACTGAATGCCGCATTCATGCCGCAATTGGCTTTGGCTGGTTGGGAGCGCGAGGGCCAGCTGACTGTCAGCACCCCCTAGTCGGGATCGGGCTTGCGCACCTTGCGTCCCGATTTGGCGAGCCGCTTCGCCTCGACCGCGGCTTCCACCTTGGCCTGCTCCTGTTCAGCGAAGTCGGCCTCGATCTTGTCGTCGTCGGTCGGCCAGGCCTCTGGCTTGCGGACCTCGACGACAGCGCGTGGCGTCGAAGGAATCTCGATATGCTCGCCGTTGAATTTCTCGAGCACGGCAAAGCGGATGTCGTTCTGCGCGATATTGCCGTTCATCACATCGGCCAGGAACACGCGGATCTCGAATTCCAGTGCTGCCGCGCCGAAATTGGAAAACAGCACGAAGGGTTCCGGATTCTTCAGCACCATGGGGTGGCTGCGTGCGATGTCCAGCAGGATGGCGTGAACCTGTTTGACGTCGCTGCCATAGGCGACGCCGACCTTGATGTCGACGCGGCCAAGCTTGTTGCGATGCGTCCAGTTGCCGACGGCGTTGTTGATCAGGTTCGAATTGGGCAGGATCACCGACTGCCGCTGGAACGTCTCGATCTCGGTGGCGCGCACGCTGATCTTCTTGACGGTGCCGCTGACATCGCCGGCGACAATCCAGTCACCGACCTTGAATGGCCGCTCGGCCAAAAGGATCAGGCCGGAGACGAAATTGGACACCACATTCTGCAGGCCAAAGCCGATACCAAGGGAAAGCGCTCCTGCGACCAGCGCAAGACTGGACAGGTCGATGCCTGCAGCCGATATGCCGACCAGTGCCGCCAGCGCAACGCCGGCATAGCCGACCGCCAGCCGGATCGAATTGCGCACTCCGGTATCGACCTTGCCGCGAGCCATCACCGAGCCGTCGAGCCAGCCCTGGAACCATCGCGTCAGGAAATAGCCGATGATGAAGACGACGATGCCGGAAAGGATGCCGACGACCGAAATCGTCACCGAGCCGATGGTGACTCCGGTTGCCAGCTTGTAGGCCCAGGCCTCGATGTCGCCGGGCTGGAAGCCCCACATCAACAGGATCAGCGGCAGGAACACCAGCACGATCATCAGGTTGATGGCGACGCTGACGGCGAGGCCGAGTTGATCGAGGGCGGCGTCATCGTAACTCGAATTGGCGGACAGCCGGCGCCCAACGGACGTGTCGGCGAAAGCGCCCTCCTCGCCGATCGCCCGCGCCGACAGGAAGCCGATATAGGAAGTGATGAGGATGGTGCCGGTGACCAACACTTGCACCGAGACAAAGATGGCAAGGCCAATATAGCCGAGCAAGGCCGCAGCGATGGTGAACAGACCGAGCGCGAGCGCCATGTAGCGCAGCCATGCCGGCCACGGCCGCCAGCTTCCATCACGCGCCCTGAACGGCCGCAGCATCGCCATCAGGATCAGGATCACGCCAAAGATGATCGTGGCGCCGAAACTCCGTGCGATGGTCAGCGACAGCGGCGAGCCCATCTTGTCGTTGACGATGGACAGGAAATAGTTGACGCCGATGACCACTGCCATGGCGGTCGTCAGCCGCACCAGCCAGCGCGCCGGGCCGGTTTCGACGGGAATGAGCCGCCAGTTCGGCAGCCGCGGCTCGAGCGCCGCATTGGTCAGCCGGTTGACGCCGAACACCACAGCGATGACAGCCGCCAGCGCGTTCAGGAAGACCCCGATGTCGCCACGCAACACATTGTAATAGTTAAATAAGAACACCGTGGAGGCCAGGAATACGCTGACCGCCAGTGACGGCAGCAAAGTCGACCAGAACGCCACCGACAGACGGCTGAGATAGGACGGTTCCTCGACCGTCGGGTCGGCTTCGAAGACCCGCCCGAACAGCCGCCTGCCCCCGACCAGCAGCACCAGCGCCAGTCCGAGCGCCACGAAGGTCGCTGCCAGGATGGCCTTGAACTTGAACTTGAAAGCGAAGATCAGCCAGGACGACACCGCCTTGTACAGGTTGGCGTATTCGTCATGGGCGTCGGAGAAGACCTCAGGGCTCAGGGCATCGGACAGCACGTAGCGCTTGGTCAAAAGGTTGCGGAACAGCGCGCTGCGCATGTTGCCGATCTTGTCGACCAGCCCGCTGATGCGGATCGACAGGTTCTGCGCGCTGGCGACGACTGCGTTGATCTCGGCCTTTTCCGACGCCAACGCCTGGCGTTCGCCTGTCACTATGTCGGGCTCCTGCGGCTGCCCCGCCGCGGGTGGCGGGCCCAGCACCTCGATCCGATTGTTGATGTCGGTGAGGCGCGAACGAAACGCCAGCGCACTGGTAAGTGCCGCACGCGACACGTCCTCCAGTTGCAGACGAATATCGACAAGTGAGGCATCGTCCTCACCGTCCTGCTGTATTTTCTTCTCGAGGTCGTCAGTCTTGGCCGTCAGGCCCTGGATGACTTTCTGCTGATCGGTGATCAATCCGGCAGCGCCCTGACCGAGCGCTTGCGCCATCGCGTTAAACGAAGGCGGCGCCGAGACGACAAGCGCTAGGATCAAAATGAGGCGAAGCAACCGGAAAAGCATGATTTGTTGGCGACTCACGAGCGGCAAAGGCATCTAAAAAGCCTGTCATTGATAAAGACGGCCATATCATGGGGCAAGCCGTCGCATCCGAACGCTCGACTCATCCGATCGCGGGCGTCGGCCAGTCGAAAGGCGATGGCGCAATATTGGCTTTGCGGATGCGGCCTGCTCTATAGTCTGCCGCATCGCCCGAACCGGATGACAATGATGGCAGAGTACTCGGCCTTTTCGCTGCTCGCGAACGCGCTCAAGGGAAACAAGGACTGGAAACCGGCCTGGCGCAAGCCGGATCCGAAGGCGTCCTATGATGTCATCGTCATCGGTGGCGGAGGCCACGGGCTGGCAACCGCCTACTATCTCGCCAAGGAACACGGCATCACCAATGTCGCGGTGCTGGAAAAGGGGTGGCTCGGCTCCGGCAATGTCGGCCGCAACACGACGGCCGTGCGCTCGAACTATCTGCTGCCCGCCAACACCCGCTTCTACGAGCATTCGATGAAGATGTGGGAGAACCTGTCGCACGACCTCAATTACAATGTCATGTTCTCCCAGCGCGGCTGCCTGAACCTGGCCCACACGCCGGCCCAGTTCGACGATTATGCACGGCGCGGCAACGCCATGCGCCATCTCGGCGTCGATGCTGAATTGATGACGCCAGCGCAGATCAAACGCCTGATCCCGGCGCTCGATATCTCCGACAGCGCACGCTTCCCGGTGGTCGGCGGCCTGATGCAGCGGCGCGCCGGCACCGCCCGCCACGATGCGGTGGCCTGGGGCTATGCGCGTGGCGCCGACCGGCGCGGCGTTGACATCATCGAGAATTGCGAGGTCACCGGCTTCCTGCGCGACGGCGACCGCGTCACCGGCGTCACGACTTCGCGCGGCGACATCCGCGCCAGGAAGGTGGCCGTAGCGGTCGCCGGCAGCACCGGGCGCGTCATGCAGTTGGCCGGCGTCGAGACGATGCCGATCGAAAGCCACGTGCTGCAGGCCTTCGTCACCGAATCGCTAAAACCCTTCATCGACACCGTGGTCACCTTCGGCATGGGCCATTTCTACATGTCGCAGTCGGACAAGGGCGGCCTCATCTATGGCGGCGACATCGACGGCTACAACAGCTATGCCCAGCGCGGCAACCTGCCTATCGTCGACGAGGTGATGAGCGAGATGCTGGCGCTGTTTCCGGGCCTTGCCCGCGTGCGCATGCTGCGCTCCTGGGGCGGCGTCTGCGATATGTCGATGGACGGCTCGCCGATCATCACCACCGGCCCCCTGCCCGGCATGTATCTCAACTGCGGCTGGTGCTATGGCGGCTTCAAGGCGACGCCGGCCTCGGGCTGGTGCTTTGCCTGGACCATCGCCAAGGATCAGCCGCACGACTTCAACGCCCCCTTCACGCTCGACCGCTTCCACCGCGGCCTGGTGATCGACGACAAGGGCCAGGGTGCAAACCCGCGGCTGCATTAGGTAAAGTCCTATGTTGATCACCTGTCCATATTGCGGCCCGCGCGACGTCATCGAGTTCACCTATCAAGGTGACGGCAACCGCGAGCGTCCCGACCCCGCCTCGCAGAATTTCGAGGCATGGAACGCCTATGTCTACGACCGGCTGAACCCGGCCGGTGACCACAACGAAATCTGGCAGCATTCCGGCGGTTGCCGCGCGCATCTGAGGGTCGTGCGCAACACGCTGACACATGAGATTTTGAGCGTCGCCTTCATGCGCGGCGCTCACACCTCGACCGCGCGCCGCAAGGCGGAGGACAAGTCATGAGCCCGCGCCGCACCGACACCGGCGGCCGCATCGACCGGCTGAAAACCGTCCGCTTCACCTTCGACGGAGCGGCCTATACCGGCCATGCCGGCGACACGCTGGCGTCGGCGCTGCTGGCCAGGGGCGTCACCCTTTACGGGCGTTCATTCAAATATCACCGCCCGCGCGGCCTGCTCACCGCAGGCGTCGAGGAGCCCAACGCGCTGGTGACGGTGCTGAAGGGCGAGGTTCGCGAGCCCAACATTCCGGCGACCATGGTCGAGATCCATGACGGGCTGGTCGTCATCAGCCAGAACCGCTTTCCCTCGCTTGCCTGGGACGTCAACGCCGTCAACCAGCTTGGCGGCAAGATCCTGTCGGCCGGCTTCTACTACAAGACCTTCATGGGGCCGGTGATCGGTCCGCTCAAGGGCACGCGCTTCTGGATGTTCTGCGAACATTTCATCCGCCGCGCCGCCGGTCTCGGCAGCGCCGGATCGGCGAAGGACCCGGCCCGCTACGAGCGCATGAACGCCTTTTGCGACGTGCTGGTGGTCGGCTCCGGTCCGGCCGGGCTGATGGCCGCCAAGGCCGCTGCCGATCAGGGCGCCCGCGTCATGCTGGCCGATCTCGAGCCGCGTTTCGGCGGCGCTGCCAACTGGTCAGGCGAAACCATCGATGGCGCACCGGCCGCCGACTGGGCCCGCCGCACCGTCGCCCAGCTCGAAGGCCGCGACAATGTCCGGCTTTTGCCGCGCACCACGGTCTGGGGCTATTACGACAACAACACCCTTGCCGCGCTCGAAAGGGTCAGCGACCACAAGGAGCAGCCCGGCAAGGGCGAGCCGCGCCATCGCTATTGGGCGATCCGCGCCCGCTCCGTGGTGCTCGCCACCGGCGCCTTCGAGCGGCCGCTGGTGTTCCCGGGCAACGACAGGCCGGGCGTGATGCTGGCGCATGCCGCCGAGCGCTACGCCAACGAGTTCGGCGTCTTGCCGGGCGAACGGATCGCGCTGTTCACCAACAATGACAGTGCCTACCGAGCGGCCGTCGCCTTGAAGAAGGCGGGTGCCGCGGTCGTCGCCATTGCCGACGTCCGGCCAGAGCCTTCAGCAGAAATGCGCAAGCTGGCCACGGAGGCCGAGGCCGAGATCTTCGCCGGCCATGCCGTCGTCGCCACCGAGGGCGGCAAGGCGCTGTCCGGCCTTAAGCTGCAACGCTTCGATATGGCCAACGGCTCGCTCACCGGCGACGCCCGCAGCATCCATGCCGATTGCCTGCTGATGTCGGGCGGCTGGTCGCCGACCATCCATCTGGCCAGCCAGGCCGGCGCCAAGGCGGAATGGAACGCCGCGCGGCAGGCTTTCCTGCCGCCGAAGCCGACGCAGCAATGGCCAACTCAGCATTGGATCGGCGCCGGCGCCTTCACCGGCAGTTTTTCCACCACCGAAGCCATCGCCGAAGGCCGCGCCGCTGGCCTTGCCGCGGCCGGTGGAACCAGCACGCCAGCGGCGTTGCCCACTGTCGAAGCCGTTCCTGGCGATCCCGATCCGGCGCCGGTGTTCGAGATCAGGGCCAAAGGCAAGAGCTTTGTCGATTTCCAGCACGACGTCACTGCGGAGGATGTGCGGCTGGCACACCGCGAGGGCTTTGTCTCGGTCGAGCACCTGAAGCGCTACACCACGCTCGGCATGGCGACCGACCAGGGCAAGAGCTCCAATGTTCCGGGCCTTGCCATCATGGCCGAGGCGCTGGGCAAGCCGATCCCCGAAGTCGGCACGACGCGCTTCCGCCCACCCTTTACGCCGGTGTCGATCGGCTCGCTGGCGGCGGAACGCTTCGGCGACCTGAAACCCGAGCGGCTGACGCCGATGCATGACTGGCATCTCGCCAATGGCGCGACCATGTATTCGGCCGGCCTCTGGTACCGTCCGATGATCTACGGCCATGCCGGAGAGACGGTCGAGCAGGCCTATGTGCGCGAAGCCAAGGCGGCGCGTCACAGCGCCGGCATCGTCGATGTCTCGACACTGGGCAAGATCGCCGTGCAAGGACCCGACGCCGCCGCATTCCTCGACCGCGTCTACACCAACATGTTTTCGACGCTGGTCGTCGGCAAGGCGCGCTACGGGCTGATGCTGCGCGAGGACGGCCTCGCCTTCGACGACGGCACCACCTGGCGGCTTGGCGAGCAGGATTTCCTGATGACCACCACCACGGCCAACGCCGGCAAGGTGATGCAGCATCTGGAATATTTCCTCGACGTGATCTGGCCGGAGCTCAAGGTCCACGTCACCTCTGTTACCGACGAATGGGCGGGCGCCGCGATCGGCGGACCGAAGGCAAGACAGATCCTCGCTGCGTGTGTCACCGGCACATCGGTCGACAACGCCACCTTGCCCTTCATGGGCATCGTGCGCGGCGAGATATCGGGTGTACCGGTGATGATTTGCCGGCTGTCTTTCTCCGGTGAAATGGCCTTCGAGGTCTATTCCGGTGCCGGCTACGGCACCCATGTCTGGGAAGCGCTAATCGAGGCCGGCAAGCCGTTCGGGCTGGTCACCTACGGGCTCGAGGCGCTGGGCACTATGCGCATCGAGAAAGGCCATGTCACCGGTGCCGAGATCGACGGCCGCACCACGGCGCGCGACCTGCATCTCGACTGGATGCTGTCGAAGAAGAAGCCATTCATCGGCTCGGCGATGATGGACCGCGAGGGCCTGATCGCGGCTGACAGGCTGGAACTGGTAGGCCTGATCGCGCTCGACAACCGGCCGCTCAATGGCGGCGCACACATCGTCGAGCAAGTCGACGAGGCCAATCCGCACGGCTCGATCGGCCACATCACCGCCTGCTGTTATTCGCCGGCGCTCGGCAAACACATTGCGCTGGCGCTGGTCAAGGGCGGCAAGGCAAGGCACGGCACGCGCGCCAATGTCTCCGATCCGTTGCGCAACCGGTTCGGGCCGGTCGAGATCGTCTCCAACCACTTCTTCGATCCGGACGGGAGCCGCATGCATGGTTGAGCGTCAATCACCGCTCGAGCCGGAGTTTCACATTGGCTCGCATGGCAATTTCGAACACGGCGTCGAGATCATCCTGACCGAGACCGGGACCGGCTCGATCGTGCAGCTGGCAGCCTGGCCGGGCGAGGAGAAGAAGCTGATCGCCGCCATTCGCACCGTCACCGGGCTTGCGCTGCCCGATGGCGCAGGCGGCGGCCTGAGCGACGGTGTGAAGTCGGTCTTCGGCTTCGCACCGGGAAAATTCACCGTTGCCGATGAAGCCGAAGGCCTGGCCGACGCCTTTGCCAAGGTGGTCACCCCGGCCATCGGCACGGTGACCGACCTTTCGCATGGTCGCACCGCCATTCGCATCGCCGGGCCGAAGGCCGAATGGGTGCAGGCGAAATTCTTCGCCATCGACTTCGCACTGCCGGCCTTTCCGGTCGGCGCCGGCCGCTCGACCACCCATCACGATGTCTTCGCCCAGATCCAGCGCACCGGCTCCGACCAGTTCGACATCTATGTCTTCCGCTCGTTCGCACGCTCGTTCTGGAAGGCGCTCTGCCATGCCAGCGAGGAAGTCGGCTACGAGGTGCAATAGGCGGCGCCGGCCGGCCGCATCGCCACGGCTTCTGGCATCAAGGCCAGCCGGTTCTGCCGCTAGAGAATCGCGCCGCGGGCGGCCATGATGGGAAACGTGGCCGCCAGACCGGCCCAAGGGGTATCAAAAACCCGTCTCAGGCTCGGCACATTCGTTTGGTTCGAACATCCCCATGACCGCAGAAATATCCGCCGGCGCCACCGATCGCGCCGATGTGTCGGCCAGAGCCTTGCTCCTGCTGCCACTGACGGTTGCCTGCGGCGTCTTCATGACCAGCCTCGACCAGAATGTCGTGGTGACGGCGCTGCCCGGTATCGGCGAAAGCCTCGGTCGCCCGCCCAGCCAGCTCGGCCTGTTGATCACCGTCTATGTCGCCAGCCTGATCATCTCGATGCCGCTTGGCGGCTGGGCCGCCGACCGCTTCGGCCTGCGCAATGTCTATTGCTTTGCCTTGCTTGTGTTCGCCACCGCATCGGCCTTGTGCGGGTTGTCCGACAACATCTGGATGCTGGTCGGCGCCCGCGCGCTGCAAGGGTTCGGCGGCGCGCTGATGGGCACGCTCGGCCAGGTCGTCATCCTGCAGACCTTTCCGCGCAGCCGCACGCTGAAGATCAACATGTACATCTCGCTGGCCGGCCAGTCCGGGCCGCTGGTTGGCCCGCTCGTCGGTGGCGCGCTGACCACCTACATTTCCTGGCGCTGGATCTTCTTCATCAACGTGCCATTCGCCCTGGCAGCGGCTCTCCTTGCCGCCTCGCTGTTTCCGACAGTGACCAAGCCGGTGCGCACGCCGTTCGATTTTCCGGGCTTTCTGCTGGTCGGCAGCGGCATGGTGCTGCTGGTGTTCGGCATGGACTCGCTTGCCGCCAAGGACGCTGCCGGCAGCGTCATCGCCGGTGAACTGGCGCTCGCGCTCGTCATCCTGACCATTGCCTCGTTCTACTGCCTGCGCGTGCGCAATCCGCTGCTCGATCTCAAGCTCCTTCGCATCCGCACCTTCCGCATCTCGTTCCTGACCGGCGGCGGCCTGGACACGATCGGCCTCAGCTCGGTCGTCTTCCTGCTGCCTCTGATGTTCCAGCTCGGCTTCGGCATGAGCGCGGTGCAGGCGGGATCGCTGACTTTCGTAGCCGCGGTCGGTTCGGTGGCCATGCGCTTCTTCATGCCGCGTGTCCTCAACCGTTTCGGCTTCCGCCGCGTGCTGGTCTGCAACACGCCGATCGTCGCCGCCATGGTCGGTGGATTTGCCTTGATGCAGGCAACCACACCGGTGTGGATCGTGCTTGCCTACATCTTCGTCTTCGGCGTCTTCCGCTCCGCGCAATGGGCGTCGACCGGCAACCTCGCCTATTCCGACATCGCACCCGAGCAACTCGCCCGCTTCAGCGCGCTCTATTACATCCTGTGGCAGCTGGCCGTGGCGATCAGCGTCGGCCTCGCCGCCGCGGCACTGTCGTTTCTCGCCGGCGGCGGTCCGGCGATCGCCAACGATTTTCGGATCCTGTTCGTGATCGAGGGCGTCATCACGCTGTGCGCGCTGCTCGCCTATCTCAAGCTGACGCCGCAGGACGGCGCCCATGTCAGCGGCCACGGCGCGCAGATGAACACGGAATAGTGCTCGACGCCCAGTTGGCCGGTTCTGGCCAAGGCGGCCGGCTTACTCGCTGAACGTCACCCACTCTTCCAGCGGTACGCGGTCAGTGCGGAAGGCGTTTTCGGGTTTGGAAATGTCCTCATGGCCAAGCGCCATGCCGCAGACGACGATCTCCTCGTCGGGAATATTGAGCACCGGCCTGATCTGCCGGTGATAGGGGGCGAACGCCGCTTGGGGGCAAGTGTGCAAACCCCTGCCCCGCGCCGCGACCATGATGTTTTGCAGGAACATGCCGTAGTCGATCCATGAACCCTGGTTGAGCCGACGGTCGATGGTGAAGATCATGCCGACCGGCGCGTCGAAGAAGACGAAGTTGCGGTCGTGCTGGGCGCGCATCTTGTCGACCTCGCGGCGACCGATGCCGAGCGCGCCATAGAGCCCGAAGCCGTTGGCGCGCCGTCGGGTCAGATAGGGCTCGAAGAACTGGGTCGGATAGTAGCGGTACTCGTCCCAATCTGCCTTTTCGGCGCGGATGCCCGAGTTGAGGATGGCGTCGGTGATCTGCTGCTTGGTCTCGCCCTTGGTGACGTAGACCTTCCACGGCTGCATGTTGGTGCCGGATGGAGCGCGCGCCGCAACCGACAGAATGGCGCGGATGGTGTCGTCGTCGACCATGTCGGGCAGGAATGCGCGCACCGAGCGGCGCGACAGGATCGCCTCGTCGACAATCTCGGCCTCGTCCGCAATTCGGGTGTTCTTTTCAAGCATGGGCCGTCCTTTAACCCTCGTCTCGACCAGACGTCCCCACTCGCCGTTCGTGCCCGAGCCTTTGCATGAACCGCCAAAATCCTGCAAGCAAATCTTGAGCATCTGTGAAAATCCACTTGATTTTTTCATGAGCTTGATTTCTCATGAAATTCGGATGCAAATTTTCATGAAGTGAGCGTTTTGCCTTCACCTATCGCACGAACATTGCAGGGACCTGACGAACGCGTTCTGGCCGGCGATATCAGGGCGCTGCGCAAGGCGCGCGGGCTGACGCTTGCCGAGATCGGCCTGAAGCTTGGCCGTTCGGTCGGCTGGGTCAGCCAGGTCGAACGTGGCCTCTCGACGCCATCGCTCAGCGACCTCAGAGCCTTCGCTGAACTGTTCGGCGTGCCGATCAGCCTGTTCTTCAGCCATGAGGTGCCTGTCGAAAGCGAGCGTGGCGTGGTTGTGCGTGCCGGCAGGCGCCGCACGCTTGGCACAAGCGAATCCGGCCTGGTGGAGGAGCTTCTGTCGCCCGATCTCGGCGGTAGCTTCGAGATGGTGCGTTCGGTCTTCGCGCCGGGCGCGGAGCTGAAGACCGAGGCGCGCCGGCCGACCGAGGAGGCCGGATACGTCGCGTCGGGACTGTTCGACATCGAGATATCGGGCGTCTGGCATCGGCTAGGCGAAGGCGACTCCTTTCGCTTCGATGGCAAGCCCTACCGCTGGCGCAATCCGGGTACCGAGCCGGCGGTTGTCATCTGGGTGGTTGCGCCGCCAGTCTATTGAATGCATGTCGCCCAAAAGCGTGCAGCGGTTTGGGACAACGACAGGCATCAAAAACAAAAATGGAAAGCGCAACGCGCTTTGGGTTTGTCAGGGAGAAGAACATGGCGGGTTTGCCGAGCACGGCACGCGTGGTGATCATCGGAGGGGGTGCCGTCGGCACGTCCGCGCTCTATCATCTCGCCAAGGCGGGTTGGACCGACTGCGTGCTGCTCGAAAAGAATGAGCTGACCTCCGGCTCGACCTGGCATGCTGCCGGCAATGTGCCGACCTTCTCCTCGTCCTGGTCGCTGATGAACATGCAGCGCTATTCGACCGAGCTTTACCGCGGGCTGGCCGAAGCGGTCGACTATCCCATGAACTACCACGTCACTGGGTCGCTGCGCCTTGCCCATACGAAAGAGCGCATGCAGGAGTTCCAGCGCGCCAAGGGCATGGGCCGCTATCAGGGCATGGACATCGACATCGTTGGCGTCGACGAGATCAAACGCCGCTACCCGTTCATCGAGACGCATGACCTGAAAGGCGCACTCTACGATCCGAGCGACGGCGACATCGATCCGGCGCAGTTGACCCAGGCGCTGGCTAAGGGCGCGCGCGACATGGGCGCCAGGATCATCCGCTTCTGCCCGGTCACCGGCGTGCGCCGCGAGAATGACGAATGGGTGGTCGAGACCGCGCAAGGCGAAATCCGCTGCGAGATCGTCATCAATGCCGCCGGCTACCGCGCCGCCGAAGTCGGCAAGATGTTCGGCCGCGAGCTGCCGATGATGGTGATGAGCCATCAGTACATATTGTTCGAGGAAATCCCCGAGCTGGCGGCATGGTCGAAGGAACAGGGCAAGAAACTGCCGCTGCTGCGCGACGTCGACACCTCCTACTATCTGCGCCAGGAAAAGAACGGCATGAATCTCGGTCCCTATGAGCGCAACTGCCGCGCGCATTGGGCGACCCACAACGATCCGATGCCGGAGGACTTTTCCTTCCAGTTGTTCCCCGACGACCTCGACCGGCTGGAACATTATCTGGCCGATGCCGTCGCCCGCGTGCCGATCTTGGGCGCCGCCGGCCTGTCCAAGGTCATCAACGGTCCGATCCCCTATACGCCGGACGGCAATCCGCTGATCGGGCCGATGCCCGGCGTTCCCAAAGCCTTCGAGGCGTGCGTCTTCACCTTCGGCATCGCCCAGGGCGGCGGCGCCGGCAAGGTGCTGGCCGAATGGGTGACAGAGGGCCAGACCGAATGGGACATGTGGTCGTGCGATCCGCGCCGCTTCACCTCCTTTGCCGCCGCGCCGGACTATTGCGTCGCCAAGGGCATGGAGATCTACGGCAACGAATACGCCATCCAGTTCCCGCGCCATGCCTGGCCGGAAGGCCGTGATCGCAAGCTGTCGCCGATCCACGATCGCATCAAGGCGCTCGGTGCCCGCTTCGATGCCTATAATGGCTGGGAACGCGCCACCTGGTACGCAAAAGACGGCGACGACATCTCCGAGGAAGCGACGCTGACCTTCCGTCGCGAAGGGCCGTGGCACAATCGCGTCCGCGAGGAATGCCTGGCCGTCCGCGACGCGGCCGGCATCCTCGACCTGCCGGGCTTCTCGCGCTTCAACCTCGACGGCCCGGGTGCTGCCGAATGGTTGAGCCTGCAGGTCACCGGGCTGGTGCCGAAGCCCGGCCGCATCGGCCTCGTCTATTTCGCCGACGACAAGGGCCGCATCGTCACCGAAATGTCGGTCGTGCGCCATGATGAGAACCTGATGACGCTGATCACCGCGGCGGTCGCGCAATGGCATGATTTCGAATGGCTGAAATCGAAGATGCCCAAGGACGCGCCGTTCAGGCTGATCGACCGCACCGAGGAATTTTCCACCCAGATCCTGGCCGGGCCGAACTCGCGAAAAGTCCTCGCCGATGTCTGCAGCGCCGACCTTGCTCTGCCGTGGCTGACACATCAGGAGACGAAGATCGCCGGCCGCTGGGCGAAGCTGGTGCGCGTCTCGTTCGCCGGCGAACTCGGCTGGGAAATCCACACCAGGGTCGACGACACCGCAGCCATCTTTGACGCCATCTGCGCGGCCGGACAGCTGCATGGCCTGAGGCCATTCGGCATGTACGCGCTGGATTCGCTCCGGCTCGAAAAGGGCTACCGCACCTGGAAGGGCGACCTGTCGACCGACTATTCGATCCTCCAGGGCGGGCTTCAGCGCTTCGTCAAATGGGACAAGCCCGACTTCCGCGGCAAAGCGGCGCTGCAGAACGAGAAGCAACAAGGCGTGAAGAAGCGTTTCGTCACGCTGGTCGTCGAGAACCCCAGTGATTGCGACGCGCCCTACATGTCGACGCTGTGGCATGACGGCCAGATCGTCGGCGAAACGACGTCAGGCGGCTGGGGTCATCGGGTCGACAAATCGATCGCGCTCGGCATGCTGCGCGCCGATCTGGCGGAACCGGGAACAGCAATCGAGGTCGAAATCTTCGGCGACCGTTTTCAGGCGGTCGTGCAGAAGGATGAGCCTTTGTGGGATCCGAAGAACGAGAGGTTGCGCACGTGAAGAAAATCATCCTCACGGATGGCGGCATGGGCCAGGAACTGGTCCGCCGCAGCAAATCCGAGCCGACGCCGCTATGGTCGGCCAGGGTGCTGATCGACGAGCCGGACCTGGTGCGCGACCTGCACGCGGAATTTATCCGTGCCGGCGCCCGCGTCATCACCATAAACACCTATTCGGCGACACCCGAACGCCTGGCGCGCGAAGGCGCGGAAGACCTCTTCAAGCCATTGCAGAAGCGCGGCATCGAGCTTGCAAGGCAAGCCTGCGACCAGGCCGGCAAGGCAACCATCGCCGGCTGCCTGTCGCCGCTTTTCGGCAGCTATGCCGATGCGCTGACCATTTCATTCGAGGATACGCTCGACATCTACCGCCGCATCGTTGCCGAGCAGGCTGATGGCGTCGACCTGTTCCTGTGCGAGACCATGGCGTCCACCGAGGAAGCGCGTGCGGCCGTCACCGCGGCGTCGGAAAGCGGCAAGCCGGTGTGGGTTTCGTGGACGTTGGCCGATCATGGCAAGCCACGCCTGCGCAGTGGCGAGGCAATAGCCGCGGCGGCAGGCGCTCTAGACGGCCTGCCTGTGGCGGCGCGGCTGGTCAATTGTTGCCGGCCCGAAGCAGTCAGTGCGGCGCTGCCCGAGCTGATCGATCTCGGCGGCCTGGTCGGCGGCTATGCCAACGGCTTCACCTCGGTCGAAGCGCTCAAGCACGGCGGCACGGTGGATGTGCTGCACGCTCGCCACGACCTCGGTCCGGACGCCTATGCCGACCAGGCGATCGGCTGGGTGCAGGCCGGCGCGAACATTGTCGGCGGCTGCTGCGAAGTCGGACCGGCGCATATCGCCGCTCTGCGCGACCGGCTCGAACAGGCCGGCTATGAAATTTCGGGAGATATACATGCCTAGACCATCATCGCGCATTTCCGGCATCGTGCCTTCGGGCAAAGACGGATGGGAAGTCCATTCGGCCGCTTGGGCCCGCAGGGCGGCCGGCGAAGACATCATCATGCTGTCGGTCGGCGACCATGATTTCGACACGCCTTCGGAAGCGATCGAAGCCTGTGTGACAGCGGTTCGCGGCAGCAATCATCACTACACCCCGCTTCCCGGCCTGCCACGCCTGCGCAAGGCAATGGCGGCAGCCTCGAGCGCCTGTACCGGCGTCGAGACGACGCCGGATCAGGTCATCGCCACGTCGGGCGGCCAGGCCGCACTCTACGCCGCCGTGCAGGCTGTGCTCGACCAGGGCGACCATGCCATCGTGGTGGCGCCCTACTACGCCACCTATCCCAACACGTTCAGCGCCGCCGGTGCCAGTTTCACCGTGGTCGAGACACCGGCCGAGGATGGCTTCCAGCCGCACGCCGACATGATCCGCGCAGCACTTCGGCCGAACACGCGCGCCATTCTGATCAACACGCCGAACAACCCGACCGGTGCGGTCTATTCGCGGGAGCGGCTGGAACAGCTGGCTGAGATCTGCAGGGAGCACGACCTCTGGCTGCTGTCGGACGAGGTCTACTGGACACTGGGCGGCGGCGAGCACGTCTCGCC
Organism: Mesorhizobium sp. CNPSo 4670; assembly: GCF_057784235.1. NCBI lineage: Bacteria > Pseudomonadati > Pseudomonadota > Alphaproteobacteria > Hyphomicrobiales > Phyllobacteriaceae > Mesorhizobium > Mesorhizobium sp. CNPSo 4670. The sequence goes on along the minus strand of NZ_JBWJFQ010000004.1, from coordinate 407,311 downwards.
GCGCTCGCTGCCCGGCATGGCCGAGCGCACCCTGGTCATCAATTCGATGTCGAAGAGCCACGGCATGACCGGCTGGCGCATGGGCTGGCTGACAGGCCCCAGCGAAATGATCTCGCTGCTGACCAACCTCAATCTGGTGACGACCTACGGCCTGCCGGCCTTCATCTCGATCGCCTGCGCTGAGGCGCTCGAGAACCGTTATGGCGTCAAGGAGATCGCCAAACGCTACGCGGCGCGGCGCGCCGTCTTCCTCGACGCCGTGCGTGGCATGAACGATGTCACCGTGCGCGGTTCTGAAGGCGGCATGTACGTCATGCTCGACGTATCGGCCGTCGAACCCGACGACGAGAAATTCGCCTGGGCCTTGCTCGACAAGGAAAAGGTCGGCGTGATGCCCGGCTCCAGCTTCGGCGAGGCCGCCGCCGGCCACATCCGCATCAGCCTCTGCCAGCCGGAGCCCGTGCTGCAGGAAGCAGCGCTTCGGCTGCGCCGTTTTGCTTCCAGCTATCGCCGCGAGGCCGCATGACCGCCAAGGCCATCCCCACCAAGGCAAGGGCTGTCATCATCGGCGGCGGCGTCTCCGGCTGTTCGGTCGCCTATCATCTGGCCAAGCTCGGCTGGACCGACATCGTGCTCCTGGAGCGCAAGCAACTGACGTCGGGCACGACCTGGCACGCCGCCGGCCTGATCGGCCAGTTGCGCGGCTCGCAGAACATGACGCGGCTGGCGAAATATTCAGCCGACCTCTACGTCAAGCTGGAGGCCGAGACCGAGGTTGGCACCGGCATGCGGCAGGTCGGCTCGATCACGGTGGCACTAACCGAGGAGCGCAAGCACGAGATTTATAGGCAGGCGTCTCTCGCCCGCGCGTTCGATGTCGACGTGCGGGAGATTTCGCCGAATGAAGTCAAGGAGATATACCCGCATCTCAATGTGTCCGACGTCGTCGGCGCCGTGCATCTGCCGCTCGACGGCCAGTGCGACCCAGCCAACATCGCCATGGCACTGGCCAAGGGCGCGCGCCAGCGCGGCGCCACCATCGTCGAGAATGTGAAGGTGACCAAGGTCCATACCAAGGCCGGTCGCGTCACCGGCGTGTCCTGGGCGCAAGGCGAAGAACAGGGCACCATCGAGGCCGACATCGTCGTCAACTGCGCCGGCATGTGGGCGCGTGAGCTTGGCGCCCAGAACGGCGTCACCATCCCGTTGCACGCCTGCGAACATTTTTACCTCGTCACCGAGCCGATCCCAGGCCTCACCCGTCTGCCGGTGCTGCGCGTGCCGGACGAGTGCGCCTACTACAAGGAAGACGCCGGCAAGATGATGCTCGGCGCCTTCGAGCCGGTGGCCAAGCCCTGGGGCATGGACGGCATCCGTGAGGATTTCTGCTTCGACCAGTTGCCCGAAGACATGGACCATTTCGAGCCGATCCTTGAAATGGGCGTCAACCGCATGCCGATGCTGGCGACCGCCGGCATCCACACCTTCTTCAACGGTCCCGAGAGCTTCACCCCCGACGACCGCTACTATCTCGGCGAGGCGCCGGAGCTGTCCGGCTACTGGATGGCGACCGGCTACAACTCGATCGGCATCGTCTCCTCCGGTGGCGCCGGCATGGCGCTGGCGCAGTGGATCAACGATGGCGAAGCACCCTTTGATCTGTGGGAAGTCGACATTCGCCGCGCCCAGCCGTTCCAGAAGAACCGCCGCTATTTGAAGGAGCGCGTCTCCGAAACGCTCGGCCTGCTCTACGCCGACCATTTCCCCTATCGGCAGATGGCGACATCGCGCGATGTCCGCCGCTCGCCCCTGCATGAACATCTGAAGGCGCGTGGCGCCGTCTTTGGCGAAGTCGCCGGATGGGAGCGTGCCAACTGGTTCGCCCGTGACGGTCAGGAGCGCGAATACCGCTATTCCTGGAAACGGCAGAACTGGTTCGACAACCAGCGCGAGGAACATCTGGCGGTCAGGAACAAGGTCGGTCTTTTCGACATGACCTCGTTCGGCAAGATCCGTGTCGAGGGCCGCGATGCCTGCGCCTACCTGCAAAAGCTCTGCTCCAACGATATGGACGTGGCGCCGGGCAAGATCGTCTACACGCAGATGCTCAACCAGCGCGGCGGCATCGAAAGCGACCTCACCGTCTCGCGGCTGTCGGAAACGGCTTTCTTCCTTGTCGTTCCCGGCGCGACGCTGCAGCGAGACCTCGCCTGGCTGCGCAAGCATCTGACCGACGAGTTCGTGGTCGTCACCGATGTCACCGCCGCTGAAGCCGTGCTTTGCCTGATGGGGCCGGACTCACGAAAGCTGATCCAGAAGGTCAGCCCGAATGATTTCTCCAACGAAGCCAACCCGTTTGGGACGTTCCAGGAGATCGAGATCGGCATGGGCCTGGCCCGCGCCCATCGCGTCACCTATGTCGGAGAACTCGGCTGGGAACTCTACGTCTCGACCGACCAGGCAGCTCATGTCTTCGAGGCGATCGACGAGGCGGGTTCTGATGTCGGCCTGAAGCTCTGCGGCCTGCACACGCTGGATTCCTGCCGCATCGAAAAGGCCTTCCGGCATTTCGGCCACGACATCACCGATGAGGACAATGTGCTGGAAGCCGGCCTCGGCTTTGCCGTCAAGATGGCCAAGGGCGACTTCATCGGTCGCGATGCGGTGCTGCGGAAGAAGGAGGCCGGCCTGTCACGCCGGCTGCTGCAGTTCCGGTTGAAGGAACCGCAACCCCTGCTCTTCCACAACGAGGCGATCCTGCGCGACGGCAGGATTGTCGGCCCGATAACCTCGGGCAATTACGGTCATCACCTCGGCGGCGCCGTTGGGCTGGGCTATGTGCCGTGCCAGGGCGAGAGTGAGGCTGACGTGCTGAGTTCGTCCTATGAGATCGAAATCGCCGGCGAACGCTTCGCCGCGGAAGCATCGCTGAAGCCGATGTATGATCCGAAGTCGGAGCGGACGAGGATGTAGCGTCTTACCCTTCTCCCCGTTTCACGGGGAGAAGATGCTAATCCCTCAGAACCGCTCCAGCTTCGCCCGCACCTTGAGCAGAAACGCGGCCCGCGTCGCCGGCGTCGAGGCATCCATCAGATAGTGCGCCAGGAAGAAGGTCCGGCAGCGCGTCGCGCACAGCGCCCGCATGCCGCGCAGCAGGGTCTTGCGTCCGGGCTGGCCGACGACGACGCTCCACCAGGTCGGCGCACCGCAGGTGGTGATAACACCGACCTTGGTCACATGCGTCATCAGCGACTTGATCCGCCCCTTGCCCGCCGGCAGCTTGAAGGCGACGTCGGTCGCCCACACCCGGTCGAGCCAGCCCTTCAGCATCGCCGGCAACCCGTACCACCAGGTCGGATAGACGAACAGGATCGCCTCGGCCCAGTTGAGCAGCTCGAAATGCGGCTTCAGCGCCGGGTCTTGCGGCGCCTGGTCATTGTAGGAACGCCGCTCGTCGCAACCCATCACCGGGTCGAATTTCTCGGCATAGAGGTCGAGCAGCCGCACCTCCCAGCCCCGCGCCTTCAGCACGTCTACGGCAGTGTCGCGGATTGAAGCGCAAAAGCTTTCAGGCACCGGATGGCAGTAGACCACCAGCGCGCGCATCAGAATCTGTCCATGCTGGCCGCGACCTTGGTCATGAAGGCCGTTCGCGTCTCAATTGTCGACAGGTTCATCGCGTAATGCGCGAGATAGCTCACCGGCGCGCCCGGTTTTACCGTGGCGCGCAGCATGCGCTTGATCAGTCTGCGCGGTGGATCACCCATCAGCATCGCGCGGAACCGGCTGCCGCCATAGGTGGTCACCGCAGCGACCTTGACTATGTTGTGCAGCGATGGCTGCACCTTGCCGTTGACCAGCTTGAACGACACGCCGGGCAGAAAGACTCGATCGAAGAAGCCCTTAAGGATCGCCGGAAAGCCGTAGTTCCAGACCGGATAGGAAAGCGCCAGCGCATCGGCCCGCAGCAGACGCTCGACATAGGGCGCCACAGGGTCAGCGGGGCCGCGCAGATTGTGGTAGTCCAGCCGCTCCTGACGCGTCAGTCGCGGATCAAAATCCTCGGCGTAGAGGTCGCAATCGTCGACCGTATGGCCCGCTGCCGTCAGCCGCTCGACGATCACCCGGTGCAGGCCGGCGTTGAAGCTGGTCTCGACCGGATGGGCGTGGAGGACGAGAATGTTCATCAGCCTGCCTTTTGCAGCCCCTTGAACAGGAATGTCCGGCCCGAACGGTAGTCGTACTCCGGGTTTTCCCAGGCGATCATCTTGCCGGGGTTGAGCAGGCCTTGCGGATCGGTCTCGCGCTTGAAGGCAAGCTGCACCGCGTCGGTCTGCTTCATGCCGCCCTCTTCCAGCGTATAGCGGTGCGGGTTGAAGATCGGGCAGCCATTCTCCTCATGCAGGCGCACGATCTCGTCGAGCCGTTCCTCGGTGGTGAACTTGACCAGCGGCAGGCCAAAGCAGGTGATGTTGCCGTCCAGCCGCACGAATTCGAGATGCGAGAACACCTCGCCAGGAAACATTGCGTCCATCTTCTCGACCAGCGCCAGCTGGTTGGGAAAGGGATAGAGCGATTGCAGATAGGTGATCGAGGGGTCGACGCGCAGCGCCCTGAGCGTAGTGTGGTTCCAGGCCAGCTCATAGGCCGGCGGCAGGCCCTTCTTGTCCTCCGGCGTTGCTGTGGCGGCATTGAAGATCACCTCGCCACCGGTACGGCGGGTAAAGGCAAGGAAGGCGTCCAGCCCATGCTGTGCCACCATGACGACGCAGATGCTCTGCCCTTCCCTGAGGAACTTCTGGTGCCGCTTGAAATAGAGCTGCGGCACGGGTGCCGCTATCGGCGTGATCAGCTTGGTCAGGATGCCGTCCTGGCAAGCCAGCGCATTGCCATAGCGGGCCGCGTCCATGAAGGCGTCGAAGCCGACGATGACATCTACCCAGTCATAGGCTGATGTCAGCGGCATCTCGACTTCGGAGATGATGCCGTTGGTGCCATAGGCGTGGGTCACTTTGTGCAAATCCTCGCCGGTGAGTTCGAGCGCCTTCGGCTCGGCCTCCATGGTCACCACGCGCAGGCGAAGCACATTGCCGAAATCGCGCAGGCCGCCGAAATTGATCGAGCCAACGCCGCCCGAGCCACCGGCAATGAAGCCTCCGATCGAAGCCGTGTTGTAGGTGGAGGGCGACAGCCGGAGTTCCTGGCCGGAATGGGCCCGCGTTGCCTTGTCGATGTCGGCCAGAACCGCACCCGGTCCGGTCACCACGCGCCCCGGTGCGATCGACTTGATCTCGTTCATTTCGGCAAGATTGAGCACCACGCCGCCGGAGAGCGGCATGGCCTGGCCGTAGTTGCCCGTGCCGCTGCCGCGCGGCGTCACCGGCACGCCATGCTTGTGGCAGGCCGCAAGCACGCGGATCAGCTCGGCCTCGCTCTTCGGCGTCACGATCAGGTCGCCGGTGATATGATCGAGCTGCTGCTTCAGCACCGGGCTGTACCAGTAGAAGTCGCGGCTCTTCTGCTGGACGATGGCCGGATTGTCGTCGAGCTTCAGCCCGTCGAGATCGCGTTTGAGCGCCGAAACATCCATCATTCCACCATCAGCTCGTCGAGTTCGGCATAGTCGGGCAATTGCCGGTCGATCGCGCGCCCGCTGCGCACGACGATGCGATCCGATTCGGGCCGCGACAGCAATTCCGTCCAGCTCCTGCCCTTGAACACGACGAAGTCGGCATCACCGCCATTGGTAAGCATACCGAAACCCTCAAGCCGCATCACCTTGGCGGGCGTCGCGGTGATCGCTTGCGGCCAATCGGCGACCGGATGATCGAAATGCAGGATGCGCGTCGCCATGCGGTAGACCTCCAGCATGTCGAGATCGCCATAGGCATAGAACGGGTCGCGCGTGTTGTCGGAAGCAACGGCGACCGGAATGCCCCGCGCCTTCATCTCGTGCAGCAGCGTCACGCCGCGCCAGCGCGGCGTGGTGCGGTCAGCGCGCCGGTCCTGCAGATAGAGATTGCACATCGGCAGCGACACGATTGCGAGCCCGGCCTTCGCCACCTTGTCCAGCGTGTCGAGCACATCGAGGTCGGGCTGGCGCGCCAGCGAGCAGCAATGGCCGACGAGGATGTTGCCCTCGAAGCCGTTCCACAGTGCCGCCTCGGCGATCTTCTTCAGCGAGATCGCGGCGATGTCGTCGGTCTCGTCGGCATGGAAATCGAGATCGAGCCCATGCGCGATCGCTTGCGCGAAGACATGGTCGAGCAGCTCTTCCAGGTCCGGCACCATATAGGTGACGACACCGAGAACACCCTTGGCCGCGGCAACCCTTTTTGCCAGCCTGTCGAACCATTTTTTGTCGCGTACGCCCTCGATGCCGATCAGGCAGGCGCCCTGCAATTCGATGCGGCCGCGCCATGTCTCGCGCATCGTCTCGAACACCGGCCAGGAGATTTCCTCCTGCGGCGCGACGCTGTCGAGATGAGTCCGCAGCGCCCTGGTGCCATGCGCGTAGGCTGAGCGCAGCGAGAAATCCATGCGCCGCGCCACGTCCTCGGCGCTCCAGCGCGCGGCGCGGTCGGCGCCGGTTGCATTCAGCGCGCCCATGAAGGTACCGTCGGGATTGGGTTTTCGCGGCCAGATATGGCCCTTGTCGATATGTGTATGGCAGTCGACGAAGCACGGCAGGATGATACGGCCGGCGAGGTCGACAGCCCCCGCCGGCGCCGCTGCACGGCCATGCGCGGCGATAGCGGAAATCTTGCCATCGGCGACAGCGATGTCCGCAAGCGCAAAGCCATCGCTGTCGAAAGCAGCGGTGAATCCCGGCGTCAGGGACGCGTGAAGCCGGGCGTTGGCGAGGCGGTAGGAACCTGTGTTCGGTACCAAGGAACTAGCGCTCCTGCTTCAGCGCGCTTTCGTGCCAGCGCCTTAGAATGAGATGGGAGATCAGCGACAGCACGAGGAAGATCAGGATGCCGGTGAGCGAGATCAGGAACAGCGCTGCGAACAGCCGCGGCGCGTTGAGCCGATAGCCGGCTTCGATGATGCGTGAGGCAAGCCCCGAAGACTGGCCGGTGGCGCCGGCGACGAACTCGGCCACCACGGCGCCGATTAGCGACAAGCCGCCGGCGATCTTCAACCCGCCCAGGAAATACGGCATCGCCGCCGGCAATCTGAGATAGCGCAACTGCTGCCAGCGCGTCGCGCCATTGAGCTTGAACATGTCGCGCAGGTTGCGGTCGACCGAGTTGAGGCCGAGCGTGGTGTTGGACAGGATCGGAAAGAAGGCGACGATCCAGGCGCAGAGCAGAAGCTTCGTCGTCTGGTTGTCGACATAGATGTTGATCAGCGGAAAGATCGCCACGATCGGTGTCACCTGCAGAACGATGGCGAACGGGAAGAACGACATCTCGACCCATTTCGATTGCGCGAACAGCACCGCCAGTCCGACACCACCGATGACGGCCAAGGCCAGGCTGAGGAAGGTGATGCGCAAGGTCACCAGCAGCGCGGAAAACAGCAGGCCGGCATCGTTGTAGAGCGTCCACAGCACCACGCCGGGGCGCGGCAGGATGTATTGCGGGATCTCATTCCACACGCAAATGCGATCCCATAGCCAGATCGCCAGGATCATGATCGCCAGCGGCAACACCCAGCGACCAATCCCTTCGAGCCGCTCCTGGCGCACGCGGCGCGCTTCCTCGGGGTCCAGTTTGAGGACGCCCTCGTCAATGGCCGTCATGATGCGTGCCTGCTGTTGAATTGATGGCCTTGACCAACACGTCGGAGGCCTGCCGGCACAACGCCGCATAGTCGGGCGAGGTGCGAAACGCCTCGTCGCGCGGATAGGCTGCCTCGATTGCGAGTTCGTCGAACACCCTGCCCGGCCGCGCCGCCATGACGACGACACGGTTGGAGAGAAACACGCTTTCGAAGACGCTGTGGGTGACGAAGACGACGGTGAAGCGCTCGTCCTGCCACAACTCCAGAAGATCGTTGTTGAGCTTGAAGCGGGTGATCTCGTCGAGCGCGGCGAACGGCTCGTCCATCAACAGCACACGCGGTTTCGTCACCATGGCGCGCGCGATCGAGACGCGCATCTTCATGCCGCCGGACAGTTCGCGCGGCACTGCGTCTTCGAAGCCGGTCAGGTGAACCCGCGCCAACATTTCCGTCACCGCCGGCGCCGCCTTGGCGCGGGAAACGCCTTTCAGCCTGAGCGGCAGCCAGACATTGTCGAAGACGCTGGCCCAGGGCAGCAGCGTCGGCTCCTGGAAGACGAAGCCGATGTTCGAGCGGTCAAGCGAGCCGCCGCCGCGCCAGTCGAGCACGCCGGAGGTCGGCGTCGACAGGCCGGCGATCAGCCGTAGCGCCGTCGACTTGCCGCAACCGGACGGTCCGAGCAGGCTGAGGAAATCGCCTTCCCGGATCGTCAGATCGACATCGCTGAGCGCCGTCACGCCGTTGGAAAAGACCTTGCCAACGCCACGCAGCGCCAGCAATGTCGGAGCGACATCCGACGCGCTCGCTGGCGCTTGCGCCACATTCTCCTGCATCATGCCGGAACGGCCTACTTCTTCAGCTCGAGCCCGACGCCCTTGTTGACGAAGGTCAGCGTGTAGGCCTTCTTGATGTCGATGCCGGCTGGCGTGACCTTGGCCTTGACCATCTTGTCGTAGAAGCTCTGGATGCGCGCGTCAGTCATGGCGCCGATGCCGAGTTTTTCGGTGTCGCCTGAATCGGCAAGGCCGAACTTCTTCATCTGCTCGATCGAGAAGGCAATCTGCTCGTCGCTCATGTCAGGATTGTCTTTCTTGATCATGTCGTTGGCGGCCTTGTTGTCGCCGTAGAGATATTTGTACCAGCCCTTGGCCGAGCCATCGACGAAGCATTGGACCACCTCCGGCTTCTTGTCGATCGTGTCCTGCATCACTTCGATCGTCGTCGAGTAGGTATCCCAGCCATAGTCGGCAAGCAGGAACTGGTTCGGTACGAAGCCGCCTTCCTTCTTGACCGCGAACGGCTCGGAGGTGACATAGCCCTGCTGGATCGACTTCTTGTTGGCGAGGAACGGGGCGGTGTTGTAGGTGTAGGGCGCGCGCTTGGCGGCATCGAAGCCGAGTTCGATGACCATCCATTGGAAGAAGGTCTGCACGCCCTCGTCGCCCAATATATACTGGTCGGCGTTCTTCAGATCCTCCCATTTGTCGAGCCCCTCGCCGGGGTGGGACATGATGACCTGCGGGTCCTTCTGGAAATCCGCCGCCACCACGCGCATCGGAATGCCTTGCTGGACGGCATCGAACGCCGACAGCAGATTGCCGCCCATGTAGAAATCGATCTTGCCGGCAAGCAGCATCGGCCGGCCGCTGACCTGCGGACCGCCCTGCATGATGGTTACGTCGAGGCCGCAGGCGGCGTAGGTGCCGTCAGCCACCGCCTGATAATATCCGCCATGTTCCGGCTCGGCCAACCAGTTGGTGCCGAAGGTGACTTTTTCATTCGCTGCGGCACCGAGCGTGCTGGCCGCAAGCAGGGCCACCACCGCCACCGAGATCTTCTGTTTTCCGTACATTAACATCACCCTTTGTTTGCTCCGGCACGCCACGCGCCAGGCTCGACACCAGAGATTCAAGAAGCAAGACACATGCCACCGGCGTCTTGCGCCGGGACCGCCCGCTTGCACCACAGCCATCTGCGAAAGCCGGACGGGTCATGCTGCACCAGAGGCATCGTGCCTATTTTTTGAACGCCTGTCCACAATCGCCCCAGCGACATGCACCGCCATCTTGAAGGTATGGTGCGTCCGGTCTTAGGTTGCCGACGAACCGGAGATTGCCATGTTCAAGTTCCTTACACCGAAGTCGATCAAGCCGCCCTTTGCCCGCTACAGCCACGGCGTCGAGGTGCCGGCCGGCAAGCGGCTGGTGCTGTGCTCGGGCCAGGTCGCCATCACGGCGGACGACCAGATACCCGAAGATGCCAGCGCGCAGGCCGAACTCTGCTTCCGCAACATCGCGGCAGTGCTCGGAGAGGCCGGTCTGGGGCTGCAGGATATCGTCCGCATCAACGCCTACGTCACCGACCGCGCACATCTGCGGCCCTATATGGATGTCCGCGACCGGCTGTTTTCCAGCCCGGCGCCAGCCTCGACGCTGATGATCGTCACCGGTTTCGCCCGGCCTGAATTCAAGGTCGAGGTCGAGGCCATCGCGGCTGGGTGATCGACAGGCCGCGCTTGCCGCGCTAGGTCTGACCTATTATCGAAGAGGCGTAACATGACCGTTGCAAAAAGACGCGTGTGGTGGGGCGACTACCGCACGACCGAATACGCCTCGATCGACCCGGAGGCAACGATCGCAGTGCTGCCGCTGGCGGCGATCGAGCAGCATGGTCCGCATCTGCCGGTCTCGACCGACACTGCGATCATGAACGGCATGCTCGACACGGTGATTGCCCGCCTGCCCGACGATCTCGACATCCGCATCCTGCCGGTGCAGGCGGTGGGCAAGTCGAACGAGCATCTTCACGCACCGGGCACTCTCAGCCTGCCGGCAACGACGCTGGTCGAGGCCTGGACCGAACTTGGCCTGTCGATCGCACGGGCCGGCGTGCGCAAACTGATCGTCGTCAATTCGCATGGCGGCAATGAAGAGATCATGGGCATCGTCACGCGCGAACTGCGTGTGCGCGAAAAAATTCTGGCGGTGAAAACCAGCTGGCAGCGCTTTGGCCGCCCGGCCGGCATGTACACCGAGCTCGAGGACCGCCATGGCATCCATGGCGGCGATGTCGAGACGTCGTTGATGCTGCATTTCCGGCCGGATCTCGTCGACATGGGCAAGGCCGACAATTTCGTTTCCAGTGTCGCGAGGGCCGAAAAGGAATTTTCGCTGCTGCGCCACACCGGCACCCATGCCTTTGCCTGGATCGCCAGCGATCTCAACCCGAATGGCGTGGTCGGCGACGCCAGCATCGCCACGGCCGAGAAAGGCCGGCTGACATCAGAACATCAGGCCGACGGTTTCATCAGCCTGCTGCGCGATGTGCGTAAGGCAAAGCTTGCCGACTGGCTGAGATAGCACTTCCGTCGCAGGGCAGGTCACCTGAATATCAACATGTCCTAGATGTCGATCTTCAGCGCAAAGGGCGTTCCCTCAAAGGCGTCGGCGCCGCGCCCGATAGCCTGGATCGCCTCGATCATGCGGCCATTGCGGTGGAGCAGCACATCGGCCACCGCAATCAGCCGCGGGTTGGGCGTCGCCGATGGAGACAGCGCCCGCAGCGTCTGCGCCAGTTCGGCTTCGTCGCGCTTCGGCGCCAATGCCGCGGCGATGATGTAGGCGGAAGCGGTCGAGCGGCTGATGCCGGCATAGCAATGCACGACCATCGGCTTTGCCCGGTCCCATCGGCGCGCGAAATCAAGCAGGTTGCGGACATGCTCCTCGCCCGGCATGGTCATGCCGTCCTGCGCCACCGCGATGTCGTGCATGACCAGATGCAGATGGTTTTCCCGGGCGATCGAGGCCGGGCGCACAACGTCGGTTCCGGCGGCGAGCAGCGACAGCATGCGGTCGGCGCCGGTCCTTGCCACCGTTTCCTCGACCTTTGCCAGCGAACAGACATGGATCATCGTTTCGAACCCTTCGAACGATCCTCGCGCCGTGACGCCCATTCGGCAAGAGCGGATTCGAGCCGCTGCCATTCCTCCGGACTCCCCGGCAGGCCGGCGCGCAAGACGCCCGGACGATCGGCGAAATGACGCAGCAGGATGCCGCGCTCGCCGAGTTTGGCAAACAGATCGGCGGCGTCGTGCAAGCAGAGATAGCGGAACAATGTGGTGCCGCCCGCGACAGCAGCGCCGAAGCGGCCGAACAGCACATCAAGCCGTGCCGATGCCTCCGCAAGCGATGCCCGCATCGCGTCCTGCCACTCAAGGTCGGCAAGCGCGCGAATGCCGTATTCCAGCGCCGGGCCGGCGACGGCCCATGGTCCGAATTGCGTGTCCAGCCGGCCGACCGTCACCGCATCGGAAAGCGCAAAACCGAGCCGCAGCCCGGCCAGGCCAAAGAACTTGCCGAATGAGCGCAGCACCACGATGCCGCCCTGACCGACATCGACGCCAAGGCTGTGCTCGTGCGGGCCGACATCCATGAACGCCTCGTCGACCACCAGCAGCCCGTGCTTGGCGCGCAGCCCCGCGGCCAGCGCCAGCAGCCTGTCGCGCTCTATGATGCGCCCATCCGGATTGTTGGGATTGACGATGATGGCAAGGTCGGCTTCCGCCAATACTTCGAAATCGCCGACCTCCGTCACCGCGTGCCCGGCGATCACCGCTGCCCGCGCATGTTCGGCATAAGTCGGACCCAGCACCAGCGCCTTGCCGGGCGCGATCAGCGATGCGACGCGCGGCAACAGGATCTGCGTGCCGGGTGCCGCCGCCACATTGGCTGGCGATGGCGCGCCATAGGCGCTCGCCGCGATCTCGACCAGCTCGCTGGCACGCGCTGCCTCCGGCAGCCGCGACAGGGTGGTGGCGGGCAACTCGAAAAGCGGGTAGGAGTGCGGATTGATACCGGTCGAGAGGTCGACGAAAGGCTGCGGCGCGTTGGGGAAAAGCGCCCTCGCCCGGCCGAGACTTCCACCATGGTCCACCGCCCCATCAAGAAGCTTCATGTCAATCCTGATCGCTTTCCTGTCATTGGCCGCTGAATTCGTCCTGGGTTACCCGGACTGGCTGTTTCGCGCCATCGGCCATCCGGTGACGTGGTTCGGCAGGCTGATATCCTTTCTCGACGGCCGGCTCAACCGCGCCACTGATCCCGACGCGCTGCGTCGCAAGCGTGGTGTCCAGGCGCTGCTGGTCATCGTGCTGGTGCCGGCGGCGATAGGGCTCGGCGTGCAGATCCTGCTCTGGTTCGTTCCCATGGGATTGATCATTTCCGCTCTTCTGGCGACATCGCTTCTGTCGCAGAAGAGCCTCTACGAGCATGTTGAGGCCGTGGCCGACGCGCTCGATACCGGTGGCCTTGCTCTTGGACGCATCGCCGTCTCGCGCATCGTCGGCCGCGATCCCGAATCGCTGGACCGGGCCGGTGTCAGCCGCGCGGCGATCGAGAGCCTGGCCGAGAATTTTTCCGACGGCATCGTTGCTCCCGCCTTCTGGACCGGCGTCGGCGGGCTGGCAGGAGGCGCTGCCTACAAGGCAGCCAACACCGCCGATTCGATGATCGGCCACCGCACCCCGCGCCACCAAGCGTTCGGTTGGGCGGCGGCGCGCTTCGACGATTGGATCAACCTGCCGGCATCGCGGCTGACGGCGCTGTTGATCGTGCTGGCCGCATTCCTCGTCAGGGGTGCTGATGCGAAAAACGCCTGGCAGTCTGTGTGGCGCGACGCGAAAAAACACCGCTCGCCCAATGCCGGCTGGCCGGAAGCGGCGATGGCCGGCGCGCTCGGCCTGGCGCTCGCCGGGCCGCGCAGCTATGGCGGCGTGCTGGTCGACGATCTCTTCATGGGCGAAGGTGGCCGCCGCGAGGCCGACAGCATCGACATCAGGCAGGCGCTGAAACTCTATCGTGTCGCCGATTATCTGCTGATCGCGCTGTTCGGTTTGGTCTTGGCAATCGTCATCGTCGCGTGATCGGGCCTGCTGGTTAAGGCTATCAGAACTCGATGCCTTGCTGCGCCTTCACGCCCGCGGAAAAATGGTGCTTGGTCACGCCCATTTCGGTGACGAGATCGGCCGCCTCGATCATTGCCGGCTTGGCGTTGCGGCCGGTGACGACGACGTGCAGGCCCTCGCGCCGCACCTTCAGCGCCGCAACCACTTTGTCGAGATCGAGATAATCGTAGCGCAGCGCGATGTTCAGTTCGTCGAGCACCAGCAGGCTGATCGATGGATCGGCCATCAGTTCGAGCACTTTGGCCCATGCGGCTTCGGCCGCCGCGATGTCGCGCTTCAGATCCTGGGTTTCCCAGGTGAACCCCTCGCCCATGGCGTGCCAGACGACGCGGTCGCCAAAGGCGGCGAAGGCATCCTTCTCGCCGGTGTGCCATTTGCCCTTGATGAACTGGACGACGCCGACACGCTTGCCGTAGCCGAGCATCCGCAGCGCCAGACCAAAAGCGGCGGTGGTCTTACCCTTGCCCGGCCCGGTGTTGACGATCAGCAGCCCCTTCTCGATCGTCTTGGCCGCCACCTCGGCATCCTGCACTGCCTTGCGCTTGGCCATCTTGGCGCGGTGGCGTTCCTCATCCCGGTCGTCAATGGTCTTGTCGTCGATATCGGTCATTTCATTTCACCTTGAGCGGCAGCCCCGCCACCATCAGCAGCACCGTATCGGCGACAGCGGCCACCTGCTGGTTGAGCCGGCCGCCGGCATCGCGAAAACGGCGCGCCAGTGCGTTGTCCGGCACGATGCCTTGGCCGACTTCATTGGACACGACGAACCAGGGCCCGCGCGGCCGCGACAGCACGTCCGCCAGCCGACGGCACTCAAGGTCGAGGTCGTGTTCGGCCAGCATATGATTGGTCAGCCACAGTGTCAGGCAGTCGACAAGCACCGGCTGATCGTCCGGCAAAGCCTCGAGCGTGCCGGCGAGATCGAGCGGTGCGTCGATGGTCGCCCAGCCCTCGCCGCGCCGCGAGCGGTGCAACGCGATACGCTCACGCATTTCGTCATCATAGGCTTGCGCCGTGGCGATATAGGTCCATGGCGAGGGTAGAACCGTCGCCAGGGTTTCGGCATGCGCGCTCTTGCCGGAGCGCGCACCGCCGATGATGAAGGTCAGCTTGCTGCGATCAGGCAAAGCTGTCGCGCAGGCTGGTCGCGGTGCCGGTGAAGCGGCCGCGCACCACGCCGACGACGGCGCCGAGCACCAGCCAGAACACCAGGTTGGTCACCGTAACCGCCACCACGAACTGGTGGTGCAGGCCTTCCGGGATCGGCGTCTCGAAACTGTCGGGCTGCGGTGCGCCGACGACATGCGGCGCGACGATCAGCAGGACAGCAAGGATCGCAAGCGGCAGCGACTTGCGGAACGCGATCAGGCCGAGACCCGCCGCGGTCGCCACCACGGTTGCCCACCACCAGATCTGGCGCTGCGTGAGATCGGCCGCCGGCATGGCGGGCAATTCCGGTGGCAGGCCGAGGCCAGGTGCCAGCGTGAACACGGCAAAGCCGGCCAGGCCCCAGAATACGCCCTGGCGCCAATTGCCGATGCCGCCGGCGAATTCGGAAACCGCGACCAGGATCAGCGCAAAACCGATGCCGGTGACGATATTGGCGACAACGCTGAAGGCGAAACGCTCGAAACCGTCGGCCGGCGCCCAGCCTTCGTCTTCCGCGGCCGGAGTGGCTGCTTCCGCCGGCGCCGGGGCGGCGGAGCTCATGGCATTCCCCGCCGGAGCGGCTGTGCTCATGGCGCTGGTATCGGTTGCGGCAGGAGCGGCATGGTCATGATGGTGGCCGCCGCCGGCCTGTTCGTAGACTTCCGCCTTCAGGATCAGCGGCACGGTGGCATAGGCCTGCAGACAGGCGAGAACGACGCCGGCCACGAGCCCTGCGATCGCCGCGATGAACACGACGTTGCGAAACAAGTTCATGATGTCAAATCCTCGTCAGTGGCAGGGAAACGCCATCGAATGGCGATAGTCGTGAGCCGCATTGTGGACCGCATCGATATGCGAGAAGCCGACAAAGCCGACAACGAAGATGCCGAGCAGCGCCACGAGTGCAAGCTGCATGAAGCGCGACTGCGAGGAGACGGAGGCGCCGAGGGAGACGGAAGCGGTAGTCATGTCTTGTCCTTTCACCCTCCACCCGAGGGCATCGAAGTCAGTTTCCTGTCGCCGGCAGGTCTCCTGGCTCGCGGATCAGCGCCCTTCCCCACCTTCCCGAAGAAAAACCTTCAGTGGCATATGGAGAGGACTACCGCACACAGTTGCGGGGGCAGCCACGGCATTGGGCAACCAGTCCGCCCGCACCGCATTCCCTCTTGGCTCCAAAACGGAACCGACGACAAGCGCGACTATAGGGAAAATCGCCGCAACCGGCAAACCAAATTCCGCCGACAACCAGCGCGATTGCGCCATCCAGATAAATCGGGTCTCCGGCACAACAATTGACAATTCCCATGGTCGGGTGTCGGCTGACAAATCCACAGGAAGCCAGCCATGCAGCCCATTGCCAGCGAGCGCGATCCTTACAACGGCCTGACCCGGGCCGAACCGACGCTGCCATCGTCGGCCTATTGGGATGCGGACAGCTATCAGCGCGATCTCGACGTCATCTGGTACAAAAGCTGGTTGCTCGTCTGCCGCGAGGCCGACCTTGCGCAGCCGCTTTCATTCCGCACCTTCCGCGTCGGCACGCAGGAAATCGTCATGCTCCGCGACGAAACCGGCGAACTGCGCGCCTTCCACAACACGTGCCGCCATCGCGGCTCGCAGCTTTGCCAGGAAAGCGAAGGCCGGCT
This sequence comes from Mesorhizobium sp. CNPSo 4670, assembly GCF_057784235.1. NCBI lineage: Bacteria > Pseudomonadati > Pseudomonadota > Alphaproteobacteria > Hyphomicrobiales > Phyllobacteriaceae > Mesorhizobium > Mesorhizobium sp. CNPSo 4670. Next base: position 390,826 of record NZ_JBWJFQ010000004.1, on the reverse strand, counting down.
GAAGGCACGGCTCATCACCTGCCCCTACCATGCCTGGTCCTATTCGCTGCGCGGCGACCTCGTTCGCGTGCCGTCGAAGTCGCTGCCGGAAGGCTTCGACAAGGCAAATCATCCGCTCTATCGCGTGGCGCTCTCGGTGTGGCGCGGTTTTGTCTTCGTCAATCTGCAAGAGGACGCCGCCGGCTCGGCGCAAACCTCCTTCGATCCAGCGTCCGGCAGTCTCGCCAACTGGCCGCTGGAAACGCTTGTTACCGGCCATGTGCTGCGCAAGGTGATGAACTGCAACTGGAAGATCTTTTGGGAAAACTTCAACGAGTGCCTGCATTGTCCGGGCGTCCACAAGGACCTGTCGCGGCTGGTGCCGATCTATGGCCGCGGCCTGATGGGTCGCCATGACGATCCCGAATGGTCCCGCCACGCCGACAATGACGCGCCGGAGTTTTCCGGCGGCCTGCGTGCCGGCGCGCAGACCTGGTCGCGCGATGGCCAGGCGCATGGGCCGATCTTTGCCAGCCTCACATCAGCCGAACGCGCCGCCGGCCAGACCTACGCCACCAACCTGCCGTCGATGTTCATCGTCGGGCATGTCGACTATGTCAGGACCGTGCGGCTGGTGCCGCTCGGCCCCGAGCAGACCGAGCTTGTCGCCGAATGGCTGTTTGCGCCGGAGGCGCTTGATGCAACCGATATCGACAACATCGTCGCCTTCGGCAAACAGGTGCTGGAGGAGGATGCAGGGATCTGCGAGGTCAACCAGAAAGGCTTGCGCTCGAGGCGCCATGCGGCCGGCGTGCTGATGCCCGAGGAGTACGACCTGCACCGCTTCCACAACTGGATCCGCGAACGGCACGCAGCAGCTACCCCCAACCCGTGAAGATCACAGCGATTTCGGCAGGTATCGCCAGGTCACGAAGCCGCAAAACGCCGCCAGCAGGCCGAGCGTGACGAACACCGACCCCAGTCCGAAGAACGCCAGCACGACCGAATAGACCAGCGGCGGCGTCAGTTCGGAAAAGTCGAGATAGGTGCGATAGACCGCCGCCATCTGCGACCTTTCATAGGATCGCACCGAGCGCATGAAGGCGGTCGAGCCCAGTGCATCGAGCGCGATGGTGAAGAAAGCGCCGCAGAGCAGGAGGGCGCCGGTGAGCAGCGGCCCGGTTTCGCCGACCGCACCCGCCGCCAGCAGCATGGCCGACATGGCGAAATAGGCAAATGTCATGGTTCGGCGGCCACCGAAGCGCTTTCCTGCCTTGCCCCAGAAGATGGCCATGAACAGCAACGCATTGCCGGCCGAAACCAAAAGACCGCCGGCCAGCTTGCCCTCGCCGGTGATGACCATGAACAGCGGCCCATAGACGAAGAACGTCGTCCAGAAACAGGAGCGGCCGAAGGCGATCAGCCAGGCCAGCCGCAACCTGGGCTGGGCGAGGAAGCGGCCGATATTGGCGAGCGGATTGGCCGGCCGCGTCTTGCCTGGGCGGATCGATGGGTTGTCGCCCAGGCGGTAGGTCCAGAACAGCGCCAGCAAGGCCAGCGCGAACACCGCCACCGCACCATGCGCGGCGTAGATGCCGAAGCGCGTGTAGAGGAAGATGCCGAGCGTCGGCCCGCCGGTCCAGGCCAACATCGACCACGCCATGCGCAGTGATTCGGCCTGCATGAAATCGGTCTTGCGGATGTGGTCCATGATGTAGAGGTTGAGCGTGATCGACAGCGCGCTGGCGCCCATCACGCGGCACAGCATGCCGGCCAATTGTCCGGCAAGCGTATGGGTGACGAAGAACAGCGAGCCGATGGCCAGCAGGCAGGCACCTGCCGTGTAGACCCAGCGCCGGGCAAAGCGTCGGATCAGCATCGGCATGAACAGCGTTACCGACAGGCCGAGCATCGCCACGATGGTGTAGAGGATCGAGACGATCTGCTCGTTATGCAGGATCTCGTAGGCCTGTATCGGGATGACGCTCGACACCGTGGCGCGGGCGAATGATTCGACCGCATAGAGCGAAGCGAAGGTGCGCGCGTCGGCCGGCCGCAAAGCCGGTAGCCAGATCGGATGGCGCACATGGGTGGACATTGCTTCCCCAAAGCAGAATCAGCGGGTCAAATCTGCCGTGGTGATTCCTGCACGGGTAACAGGAAACCGACGCCTATCCAGCAAAAGCGAAGTCGGCCAAAGGCTTTCCGGCACTGGCCTAAAGCGGCGCCTGATCCATCTTCTGCAGCGCACCCTATACCCGAAGCTGCCGGCCTTCTTTTGTCCGGGGCAACCGTGATAGTCGTCTTGCGGGGCTGAATCAGAATACGAGACCATGAGCATCCACACGCCGACCGTACCAATTCAGGATCGACCGAAGCGCATCGTCGCCATCGACATCGTGCGCGGTATCGCGCTCATCGCCATGGCGAGCTACCATTTCACCTGGGACCTGGAATTCTTCGGCTATACCGATCCCGGCCTCACCGCTTTCGGCTGGTGGAAGATCTATGCGCGCTGCATCGCCTCGACCTTCCTGTTCCTGGTCGGCGTCAGCCTGTACCTCGCCCATGGCCGGCAAATCCGCTGGAACGACTTCTGGAGGCGCTTCGCCATGGTCGCCGGAGCGGCGATCGCCATCTCGGTCGTCACCCGCATTGCCACCCCGGACGGTTTTATCTTCTTCGGCATCCTGCACGAGATCGCGCTGGCCAGCCTGCTCGGCCTCGCCTTCCTGCGGCTGCCGGCGCTGCTGACGCTACTTGTGGCAGCGCTGGTCATCGCAGCGCCCGTCTATCTGCGCTTCGAGGCCTTCGACCATCCATGGCTGTGGTGGATCGGCCTGTCGGCGATCAATCCGCGTTCCAACGACTACGTTCCGCTGTTTCCGTGGTTCGGCGCCGTACTTGCAGGCATCGCGGTAACTAAACTCGCCTCCGCTTCGGGCCTGCTTGCGCGGCTTGCCGAACTGACACCCGGCCGCTGGGCCAACCCGCTGGTCTTCATCGGCCGCCACAGCCTGGCCTTCTACCTGATCCACCAGCCGCTTTTGATCGGCTGTGTGTGGCTGTTCGCGCAAGTCATGCCGGCCAAGGTCGAAACCCCGCAGGTGAACTTCCTGAAAACCTGCCAGCTGTCTTGCGAGCAGTCGCGCGACACCGAGTTCTGTTCGAGCTACTGTGTCTGCATGCTCGACACGCTCGAGGGCGAGGCCTCACTTGATCGGCTCTACAACAACGACCAGACTGCCGAATGGAAGACGCATATATCCGATCTCGCCGGTATGTGCACCGCCAAGACCGAAGACAAGATGACGGAGGGAGGGGTCAAATGACCGAGAACCAGCCGAAGGCAGGGCTCATACCGTGGCCGCCGGTGATCTACGTTGCTGCCATCGCCATCAGCATCGCACTCGGCCTGCTCTATCCCCTGCCCTGGATTGGCGACCTTTTGGGCGATATCCTGTTCGCCGCCGGCTGGGTGGCCCTGTTCGGCGTCGCGGCACTCTGGTTCACCGCGATCCGCACCATGATCAGGGCCAAGACCACGCTCAATCCCAACGCGGTGCCCGATCACCTGGTTACCACGGGGCCCTTCGGCATCACCCGCAATCCGATGTATCTGGCCAACACGCTGCTGTTGATCGGCGTCGCCTTTGTCTCGGGGATCGTTTGGTTCCTGCCGCTCGCCTTCATCGCTGCCTTTGTCACGCAAAAGGTCGCGATCGAGGGCGAGGAAAAGGTGCTTGCGGCGAAATTCGGCAAGAAATACCGGGACTACGCCAAAAGAGTGCGGCGCTGGATTTGAACAGCGTTACGTGTTGACGCCGAGTTCCACCAGCCGCTCGACACAGGATTCCTCGGCCTGGTCGAGTTCGGCCAGCGTCTCCTCGAGGTCGCGGCGCTTCTGTCGCAGGTCCTCGCGCTTTTCCTCGATGCGCTTGATCATCAGCTTGAGTTGACCGACCTCGCCGGGCGGCTCCTTGTACATCTGGATGATTTCGCGGATCTCATTGATCGAGAAGCCTAGCCGTTTTCCCCGCATGATCTGGCGAATGAGGTGGCGGTCGGACGGGCGAAACAGCCGCGTGCGGCCGCGTCTTACCGGCTGCACCAGCCCCTCGTCCTCATAGAAGCGCAGCGTCCGCGTCGACACGTCGAATTCGCGGGTCAGTTCGGTGATCGAATAATATTCCCGCATTGTCACTCCCACACCCCGGAACCCGGAACCCGGGGAGCGGCACCCCCTCCTGTCCCGAACCAAACCCATGCCATGCCGGAATCGACATTGCACCCCGCGCAAGCCTCGCACGGCATTTACGTAAAAGTCAATTGAAGGCACGATGCGCCTTCAAGGCACCGCAAACCACCACGTGGCAATGCCGAGAAAGGCAAAGAAGCCGACGACATCGGTGACCGTGGTGACGAAGACCGCCGAAGCGACCGCCGGATCGATCTTGAAACGGTCGAGCAGCAGCGGGATCAGGATGCCGGCCAAAGCGGCCGCGAACATGTTGATGATCATCGCCGCCGCGATGATGCCGCCCAGATTGTTGTCGTGGAACCAGGTCGCGGCGACGATGCCGATCAGGATGGCGAAGACGATGCCGTTGATGAAACCGACACCCATCTCGCGGCGGATGATGCGGCCGGCATTGTAGATGTCGATATCCTTGGTCGCCAGCGCGCGCACGGTGACGGTCATGGTCTGCGAGCCGGCATTGCCACCCATGCCCGCGACGATCGGCATCAGCACCGCCAGGGCCACGATATGCTCGATCGTGCGGTCGAACAGGCCGATCACCGAAGCCGCCAGGAATGCAGTCAAGAGGTTGACCAGCAGCCATGGAACGCGCGAGCGCGAGGTCGAAAGGATGCTGTCGGAGAGCTCTTCGTCGCCGACACCGCCCATGCGCAGGAGATCTTCTTCCGCTTCCTGCTGGATGACGTCGACGACGTCGTCGATGGTCAGCACGCCGACCAGCCGCTCGTTCTCGTCGACAACGGCGGCAGACAGAAGGTCATACTGTTCGAATTCCCGTGCAGCCTCTTCCTGGTCCATGGTGGCGGGAATGGCGTGCCGCGTCTCATGCATGACCTCCTCGACCTTGACCGCGCGCTTGGTGCGCAGGATCTGGTCGAGGTCGATGGCGCCGAGCAGCTTGAAGGTCGGATCGATGACGAAGATCTGGCTGAAGCGCTCAGGCAGGTTCTTGTCCTCGCGCATGTAGTCGATGGTCTGGCCGATCGTCCAGAACGGCGGCACCGCGACGAACTCGGTCTGCATGCGGCGGCCGGCCGTCTCTTCCGGATAGTCGAGCGAACGGCGCAGCCTGATCCGTTCGGTGAACGGCAGTTGCGACAGGATCTCGTCCTGGTCTTCCTTTTCGAGATCTTCGAGAATGTAGACCGCGTCGTCGGAATCGAGCTCCTGCACCGCCTGGGCGATCTGCGCATTGGGCAGATTGTCGACGATCTCCATACGGATCGCCTCGTCGACCTCGGTCAGCGCGGAAAAATCGAAATCGGCGCCCAACAAGTCGACCAGCGCGCGGCGCTGTTCGGGATGCAGCGCCTCGAGCAGGTCGCCGAGCTCCGACTGGTGCAAGTGGTCGACTTCATGCTTGAGCGTGAGCGTGTCGCGGTCGGCGATCGCCGCACCGATCTGGGCAAGGAAGGACGATAGGACGGCGCCATCCTCGCCATAAATATCGGCGTGGGCGTCTTCAGCGGCCCTGGCGCCGGTCGTCCGTTCGTCCTGGCCTTCCACCAGCGCCTCCCGCCATCGCAATCCCGGAAAAGGAGCGTCTCAGGTCTAGAGCATCGGACCCAAAAGTGGAAACCGCTTTTGGGGAGAATCCGCCGCTCAATCCAGGGATAGCGCGGCAGCACGATTCGATTTGGGAACCTATGGTGCTAACGCACGGAATATCAAACGAAATACGCGCTCACCTACCGGCCTGACTTCGTGAGAGGCGGACATCGCCAAACCTTGGGCTGACAATGCCGATCGCGTCAAAACCAATAGGATACCGGTTCAGGTGGCGCGACAGCGCATGTCGCTGGGGAAAGAGCACGGTGGTGCGGTTGCGGCGATTGTCATGGCACAGGGTCCGGATATCGGCCGGATCCGCCCATGCCCGCAACCGGTCCAGAACGGAAGCCCTTGAACGCAAGGTCGGCGAGAACGAACGAGGCCACATCAGGACAGCAACGCGTTCGCGTCGTTGTCGCCGAGCGCAATCCGCTTGTCATATCGGCGCTCCGCGAAATGCTGGAATGCGACGGACGTTTCGAATTGCTGAGCGCCGTGCAGAGCGGCAGGCAACTCCTGGACCTGGCAGGAAAGACCAAGTTCGATGTCGCCGTCATCGGCTGGAGGCTCGCCGACATGGACGGCGCGGATGTCCTGGCCGAGGTCCAGAGCCGCAAGCTCGATGTGCGCATCACGGTGTTCTCCAACGACCACGACATCGGCATCTTGAAGCAGTGCGTGCGACTCGGTGCTCAAGGCTACTGCTTCCAGTTCGACGATCCGCATATCATCTTCGAGACGATCCTGGCCGTCGCGCACGGCCGCATCTGCATCCCCTACATCGACATCAACAAGGTCAACGACACGCCTTTGGCCCAGCTCACGGTTCGCGAGCGCGAACTGCTGGCGGTGCTTTCCGACGGCTGGACCAACCTTCAGATCGCAACGCGCACGGGAATTTCCGAGAATACGGTGAAGTATCACCTCAAGAATCTCTATGACAAGCTTGACGTCCGCAATCGGGCAATGGCGGTCGCGCTCTATTCGAGCGAGAAACGTCGCAGTCCCAAACAGCCTGTCGGATAGGACGACCGGGTAGGCCAAGCGGGTAGTCTCGCCCCACCCGCGCGCGGCGAGAACTTACCCACCAAGGTGTTGTTGCCCCTCGCCTTCCAAACGACACTCCCTCCACAAATCTCTAACTTCGGAGGAGTTCACGCATGGCTGGGTTCACCCACCTTTTTATTCCAGGACCCACCAACATTCCGGAGCAGGTCCGGCAAGCGATGAACCTCCCGATGGAGGACATGCGCGCCGGATCGTTTCCTGATTTCACGCTGCCGCTGTTCGAGGACATCAAAAAAGTCTTCAAGAACGAAACCGGCCGCGTCTTCATCTACCCGTCGTCGGGCACCGGCGCCTGGGAGGCGGCGATGACCAATGTGCTCAGCCCCGGCGATCGCGTGCTGATGTCGCGCTTCGGACAGTTCTCGCATCTGTGGGTCGACATGGCCGAGCGCCTCGGCCTCGAGGTCGACGTGATCGACTGCGAGTGGGGAACCGGCGTGCCGCTCGACCTCTACGCAGAAAAGCTGAAGGCCGACAAGGCACACCGCATCAGGGCAATCTTCTGCACGCAGAACGAGACCGCCACCGGCGTCACCAGCGATGTCGCAGGCTGCCGAGCCATACTCGACGCGGCGAACCATCCAGCGCTGCTCTTCGTCGACGGTGTGTCGTCGATTGGCTCGATCGACTTCCGTCAGGAAGAATGGGGTGTCGACTGCGCCGTCAGCGGCTCGCAGAAAGGCTTCATGCTGCCCGCCGGCCTCGGCTTCCTCTCGGTCAGCAAGAAAGCGCTGGCCGCTTCCAGGGTCGCGACTCACCGCCGCTGCTTCTTCTCGTTCGAGGACATGATCCGCACCAACGACGCCGGCTATTTCCCCTATACGCCGGCGACGCAGCTGCTGCGCGGACTGCGCGCCTCGCTCGACCTGATCGCCGAGGAAGGGCTCGACAACATCTTCGCCCGTCACCATCGCCTCGCCGAAGGCGTGCGCAAGGCGGTCGACGCCTGGGGCCTGAAGCTTTGCGCGAAGGCGCCGAAATGGCACTCGGATACTGTCAGCGCTATCCTGGTGCCGGAAGGCATCGACAGCAGCGACGTCGTCAAGCGCGCCTACCAGAGCTACCGGACCTCGCTCGGAGGCGGTCTCAACAAGGTGCTCGGCAAGGTCTTCCGCATCGGCCATCTCGGCTGGCTGAACGAGGTGATGGTGCTGGCCTCGCTGTCGGCGGCGGAAATGGCGCTGCTCGATTGCGGCGTCCGGCTGGCGCCAGGCTCGGGCGTCGGCGCCGCCATCCAGCACTTCCGTGCCTCGGCCGAGGTACCTGTCGCCGAAGCGGCGTGAGAGGAACGCGACTATGAGCCACACGATCAACCATCTCAAAAAACTCAGGCTGCAGCGCAGCGAACTCGCGGTTCCCGGCTCCAGCCCGGAGATGATCGAAAAGGCGGCCAACAGCGCCGCCGACTTCGTCTTCCTCGACATCGAGGACGCCGTGGCGCCGCCAGACAAGGAACGCGCCCGCAAAAACATCATCCAGGCGCTCAACGACATCGACTGGCGTGCCAAGGGCAAGACCGTTTCGGTGCGCATCAACGGCCTCGACACACACTACATGTACCGCGACGTGGTCGATGTGATGGAACAGGCCGGCGACCGGCTGGACACCATCCTGGTGCCGAAAGTCGGCGTTCCGGCCGACCTCTATATGGTCGAGGCCATGGTCAATCAGATCGAGATGGCCAAGGGTTACAAGACCCGCGTCGGCCTCGAAGCCCTCATCGAGACGGCGCTCGGCATGGCCAATGTCGAGGCTATCGCCGCCACGCCCGGCCGCCTGGAGGCGATGCATTTCGGCGTCGCCGACTATGCCGCCAGCAACAAGGCGCGCACCGTCAACATCGGCGGCCTCAATCCCGACTATCCGGGCGACCAGTGGCATTTCGCCTTGTCGCGGATGACGGTTGCCTGCAGGGCCTACGGCCTGCGCGCCATCGACGGGCCGTTCGGCGATTTCTCGGACCCTGAGGGCTACACGGCTGCGGCAAGGCGCGCGGCGGCACTTGGCATCGAAGGCAAATGGGCGATCCACCCCTCGCAGATCGCGCTTGCCAACAGCGTGTTCTCGCCGCCGGAAAAGGAAGTCGTCCGCGCCAGGCGCATCCTGGAAGTGCTCAAGGAAGCAGAGGCGCTCGGAAAGGGCGCGGCAGCGCTCGACGGCAAAATGATCGACGCGGCCTCGGAACGCATGGCCCGCAATGTGCTGGTGGTCAACGAAGCAATCGAACGCGCCGGCCAGGCGCACGCCGCCACGCACTGAAGGCTCTTGGGAGGACAAAAGATGGACATTCACGAATACCAGGCCAAGGAACTGCTTGCCCGCCACGGGATTCACGTTCCACGCGGCGGCCTGGCCTACAGCCCCGAGCAGGCGACCTATCGGGCGCGCGAGATCGGCGGCGGCAAATGGGTTCTCAAGGCTCAGGTTCACTCCGGTGCGCGCGGCAAGGCCGGCGGTATCAAGCTCTGCGCCAATGACGAGGAGATCTCCAACGCAGCCGAAGCAATGCTCGGCCGCAAGCTCGTGACCCAGCAGACCGGCCCGCGGGGCAAGCTGATTTCGCGGCTCTATCTCGAGGAGGCCGTCGACATCGCGCAGGAGCTCTATGTCGGCTTCGTTCTCGACCGCAAGGAGGAGCGCGTCATGATCGTGGCTTCGGCCGCCGGCGGCATGGAGATCGAGGATATCGTCGAGCGGGCGCCGGATTCCATCATCCGGACCACGGTCGATCCGGGTGTCGGCATGCAGCGCTTCCAGGCGCGCGAGATCGCCTTCGGGCTCGGCCTGGATCAGAACCTGATCGGCAAGGCGACCGAAACCATCTTCAGCTGCTACCAGGTGTTCCGCGACTACGACGCTTCGATGCTGGAGATCAATCCGCTGGTGGTGACCCGCGACGGCAACCTTGTCGCGCTCGACGCCAAGATGTCGTTCGACGAGAACGCGTTGTTCCGGCGGCCGGAAATCTCCGAGCTGCGCGACAAGAGCCAGGAAGACCCGCGCGAAACCTTCGCCAGCGACCGCGGCCTGTCCTATGTCGGCCTCGACGGCAATATCGGCTGCATCATCAACGGCGCCGGCCTCGCCATGGCGACGATGGACATGATCAAGATCGCCGGCGGCGAGCCGGCCAACTTCCTTGACATCGGTGGTGGTGCCTCGCCGGAGCGGGTCGCGAAATCGTTCCGCGCCGTGCTTGGCGACAAGAATGTCGAGACCATCCTGGTCAACATCTTCGCCGGCATCAACCGTTGCGACTGGGTCGCCGAGGGTGTCGTCAAGGCGATCCGCGAAGTCGGGGTCAACGTCCCCCTGGTTGTGCGGCTTGCCGGCACCAAGGTCGAGGAAGGGCGCCGCATCCTGGCCGATTCCGGCGAGGCGGTGATCGTCGCCGAAACGCTGGCCGAAGCCGCCGAAAAAGCCGTCGCCGCATGGCGTTCGGCAACGCTCAAGAAAGCAAGCTGAGGGAGCTGAAAATATGGCAATCCTGCTCAACCGCGGCACGCGGGTCATCGTCCAGGGCTTCACCGGCAAGATCGGCAGTTTCCATGCCGAGGACATGAAGCGCTATGGCACCAAGCTCGTCGGCGGCGTGACGCCCGGCAAGGGCGCTCAGAAGCATCTCGGCCTGCCGGTCTTCAACACCGTCAAGGGCGCCGTTCGCGAAACCCGCGCCGAAGCCAGCATCGTCTTCGTGCCGCCGCCTTTCGCCGCCGACTCGATCATGGAAGCCGCCGATGCCGGCATAAAGCTTTGCGTCTGCATTACCGACGGCATCCCCTCGCAGGACATGATGCAGGTGAAGCGCTACATGCTTCGCTACCGTTTTGAGGACCGCATGCGGCTGATCGGGCCGAACTGCGCCGGCGTGATCACGCCCGGACAGGCACTGATGGGCATCATGCCGGGCAGCATCTATCTCCCCGGCCGCGTCGGCATCGTCGGACGCTCGGGCACGCTCGGCTATGAGGCCGCCTCACAGATGAAGGCGCTTGGCATCGGTGTCTCGACCAGCGTCGGCATCGGCGGCGATCCGATCAACGGCTCGTCCTTCAAAGACATGCTGAAGCTGTTCGAACAGGACGACGAAACCGATGCCGTGGTCATGATCGGCGAGATCGGCGGACCGCAGGAAGCGGAAGCCGCGATCTGGGCACGCGACAACATGCGCAAGCCGCTGATCGCCTACATCGCCGGGCTTTCCGCGCCGAAGGGCCGGCGCATGGGGCATGCCGGCGCCATCATCTCGGCCTTCGGCGAGTCGGCGCAGGAAAAGGTCGAAATCCTCAAAGAGGCCGGCGTCGTCATCGTGCCGACGCCATCCTCCTTCGGGGAGGTCGTTGCCAATACACTGGCCGGGATGAAGAAGGCGGCCTGACGGTCGCATGGCGCAAGATGTGAAGTCTGTTTCGGGTTGGCGGATGCATCGCGGCCCATCGATCGGCAGGAAATTCGATGAAACCGCGTTTGATTGTCACCCGGAGATGGCCGGCCCCCGTTGAAGCGATCCTCGCCGAGCGCTTCGACACGACGCTCAACCCAAGCGATACGCCGCTGAGCCCTGCCGCAATGACATCGGCGTTCGCGAATTTTGACGCGATCCTGGCAACGGTCAGCGACCGCTTACCTGTTGCGGTGTTTCCCGAGAACACCGCCCGCACCCGGATCATTGCCAATTTCGGCGTCGGCTTCAGCCATATCGATGTCGCGGCAGCTCGCGACCGCGACATCGTGGTGACCAACACCCCGGGAGTGCTGACCGATTGCACCGCCGACCTCGCCCTCAGCTTGCTGTTGGCTGTCGCGCGCCGGACCGGTGAGGGCGAGCGGCAGTTGCGGGCCGGAGAGTGGCGGGGCTGGTCGCCAACCCATATGGCCGGCGCGAAGGTGTCGGGCAAAACCTTGGGTATTGTCGGCATGGGGCGCATCGGCAAGGCGACAGCCAGGCGCGCGCATTTCGGCTTCGGGATGAAGATCGTGTTCTTCAATCGGTCCCCAGTTGATGACGACGAGACGCGCGCCATGGGCGCAGTCCAGATGCCAACTTTGGAAGATGTGCTCACAGCATCCGATTTCGTGTCGCTGCACTGTCCGGGCGGCGCGGAAAACCGCCATCTCATCAATGCTCGAAGCTTGCGGTCCATGAAAAGCGACGCGTTCCTGATCAACACGGCGCGCGGCGACGTTGTCGACCAGGATGCCCTGATCGGTGCGCTGGAAAGGCGCGAGATCGCTGGGGCGGGTCTCGACGTCTTTGCCGACGAGCCGGCCGTTCCGGAGGCGCTGAAGCGGTTGGAGAACGTGGTGCTGTTGCCGCATCTCGGGAGTGCGACCGAGGAAACGCGGGTGGCAATGGGCATGAAGGTGGTGGAGAACCTGACCGCCTTTTTCGAGGGTCGCCCGGTCCCCGACCGGGTCGCCTGACAGCAGGCGCCGCCCTCGGTTCAGGGCTACAGCGGCATCGGTGCGCACGAAGCAGGAAACCGGTTTGGAACAGAGCAGACGCATCAACTTTCGTGAGGACGAGCGCAGCCTGTTGTTGCGCTTGCTGCTTCAGGTCGCAAGCGCGCGTGAGCCCGAGATCGCCGCCGTTCTGGCCGGACGTCGGTCCCTTGTCTCCCTCGCCGCGGAGCAGCGCATCCCGGCGCTCCAGGCGAGCGGCGTATGGTTCCAGTTGCTGGCGATAGCAGACGAGTTGCTTGCCATGCGGGCGCGCCGCGAACTCGAACAAGGCGCGGGTGTCGACGAAGTGCCCGGATCCTTTGCCAGCGTGATCGCGCAGATGGCAGCGAACGGCCACTCCGCCGAGGAAGTCCAGGCAAAGCTCGATGAGCTTCGCGTCGGCCCGACCATGACCGCGCACCCGACGGAAGCCAAACGGGTCACGGTGCTGGAGATCCACCGACGTATCTATCGCAAACTGACCGAGCTCGACCAGCCACGCTGGGCGCCGCGCGAACGCTCCTTGTTGGTCGCCGATCTGGAAAGCGAGATCGAGCTTCTGTGGATGACGGGTGAGCTGCGCCTGGAGCGTCCGACGGTCGAACGTGAAATCGCCTGGGGCCTGCATTTCTTTCGCGAAGTCATCTTCGAGGCAACGCCGCAGCTCTATGGCAAGCTTCAGGGCGCCTTCGAGCGTCACTATCCGGGAGAGTCGATCAGAATTCCCTCATTCATGCGCTATGCCTCGTGGATCGGCGGCGACCGCGATGGCAATCCAAATGTGACTGCCGCGGTCACCGCCCATGCCATGGCCGAATACCGCAACACCGCCATCGGCTGGTATCTGACGCAGGTGCAGCGGCTGGTGACGGTGCTCAGCGCCAGCTCGAACGTCATCGACCTGCCGGCCAGCTTCAAGCCGGTGCTGCAAACGGCGCTTGATAAAAGCGGACTGGCGCACGTGATCGCCGCCCGCAACCCCGACGAACCGCTTCGCCAGTTCGCCTCGGCCTTGCTTGCCCGGCTGGAGACCACGCGAGACGGCGGTCCGCCGGCATATCTCTCGGCAGAGGCGTTTCGGGCTGATCTGAACGGGCTGTCCTCCGTTCTCGAAGCAATCGGAGGGCGCGCGGTAGCCAAGCGCTTCATCCAGCCTCTGCTTTGGCAAGTCGGAAGCTTCGGCTTCCGTACGGTCTCGCTCGACATCCGGCAGAACTCCACGGTCGTCAACCGGGTGCTGGCCGAGCTGTTTGCGCTGGCAAATCCCGCCGATCCGGTCGTAGCCGGCACGCCGCGATGGTCGGCGCGCATTCGCGCGGCCGTCAGCCAGGGCGGGCTGCTGGAGATCGACGCAGGCCGGCTCTCGCCTGAAGCAGGTGAACTGCTTTCGACATTCTCCGTTATCCGCGAGCACATCTCCGGCTCGGATGCTGACGCAGTCGGCTCTTTCGTTCTCAGCATGACCCGCTCGGCCGACGATCTGCTCGCGGTCTATCTGCTGGCGCAATATTGCGGACTTTCAACCGCGCCCGCTGGCGGCGGCACAATCAGGCTGCGGATCGTGCCATTGTTCGAGACCATCGCCGATCTACAGGCCGCACCGGGCATCCTCAATGGATTGCTCGGCGTTTCGCTGGTGAGGCGGACGGTGCGGGACTTCGGCGCGCGCCAGGAAATCATGCTTGGCTATTCAGATTCCAACAAGGACGGCGGTTTCCTGGCTTCCAATTGGGAGCTGGCAAAAGCGCAAAAGCGCCTTTCTGCGGTCGGGCGCAAGAACAACGTCAGGATCAGTTTCTTTCACGGTCGCGGCGGCTCTGTCAGCCGTGGCGGCGCGCCGACTGGCCGAGCGATCGCGGCACAACCGGAAGGCACGGTCGCCGGAACCATGCGGGTGACGGAGCAGGGCGAGGTCGTATCGTCGAAATTCGCCAATCGCGGCACCGGCCTCAACCAACTCGAGGTTCTCGCCGCTGGCGTGCTGGCCCACGGTGTCGGATCGCCCGGCGATGTCGAGCCGAAGGAAACGCCGGAGTTCGACGAAGCGCTGGAAGCGCTGGCAGGCATGTCGCAGGCATCCTACGCCAGATTGATGGCCGAGCCCGGTTTCCTCGATTATTTCAACCAGGCAAGCCCGGTCGCGGAGCTGGCGCTCCTGAAAATGGGCTCACGGCCGGAGCGCCGTTTCGGCGCCAGCGGCATTGCTGACCTGCGCGCCATTCCATGGGTGTTCGCGTGGAGCCAGAACCGTCATCTGCTGACCGGCTGGTATGGCATCGGCAGCGCGCTTAGCTCTTTCGTCGCCGTGCGCGGCGAGGCCGGGCGCGAACTTCTGGCTCGCATGTTCGAGCACTCGCGCTTCTTCCGCTTGATCATCGACGAGGCCGAGAAGACGCTTTACCAGTCCGACATGGAGATCGCGGGTCTCTACGCCCGCTTGGTGTCCGACAGCGACGCGGCCCGACGAATCTACGCCCGAATCGCCGCCGAATACGAGTTAACGCGACGCCTGATCGGCGACCTCACGGGAGGCGATCTTTCCGCGCGCTTTCCGATGTTCAAGCGGCGTTTCGACAGTCTGCGGCGACAGATGGATGACATTCACCGGCTGCAGGTCGATCTGCTGCGTGAAGTTCGGGCAAGTACCGGCACTGCGGATCAAAAGCGGGCGACCGACGCTTTGCTTGTATCGATCAATTGTATCTCGGCTGGCCTTGGGTGGACGGGATAGGTCCTAAAAAGCGAAGCGGCGGTCTGGTCTGAATGACGCGCCGCCGCTGCCGTTTCGATCCGCGGAAAGCCCTGTGGCCGCGATGTGTCATCGCCTGCCGTCAGAGCTCGCCATAAGCAATCTGTCAGGGAAATTTTGGTGCGGTCGAGAAGACTCGAACTTCCACGGGTTGCCCCACAGCGACCTCAACGCTGCGCGTCTACCAATTCCGCCACGACCGCACGTGGTAGGAGCCGGAACCGACCGGCTCGCGGCGTGTAGCAAATCGTTTCCGGCGAAACAAGGGCGCCGCAAGCAATAATCGCCAGCAATTGGCATAACGTTCCACAGAATTGGAATGCGTAGCCGAAACTGGACGTTTCGGCCCGATAGCGCCATATGGAAGGCAAATGCATGTCGCCCGAAAGCGCAAGGCGGTTTTGGGATCATGGCATGCATAAACGAAAAACGAAAAGCCATGCCAGAACGCAGCCAGATCGCCACGTCGTTCCTGCCGCTCCCCGGTTCAGCACCGGTCGAATGGCGCATCGAGCCTGGCCTCACCGCCTATCCCGATGCGCTGGCCTTCATGGAGGAGCGTGCCGAGGCGATCCGAAGCGGCGCCGCCGGCGAAATGGTCTGGCTGGTCGAACATCCGCCGCTTTACACCGCCGGCACCAGCGCCCGCAGCGAGGACCTGATCGACGCCAACCGCTTCCCGGTGTTCGCGGCCGGGCGCGGCGGTGAGTACACCTATCATGGGCCAGGCCAACGGGTCGCCTATGTGATGCTCGACCTGAAGCGCCGGCGCGAGGATGTCCGCGCCTTTGTCGCCGCGCTCGAACAGTGGATCATCGGCACGCTCGCCGCTTTCAACGTGCACGGCGAGCGCCGCGAGGACCGGGTCGGCGTCTGGGTGGTGCGGCCGGATCGCCCTGCCCTGCCGGACGGCTCGCCGGCCGAGGACAAGATCGCGGCCATCGGCATCAGGCTGCGGCGTTGGGTGAGCTTTCACGGCATCGCCATCAATGTCGAACCGAACCTAGACGATTTCAGCGGCATCGTGCCGTGCGGCGTGCAGGACCACGGCGTTACCAGCCTTGTCGACCTCGGCTTGCCTGTAACAATGGCGGACCTCGACCTGGCCCTGAAATCCGCCTTCGAGGACGTGTTCGGTCCTGCCACGGCTTTGCCTGTCGAAGCCGCGCGCAAGGCCGGCTGACCGTTCGGTCTGGAAACGGCTCAAGGTGGTGTTGAGATCTCAGGCCGGCATCATCTGAATAGCAACACCTCAGATGAGCTGCGCCGACGCCCACAGAACGCCGTAGCCATGAATGGCGAACACCGCCAGCAGCGCGCCGGCGATGACGAAGCGGTCGACGGTGCGGATCGGTTTTAGCTCATGGCGCGGCTTGACCCCGCTGCGCATCGTCAACAGGCTGAGGATTGAAAAGACCGCGCCCGCGGCGAGCAGAAAGCCCGGGGAAAAGCCGGCCTGTCGGCCAAGCGCCAGGAAGGCCGAAAGCAAGGAGAACGAGGCCAGCGCCAGCACGATCGGTCCCGGGCAGATCTGGCGCAGCACCTGGCCGCCATCGAACTTCCACACCGGCACCAGATTGGCGATGTTGAACAGGGCAGCAAAGCCCGCCAGCGTCGCCAGCAGCATTGCTGCCAGTCGATATCCTTCCGCGCCGGCAAAGGTACTGGCGGCGATGACGACCGGCACCAGGAAGGCGGAGAAGCCGGCGCCCATCAACGCCACGAAGGCGACTTCGAAACGGCTGTCATATGGCCGCCCGCCAATGGCGATGCCGCCGAGCAGCGGAATGAAGATCATGCGCGCCTTGCTGTGACCCATCAGGCGAAACGCCGCCATATGGCCGAGCTCGTGCAGGGCCACCACCGACGTCAAGATCGCGGCCAGCGCCAGTCCGCCGAGATGAAGACCGAACAACGGCCACAGGATCAATGCCGACAGTGCGGCGAAGCCGACCTGGCTGAGCGGATGCTCGAACCAGCCGCCCTTGCGATACTGCCCGGTCCTTGCCCAGCGCTGCAGCTTGGAGAGTTCACGGCGCATGGCGAAATAGCGGAACACCAGGAAGGCAAAGCCGCGATAGCGATCCGTCTGGCCAAGCGTGACCCGCGTGCCGCCGCCTTCGGAAACGAGCTCAGTGGTCTCGCGAAAATCCTTCCAGAACGAGGTGTCGAGCGCGGTATCCTCGATGACCCGCATCGAGAACCGGCTGCCCTCGACCACGTCTTCAAACCGCGACTTGCGCTCGATCGGCTTACCGTCGCGGCCTTCCCAGGACAGCATGATGCGTGCCATGCCTTCGCCGTCCAGCGGCTCGGCCGAAAGGATCTCGCCGGACCAGCCGGCATCGCTGCCAAGCGGCCACAGCGCCTGCCAGAGGCGCTGCTGGTCCATAGCCACGACACGGCTGAGCCTGATCGTGCGCAAACCAAGCGGCACGCTCATCAAGAGAAAGATCAGCCCGAGATTGCTGGCCACGAGGATGGCCGTGACGATGGGCGACACGCGACGTTGCTCCCTGTCTTGGAGGGACTACCCTAAACGTCGCGGCGGCAAGAAAGGCTTAACAGGAAAGCTCGGTTCCCGGTCACATGCCATTCGCGTCGGCGTCTCGGTGAAAGGCATGCCGCCCGCGTTGATGCCCCCCTCTCCCCGTTCTTAACGGGGAGAGGGTAAGTGTGAGGAGCAATGCTGCGCAGGGACGCTAGCGTTCGCACCACGTCCTCAACTCCAGATCACATGGCGCCGATCCAGATCGCCATGGAAATGAGAAAAGTGCTCATGCAAACCAGTGAGATGACATCCTGAACCAGATCGGTCATAACTCTCTCCTGTTGTTGATATGTTCGTAATTTGTTCTAATTTTGTTCGAATGTCAACGACCGGAATCCGGCCGCATTCCGAATTTCCGGGCGATCAAACTGGCAGGGTTAAGGAAAGGTTGACGGGCGTGCGACAGCCATCAAAGGAGCGGCAACACGCTCCGAAGGCGGACCGTCCGCGAGCCCACCCATGGTCTGTCGAGATTGAAGTCAGCCCGAGCCGAGCGGCACCACTTTGCCGTCGGCCAGCGTGACGCGCCGGTCCATACGCGAGGCCAGTTCGTGATTATGGGTGGCGATCAGCGCTGCGAGGCCCGATTGCTTGACCAGCGCCGCCAGCGCCTCGAACACATAGGAAGCGGTGACCGGGTCGAGGTTGCCGGTCGGCTCGTCGGCCAGCAGCACCAGCGGTGCGTTGGCAACCGCGCGGGCAATGGCGACGCGCTGCTGCTCGCCGCCGGAAAGCTCGGATGGACGATGCGACGCGCGCTTGCCGATCTGCATGTAGTCCAACAGTTGCGCCGCTCGCTCCGACGCCTCCTTGCGGCTCAGCCCCTTGATCAGCTGCGGCATCATGATGTTTTCCAGCGCCGAGAATTCCGGCAGCAGGTGATGGAACTGATAGACGAAGCCGACATCGTTGCGGCGGATCGCCGTGCGCTCGTCATCTGAGAGCCGGCCGCAGGCACGGCCGGCCAGGATGACGTCGCCGGCATCAGGCCGCTCCAGCAGGCCGGCAGTGTGCAGCAGCGTCGACTTGCCGGTGCCCGACGGCGCCACCAGCGCCACCATCTCGCCGCGCTTCAGCGAGAAATCGGCGCCGTTGAGAATGGTGAGCTTGCGCGGCCCCTGGACGTAGTGCCGCTCGACGCTCTTCAGCTCGATTATGGCCTCGGCCATCATTCATACCTCAAGGCTTCGACGGGATCGAGCCGGGCGGCTCGCCACGCGGGAAACACCGTTGCCAGGAAGGACAGCCCGAGCGCCATCAGGATGACATAGGTCGTCTCGCGCGGATCCATTTTTGCCGGCAGCTGGCTGAGGAAATAGAGCTCCGGGTTGAACAGCACCTTTCCGGTCATCCAGGAGAAGAATTGGCGGATGGATTCGATGTTGGTGCAGATCAGTACGCCAAGCAGCACGCCGGCGATCGTACCGGTCACGCCGATCGCCGCCCCCGTCATCAGGAAGATGCGCAGGATGGCGCCGCGCGACGCGCCCATGGTGCGCAGGATGGCGATGTCATGCCCCTTGTCCTTCACCAGCATGATCAGGCCGGAAATGATATTGAGCGCCGCCACCAGCACGATCAGCGTCAGGATCATGAACATGACGTTGCGCTCGACCTGCAGGGCGGAAAAGAAGGTCTCGTTGCGCTGGCGCCAGTCGACGAGGTCGATCGGCCGCTGCGCCGCCTCCTCCACCTTCGGTTTCAGCGCGTCGACATCATCGGGATTGTCGACATAGATCTCGATCGTCTGGGCCCGGCCGTCCATGTTGAAATAGAGCTGTGCCTCCGAGAACGGCATGTAGACGATGGAACTGTCATATTCCGACATGCCGACTTCGAAGATCGCGGTGATCGGATAGCCCTTCATGCGCGGCGTCGTGCCGAGCGGCGTCACGTCGCCGTCGGGCGAGATCAAGGTGATGGTGTCGCCGAGCGCCAGGCCGAGATTCTCAGCCATGCGCTTGCCGATGGCGACGCCCTCGCCGGTGTCGAAGCCGGCGATCGAGCCCTGCTTGACGTTGGCGGCGACGATGGCGATCTTGCTCAGATCCTCGCCGCGTATGCCACGCACCAGCGCACCGGTTCCGCCGCCGACATTGCCTTGCGCCAGCACCTGGCCGTCGATCAGCGGGATGGCGTATTTGACGCCGGGCACGCCGTTGATGCGGCCGGCAACCTGCGCGTAGTCCTCAAGGGGCGAATCGAGCGGCTGCGCGATCAGATGGCCGTTGACGCCGAGGATGCGCGTCAACAGCTCCGCCCGAAAGCCATTCATCACCGCCATCACCACGATCAGCGTGGCGACCCCCAGCATGATGCCGAGGAAGGAGATCGAGGCGATCACCGAGATCACCGTCTCCTTGCGCCGCGAGCGCAAGTAGCGCCAGGCAACCATGCGCTCGAACATGGAAAAAGGTCCGGCGCCCGCCGATCTTGCCGCCGCCACGTCGCTCATGCGGCGCTGCCAAAGCGTTTTTTCGCGTCGGCGATCGGCAGTGTCTCGCGCTCGCCGGTCTTGCGATTCTTGATCTCGATCTCGCCTGCTGCAACGCCGCGTGGACCGACGATGACTTGCCACGGCAGACCGATCAGATCGGCGGTGGCGAACTTGCCGCCCGGCCGCTGGTCGGTGTCGTCGTAAAGGACATCCTTGCCGGCGGCGACGAAGGCAGCATGCAGTTCGTCACAGATGCGGTCGCACTCGGCATCGCCCGCCTTCATGTTGATCAATCCGATGTCGAATGGCGCCACCGCTTCCGGCCAGATGATGCCGTTGTCGTCATGGCTGGCCTCGATGATCGCTGCGACCAGGCGCGACGGACCGATGCCGTAGGAGCCGCCGGAGACGAAATGATCCTTGCCGTCGGGCCCGGTCACCTTGGCGCCCATCGGCTTTGAGTATTTGTCACCGAAATGGAAGATGTGGCCAACCTCGATGCCGCGCGCCGAAACCTTGTCGCCTTCGCCGATCTTTTCCCAAGCCGCCTCATCATGCATCTCGTCGGTGGCGGCGTAGGGCGTCGTCCATGTCTTGACGATGTCGCCGATCTCGGCGTCGTTG
This sequence comes from Mesorhizobium sp. CNPSo 4670, assembly GCF_057784235.1. NCBI lineage: Bacteria > Pseudomonadati > Pseudomonadota > Alphaproteobacteria > Hyphomicrobiales > Phyllobacteriaceae > Mesorhizobium > Mesorhizobium sp. CNPSo 4670. The sequence continues at coordinate 370,164 of NZ_JBWJFQ010000004.1, read as the reverse complement.
GCGAAGTCGGTCTTCTCTCCGGGCACGTCGAGCGAAAGATAGTCGCGATGGCAGAAAACCTGGCTCTCGCCGGTGTCGGCGAGGATGATGAATTCATGGCTGAGATCGCCGCCGATCGGTCCGGTGTCGGCCCGCATCGGAATCGCCTGCAGGCCCATGCGCGTGAACGTCCTGAGATAGGACACGAACATCCGGTTGTAGGCCGCCTTGGCGCCCTCGAAGTCGAGGTCGAAGGAATAGGCGTCCTTCATCAGGAATTCCCTGCTGCGCATGACGCCGAAGCGCGGCCGCACTTCGTCGCGGAACTTCCACTGGATGTGGTAGAGATTGAGCGGCAGGTCCTTGTAGGACTTCACATAGGCGCGGACGATCTCGGTGACCACTTCCTCATTGGTCGGGCCGTAGAGCATATCGCGGTCCTGCCGGTCCTTGATGCGCAGCATCTCCTTGCCGTAATCGTCATAGCGGCCGCTTTCGCGCCACAGATCCGCCGACTGGATGGTCGGCATCAGGATTTCCAGCGCACCGGCGCGATTCTGCTCCTCGCGGATGATCCTGCAGACCTTGTCCAGCACCCGCTTGCCGAGTGGCAGCCACGAGAAACTTCCCTGCCCCTGCTGGCGGATCATGCCGGCGCGCAGCATCAGCCGGTGCGAGACGATTTCGGCCTCGCGCGGATTTTCTTTGAGGATAGGCAGGAAATAGCGCGACAAACGCATGGACTGGTCCGTGAGTGAGGATGGCCGCGCGGGAATCGGCGCGACACGGGCTTGCTTGCCCCGGCTTCATAGCCATTTCATGGCGGAATGGAAACCCGGACCCATCGATCCGAAAATCGGAAATCGGCTTCGGAAATGCACGATACATGGGGTCGAACGTGCCTGAGCGTCCTCGCGCGTGCCTCGGACACCCGGCGTTCCAGGGATGCTGCAGTGCCGCGTGCGTCTTACTGTTCGTTTCCCAAGCAAAGCCTGCCGCACTATTGTGCAGTGCAGCACGAGAATGCCCGTTTCAAGGCAAAATTCTTCGTGACATTTTCATTCGCGTTGGGCTAATGTGCCCCGATAACCGAGAGGGTAGAGAAAAATCTGCTCTCCTACGCGGTCAAAGTCTTGGGAGGATGCGATCTAGGCGCGGTTACTCGCTGCCGCCGGAAACCGGAAACAGATCGGACGCGTTTAAATTGCAAGGCCTTGTGCCTTGCATTTTTTTTGTGCAAACATCTGGTTAGCAGCAGAGATTGATAAACTGGATGACCTTGCGTCAACCGGCACAAGGCTGGAATCGCCATGGCCTTCAGGCGATATCGTTTCGATCTCGAACCTGCTGAAGCGCGAACCTGAAAACGGTCTATTTCGTTGGCGTCTGACTGAATTCCGGAATGATGTGCGGCACCTCGTCGAGGCTGTATCCCAACCCTTTCGTGAGGCCATAGAAAATGCCCATGAGTACCGCCGTGGCGACGGTGGTTCGCAGGACGGCGCGCAGCATATGCGGGCCGCGTGGCGCACTTGGAACCGTGCCCAGCGTCACGTCGTGATCGTCGTCCTGTGTCCTGACGCTGAACGGCAGCACGACGAACAATACGATCCACCAGGTGGCGAAGAAAAGGGCAGTGAACGATACCCAGCTCATGATTGCTCCAGTTCGATCAGCGTCCCGAAGAAATCCTTCGGATGCAGGAACAGCACCGGCTTGCCATGCGCACCTAGCTTCGGATTGCCGTCACCCAGCACGCGCGCGCCGGCGGCCTTGAGCTGGTCGCGCGCGACCAGGATGTCGTCGACTTCGTAGCAAAGATGGTGCATGCCGCCGGACGGGTTCTTCTCGAGGAAGGCGGCGATCGGCGACCCCTCGCCCAGCGGCTCCAGAAGTTCGATCTTGGTGTTGCCGACATTGACGAACACCACGGTCACACCGTGCTCCGGCAGTGCCTGCGGCTCGGTCACTTCGGCGCCGAGCGTGTTGCGATAGGCGGCAACGGCCGCGGTCAGATCCGGCACGGCAAGCGCGACATGGTTCAGGCGTCCGAGCATATATCCGAGCTTTCTCTCCTAGGCTCCAATGGCTGGCGTCATACGTCAAATCGACCGATATCAACAGCCTTTCACGAGGCGCGCACTGTCGCACTTTGATGAGCCGTCTTCGAACGGGCAGAGATACAAAATCACGGCCCAGGCTGTTCCAATCGGCAACTGCGAAGTACAAACGGCAATGTTCGACGCCTGCCCTGCCCGCCCACGCGTTTTCATATTCAGCCTTGGCTCATTCAAAGTTGCCGCTTTGCTCGATGCCGTCGATGTTCGCGACAACCTCGCATCGGCCCTGGCACCTGGACAGTCGCCAAGCGCAGTGCACGACCTCGCCGTCTCGAACTTCATCGACCGCGATCGCTACGAGCACTGCTTCATCCCGACGTTGATCGACACCGGTTCCGAAAGGATCCTGTTCGACACCGGATGCGGAGACGAGGACAGTTCACTCCTGGAATGTCTGCAGGACCTCGGGCTCGGGCCTGATGACATCGATGTGGTGATTATCACCCACGGGCACCCGGATCACATCGGAGGGCTCGTGAAGAATGGCGAACCCGTTTTCAGGCGAGCACGCTATGTATTCGGCGCGGCCGAATTCAGCTTCTGGACCGGGGGAAATGCGGTGCGTGAGGCCAGGTTGGCCAACCGTGATCTATTCAGGCGAATATGCAGCAGCCTTACTGATCAGGTGACATTCATAGCGCCCGGAGATCGGGTTGTGCCAGGCATTACCGCCATCGACGCTGCCGGTCATTCCCCCGGGCTCCTGGCGTTTCTCGTCGAAAGCGACGGCCGGCAATTGCTCATCTGGTCGGACGCCTTCCTGCACTATGTCGTGTCCATCCAGCGACCGGAGTGGCGTGCTGATCTGGATGATGACAAAGACCAAGCCGTCGAGACCCGCAAGCGACTGCTGAAGATGGCCGCGGAACAGCGTCTGTTGATCGCTGGCCATCACCTGCCATTTCCAGGACTGGGCTACGTCGAGCAGGTGGACGGATCTTTTCGCTGGCTTCCCGTCAGCTATCAGCTGAACGTGTAGCGAACGCTGCCACCCTCACCGGGTGACAAACACCGTCACCAGCGGTTTCTTGCCCCAGGCTTCGTTGGCAGCGCCGCGCACGGCGCGCCGGACTGCCTCTTGCACCAGGTCGAGGTCCTTTCGGCGCTGGCGGGGGATCGAATCCACCGCGCCGACCGCCGCATCGATCATCAGGTCTTCGAGCGCCTCACCGCTTGCATCGGCCTCGGCGACGCCGATGGCGACCAGATCGGGATCGCCGGCAAGCTCATATTTGTCGTCGAGCACGACATTGACCGCGACATGGCCGGCGAAGGATAGTTTGCGCCGGTCGCGAATGCCCATCGCCTGATCGGTGCCGATCAGACTGCCGTCCTTGTAGATGCGCCCGAACGGCACCTGGTCGATGATGGTGGCGGGGCCGGGAGCGAGCCTGAGCATGTCGCCGTCTCGCACCTGCGCCACCTGGCCGATGCCGGAGGTCGACATCAGCGACCCCTGCGCCACCAGATGCGCCGCCTCGCCATGCACAGGAACGCCGATCTGCGGCCGCACCCATTCGTACATCTTGCGCAATTCGCTGCGCCGCGGGTGGCCGGAAACATGCACCAGCGCGTCCCCGTCCTCGATGATCTTGATGCCGAGGTCGATCAGGCGGTTCTTGATCTCGAGGATCGCCTTTTCATTGCCGGGGATCGTACGCGACGAAAACACAACCGTATCGCCGGCCGTCAGCGACACCGATTTCATTTCTTCGCGCGAAAGCTTGGCCAGCGCCGCCAGCGGCTCGCCCTGGCTGCCGGTGCAGATGATCACCAGGTTTTCGCGCGGTATGAAGCCAAAATCCTCTTCTGCGATGAACTCGGGCAGCCCATCCATGTAGCCGAGTTCATCAGCCACATCGATCACCCGCTTCAACGAACGGCCGAGCACCAGGCACTGGCGGCCGGCATCCCGCGCCGCCTTGGCAATGGAGACGATGCGGCCGACATTGGAGGAGAAAGTCGTGACGGCGACGCGGCCCTTGGCGGCCTGGATGACGCCCTTGAGGCCCTCGCCCACGGCGACTTCCGAAGGTGACTCGCCTTCCCGCAGTGCATTCGTCGAATCGCAGATCAGCGCCAGAACACCCTTGTCGCCATAGGCGCGGAAACGCGCCTCGTCGGTCTTTGGGCCGATCGTCGGCTCCGGATCGATCTTCCAGTCGCCGGTGTGGATGACGGTGCCGGCCGGCGACGTGATCGCCAGCGACATCGGCTCGGGGATAGAGTGCGCCACGGGAATAGCTTCGATCTCGAACGGGCCGACGGTGAATTTCTCGCCCGCCCGGTAAATGGTCAGCGGGATCTTCGGCGCGCCCTGCTCGCCCTGCCGCTTGGCTTCGAGCAGGCCGGCGCTGAACGGCGTCATCCAGACCGGGGCCTTCAGCTTCGGCCAGGTGTCGAGCAGCGCGCCGTAATGGTCTTCATGCGCATGCGTGATGATGATCCCGCGCAGGTTGGCGAGGTTCTCCTCGATGAAGCGCGTGTCGGGCAGCACCAGGTCAACACCGGGCAGGCTGGCATCGGGGAAAGTGACGCCGACATCGATGACGACCCACTCGCGCGCGCTCGGCGGGCCGTAGCCGTAGAGGGCGAAGTTCATGCCGATCTCGCCGACGCCGCCGAGCGGCACGAAGACGAGTTCGGCGTTTTCCGCTTTCGCCATGATTTTTCCCTTCCTGGCCCTCAGGCCAGCCCGTTAGACGCGGGCAGACGCCACCGCGCCGAAATGCACGTCGCCGGCGGCGATCGTCAGAATAGAACCTTCATCGTCGCGGATCACGAAACGGCAGTCCTCGTCAATGGTTTCAAACACGCCGCGCACCACATTACCGTCAATTCTGACAGCAACCTCGCCGCCAAGCCCCGCCGCCCGTGCCAGCCAGCGTTGCCTGACGGCGGCAAGTCCGCGCCCCTCATCCCACAACCGGGCATTCTCGCTCCAGGCATCCGACAGCGCCAGAAACAATGTTTCCGCATCGCATGTCGCGCCCAGCGCGCGCAATGAAGTTGCCGGATAAGGCAAATCCTCGGGATAAGCCACAACATTGACGCCGATGCCGACCGCCACCGCGAAACGGCCGCCGTCCAGGTTCGCCGATTCCAGCAGGATGCCGGCCAGCTTGGCGCCAGAGGCAAGCACGTCGTTCGGCCATTTCAGCTGGAACCGGTTTTTGCCCGCACTTGCGCCGTCGAGGCCGACGGCGATCCGGCCCTTCGGCACCACCGCGTCGAGCGCATCGGCGAGCGCCAGCCCGGCCACGAAGCCCAGCGTCGCGGCAAGGCGAAGCTCGGCAGTGGTGATGACAAGCAGCGTCGCCGCGAGATTGCCTTCCGGTGTCGCCCAGACACGGCCGCGCCGCCCGCGCCCGCTTTCCTGCTTCTTGGAAACGACCCACAATTTGCCGGGGTCGCCGGCCCGGGCATGGTCCAGCGCCAGCGCATTGGTGGAGCCGACGCTGTCATGCGCCTCGAGCCGGAACCCTTCCGACGCCGAGGTAGGAGCCAGCCGAAATGCCATGCCGCTTAGAAAAATGTCTTGGCGGCGGCTTCGGCATAGGTGCCGATCGGCCCGCCGATCAGCACGTAGAACAGCACGAAGGCGCCACTGACGCCGAGCACCATGCGCAATTCACTCGCCATCGGCACAAAGCCGCCAACCGGCTCGTCGAACCACATGATCTTGATGATGCGCAGATAGTAATAAGCACCCACCACCGAGGCCAGCACGCCGATGATCGCCAGCGCGTAGAGGTTGGCGTTGATGGCGGCGAGGAAGACGTACCATTTCCCCCAGAAACCGGCGAGCGGCGGAATGCCGGCCAGCGAGAACATCAGGATGGTCAGGATCGTCGCCATGATCGGGTTGGTCGACGACAGGCCGGCCAGGTCGCTGATCTGCTCGACATTGCCTTCCTTGCGCCGCATGGCGAGGATGAAGGCGAAGGTGCCGAGCGTCATCACCAGATAGATCAGCATGTAGATGGCAACGCCACGCACGCCCGCCTGGCTGTTGGCGGCAAGGCCGACCAGCGCGTAGCCCATATGGCCGATCGAGGAATAGGCCATCAGTCGCTTGATGTTGGTCTGGCCGATCGCCGCGAAGGCACCGAGCGCCATCGAGGCGATCGAGATGAAGACGATGATCTGCTGCCAGTCCGAGGCGATCGGCTTGAACGCGCCCATGGTGACGCGCACCATCAGCGCCATCGCTGCCATCTTGGGAGCAGCCGCCAGGAAGGCCGTCACCGGCGTCGGCGCGCCTTCATAGACGTCGGGCGTCCACATGTGGAACGGCACCGCCGAGATCTTGAAGGCAAGGCCGGCCAGCACGAAGACGAGCCCGAAAACCAGGCCAAGCTGGCGCTCGCCGCTGCCCAGCGCCGTGGCGATCTCCTGGAAGCCGGTGTTGCCGGTGTAGCCGTAGACCAGACTGATGCCATAGAGCAGCATGCCCGACGACAGTGCGCCGAGGACGAAGTACTTCAGGCCGGCCTCGGTCGAACGCAGATTGTCACGGTTGATCGCCGCCAGCACGTAGATCGCCAGCGACTGCAGCTCAAGACCGAGATAGAGCCCGATCATGCTGTTGGCCGAGATCATCAGCATCATGCCGAGCGTGCAAAGCAGGATCAGCACCGGATACTCGAACTTGTCGAAATGCTCCGCCTTGGCAAAGCGCATCGACATCACCAGCGTCACCGCCGAGCCGATCAGCGCCAGCACCTTCATGAAGTGGGCGAAGGAATCCTGGATGAAGGCATTGCCATAGGCGCTGCCCTGCCCCGTGCGGAAGACCAGCCAGGCGCCTGATATCACCAGCACGGCGACGGCGAGGCCGGTCACCGTATTGGCGGTGTTGGCGCGCGAATAGGCGCCGACCATCAGCAGCGCCAGCGCGCCGATGGCGAGGATCAGCTCTGGCGTCGAGAGCGACAGGCTGGAGAGAAGGTCCGGCGTCATGGTTCGCAAAACCCTTGGGTTAATTCGCCGCCGCGGTCTGCGCGGCGCCGATGGATGCAGTGACATTGGTGACGAGCGACTTGACCGATTGGGCCGTCGCGTCGAAGACGGGCGCCGGATAGACGCCGAAGAATATGACCAGCACGACCAGCGGGTAGATGATCACCTTCTCGCGCGGCGAGAGATCGAGCAGGCCCTTCAGGCTGTCCTTGGTCAGCGCGCCGAAGATCACCCGGCGATAAAGCCACAGCGCATAGGCTGCCGACAGGATGACGCCGGTGGCGGCGAAGAACGCCACCCAGGTGTTGACCCGGAACACGCCGAGCATGGTCAGGAACTCGCCGACGAAGCCGCTGGTGCCGGGCAGGCCGACATTGGCCATGGTGAACACCATGAACACGGTGGCGTATTTCGGCATGTTGTTGACCAGCCCGCCATAGGCGTCGATCTCGCGCGTGTGCATGCGGTCGTAGATAACGCCGACGCACAGGAACAGCGCGCCGGAGACGAGGCCGTGGCTGAGCATCTGGAAGATCGCACCCTGCACGCCTTCCTGGTTCATGGCGAAGATGCCCATAGTGACGAAGCCCATATGAGCGACCGAGGAATAGGCGATCAGCTTCTTCATGTCCTCCTGCATCAGCGCCACCAGCGAGGTGTAGATGATGGCGACAACCGACAGTGTGAACACCAGTGGCGCGAACATTTCTGACGCCAGCGGGAACATCGGCAGCGAGAAGCGCAGGAAGCCGTACCCGCCCATCTTGAGCAGGATTGCTGCCAGGATCACCGAGCCCGCCGTCGGCGCTTCAACATGCGCGTCAGGCAGCCAGGTGTGCACCGGCCACATCGGCATCTTCACCGCGAAGGAGGCGAAGAAGGCGAGCCACAGCCAAGTCTGCATGTTTGCCGGGAAATTGTGCGTCAAAAGCGTCGGGATGTCGGTCGTGCCGGACTGATAGAACATCGCCATGATGGCGAGCAGCATCAGCACCGAGCCGGCCAGCGTGTAGAGGAAGAACTTGAACGAGGCATAGACGCGCCGCTTGCCGCCCCAGACGCCGATGATGATGAACATCGGGATCAGGCCGGCCTCGAAGAAGACGTAGAACAGCACAATGTCCAGCGCGCAGAACACGCCGATCATCAGCGTTTCGAGCAGCAGGAAGGCGATCATGTAGGCCTTGACGCGCTTCTCGATAGCTTCCCACGAGGCCAGGATGCAGAGCGGCATCAGGAACGTCGTCAGGATGACGAACAGCATTGAAATGCCGTCGACGCCCATATGGTAGGAGATGCCGGAGTCGAGCCAGGCAATCTTCTCGACGAACTGGAAGCCCGCTTGCGAATTGTCGAAGCCGGTCCAGATGAACAGCGAGATGATGAACGTGAACGTCGTCGTCAACAGCGCGATGGCGCGGATGTTGCGGCGCGCGTTTTCACTGTCATCATTGATGAACAGGATGAGCAGCACACCAACCAGCGGCAGGAAGGTGACCAGCGAGAGGATTGGCCAGGCGGTCATCAGAGCATCATCCAGGTGACGAGTGCGGCAACGCCGATCAGCATGGCGAAGGCATAGTGATAGAGGTAGCCGGTCTGCAGCTTGACGACGCGGTCGGTGACATCGATGACGCGCGCCGAGATGCCGTCAGGACCAAGACCGTCTATGATGGTGCCGTCGCCGGTCTTCCACAGGAAACGACCGAGCCGCTTGGCCGGCCGCACGAACAGGAAGTCGTACAGCTCGTCGAAATACCACTTGTTGAGCAGGAAGGCGTAGAGCAAGCGGTGGTTGGCGGCGACGCTTCGCGGCAATTCCGGCGAGCGGATGTAGAACTTCCAGGCCAGCGCGAAGCCGATCAGCATGGCGATGAAGGGCGAGAGCTCGACCCACAGCGGCAGTTCGTGGATTTCGTGCAGGATGTGGTTGTCCGGCAGTGTGAACAGCGATGCCTTCCAGAACTCGGCATAGCCCTCGCCGATGAAGGCGCCGTGGAAGATGATGCCGGCGAACAGTGCGCCTGCGGCCAGGATGAACAGCGGCACCAGCATCACCGGCGGCGATTCATGAACGTGGTGCATCACCTCATGGCTCGCCCGCGGCTCGCCATGGAAGGTCATGAAGATCAGCCGCCACGAATAGAAGGAGGTGAAGCAGGCGGCGATGACCAAAAGCACGAAGGCGAGGCCGGCAACTGAATTGTGGCCGGCAAAGGCGCTTTCGATGATGGCATCCTTGGAGAAGAAGCCGGCGGTGCCGATGACCGTCACCGGAATGCCTACACCGGTCAGCGCCAGCGTGCCGATCACCATCATCCAGTAGGTGGTCGGGATCAGCTTGCGCAGGCCGCCCATGTTGCGCATGTCCTGCTCGTCGGAGACGGCGTGGATGACCGAGCCCGAGCCGAGGAATAGCAGCGCCTTGAAGAAGGCATGTGTGAACAGGTGGAAGATCGCGGCACCGTAGGCGCCGACGCCGAGCGCCACGAACATGTAGCCGAGCTGCGAACAGGTCGAATAGGCGATGACGCGCTTGATGTCGTTCTGGACGAGGCCGACGGTTGCCGCGAAGAAGGCGGTGAAGGCGCCGATGAAGGTCACGACCGTCAGCGCCGAATGCGACAGTTCGAACAGCGGCGACAACCGCGCCAGCATGAACACGCCGGCCGTCACCATGGTGGCGGCGTGGATGAGTGCCGAGACCGGCGTCGGGCCTTCCATGGCGTCCGGCAGCCAGGTGTGCAGCGGCACCTGCGCCGACTTGCCCATGGCGCCCATGAACAGCAGCAGGCAGACGATCGTCATTGCCGACTGCTTGTCGAGCGCGTGCCCGAGGAAGGTCAGCACGGCGGCACCTTGCGGCGCGCCTTCAGCGGGAATGAACGTCGCCGCATTGGCGAAGATGGTGCCCAGATTGACCGAACCGAACAGCACGAACAGACCGAAAATGCCGAGCGCGAAGCCGAAATCGCCGACGCGGTTGACGACGAAGGCCTTGATGGCGGCGGCGTTGGCCGACGGCTTCTTGTACCAGAAGCCGATCAGCAGGTAGGACGCGAGACCCACCCCTTCCCAACCGAAGAACATCTGCACCAGATTGTCGGCGGTCACCAGCATCAGCATGGCGAAGGTGAACAGCGACAGATAGGCGAAGAAGCGCGGCCGGTTCGGATCGTGGTGCATGTAGCCGATCGAATAGATGTGGACCAGCGCCGACACAGTGTTGACCACCACCAACATCACCACCGTCAGCGTGTCGATCCGGAGTGCCCAGGACGCTTCCAATCCGCCTGACTGGATCCAGCGCAGCACCGGCACGGTGAACACCTCGCCATGGCCGAAGCCGACGGTGAAGAACGCAACCCATGACAGCACCGCCGCGATCACCAGGAAGCCTGAGGTGATGTATTCGGATGCCTTGGCGCCGAGCGACGTGCCGAACAGGCCGACGATCAGGAAGCCGAGCAGGGGAAGGAAGACGATGGCCTGGTACATGGTGGTTCCGTCAACCCTTCATCATGTTCACGTCTTCGACCGCGATCGAGCCGCGGTTGCGGAAGAAGACGACGAGAATGGCAAGTCCGATGGCAGCCTCGGCCGCCGCGACCGTCAGCACGAACAGCGCGAACACCTGGCCGACCAGATCGCCAAGTGCCGCCGAGAAAGCGACGAAGTTGATGTTGACCGCGAGCAGGATCAGCTCGATCGACATCAGGATGACGATGACGTTCCGGCGATTCAAAAAGATGCCGAACACGCCGAGCGTGAACAGGATCGCCGATACGGTCAGATAATGTGCGATGCCGACGACCATCTCAGACTCCTTCGCCCGACTTGACCTTGCGGATTTCCATGCCGGTCGCCGCGGTGCGGCCGACCTGGGCTGCGATCGACTGCCGCTTGACCCCTTCCTTGTGGCGCAGCGTCAAGACGATGGCGCCGATCATGGCGACCAAGAGCACGAGGCCGGCAATCTGGAAGTAGTAGAGGTAGTCCGTATAGAGGATGTCGCCGAGTGCTGCCGTATTCGAGCGCGTGGCGAGGTCCGGAATGGGCTTGGATACCGTCGAGGCGAGCTGCGGTGCGAATGTGTAGCCGCCCAGCACGACGATCAGCTCCGCCGCCAGGATCAGCCCGACCAGCGCGCCGATCGGCGCATACTGCAGCGCGCCTTCCTTCATCTCGGCGAAATCGACGTCGAGCATCATGACGACGAACAGGAACAGCACCATGACCGCGCCGACATAGACGACGAGCAGGATCATCGCCAGGAACTCGGCGCCGGTCAGCATGAACAGCCCGGCCGCGTTGAAGAAGGTCAAGATCAGGAACAGCACCGAATGCACGGGGTTGCGCGACGAAATGACCATGAACGCCGACGCCACCGCGACAAAGGCGAAGAGGTAGAAAAAGGCCGCCTCTAGTCCACTCAGCATGGGGTTCCCCCGGGTTCCTGTTCGAACATGACGCTTGCGCCAAGTTCGATTTTTGCCACCGCCTCCGGTAAGCAAGTTTCGTGTTCCTTAGACGAGGCCCCTCGCCCCGTCCATGCGTCAAATATCAGCGATACGGCGAGTCCAGCGAGATGTTGCGCGCCAGTTCGCGCTCCCACCGGTCGCCATTCGCCAAAAGCTTGTCCTTGTCGTAGTAGAGCTCTTCACGCGTCTCCGTCGCGAATTCGAAATTCGGCCCCTCGACGATGGCGTCGACCGGGCAGGCTTCCTGGCAGAAGCCGCAATAGATGCACTTAACCATGTCGATGTCGTAACGCACCGTGCGGCGCGTGCCGTCATTGCGGCGCGGGCCGGCTTCGATGGTGATCGCCTGCGCCGGGCAGATCGCCTCGCACAGCTTGCACGCAATGCAGCGCTCCTCGCCGTTGGGATAGCGGCGCAGCGCATGCTCGCCACGAAAGCGCGGGCTGGTCGGCCCCTTCTCGTGCGGATAGTTGATCGTCTCCTTCGGTGCGAAGAACTGGCGCATCGACAGGAAGAAGGCGCTGACGAAATCCTGCAGCAACAGCGATTTTGCGGCTTGGGACAGAGCGGACATCACGCAAACCCCGTGATCTTGAGGAAGGCGGCGGTGGCGACCACCATGAACAGCGAGATCGGCAGGAACACCTTCCAGCCGAGCCGCATCAGCTGGTCGTAGCGGTAACGCGGCACGAAGGCCTTCACCATGGAGATGCCGAAGAACACGAAGCAGACCTTCAGCACAAACCAGATGACGCCCGGCACCCAGGTGAACGGCGCGAAGTCGAAGGGCGGCAGCCAGCCGCCGAGGAACAGGATTGTGGCCAGCGCGCACATCAGCACGATGGCGACATACTCACCGAGGAAGAACAGCAGGAACGGCGTCGACGAATATTCGACCATGTGGCCGGCGACCAGTTCCGATTCGGCTTCCACCAGGTCGAAAGGCGGCCGGTTCGTCTCGGCCAGCGCCGAGATGAAGAAGATGACGAACATCGGGAACAGCGACAGCCAATGCCAGTCGAGGAAGGTGTTGGGCAGGCCCAGCTTGGTGCCCAGCCCATCCTGCTGCGACAAGACGATGTCGGACAGGTTGAGCGAACCGGCGCATAAAAGCACGGTGACGATGACGAAGCCGATCGAGACTTCATAGGACACCATCTGTGCGGCCGAACGCAGCGCGCCGAGGAACGGATATTTCGAGTTGGACGCCCAGCCGCCCATGATCACGCCATAGACCTCGAGCGAAGAGATGGCGAAGACATAGAGGATGCCGACATTGACGTTGGCGATCGCCCAGCCCTGGTTGACCGGAATGACCGCCCAGGCCGAGATCGCCAGCACGGCAGAAACCAGCGGCGCCAGGAGAAAAACGCCCTTGTTGGCGCCGGACGGGATGACCGGTTCCTTGAAGACGAACTTCAAAAGATCGGCGAAGGCCTGAAGCGTGCCCCACGGGCCGACCACGTTCGGGCCGCGGCGCAGCTGCACCGCCGCCCAGATCTTGCGGTCGGCGTAGAGGATGTAGGCGACGAAGATCAAAAGCACGACGATCAGCACGACCGACTTGAGAAGGATCAGCAGCGCCGGCAGCACGTAGAAGGAGAAGAAAGTGTCCATGCTTATTCCGCCGCCTGCTTGAAGCCGCTCTTGGCCAGTGCCGAGCATTCCGCCATCACGGCCGATGCCCGCGCGATCGGGTTGGTCAGGTAGAAGTCCGTGACCGGCGAGGTGAAGGTGCCCTTGTTCAGCCGCCCGCCGAGTTTCGCCACCTTGGCGATGTCCTCGGCATTGCCGGCCGCGACATGATCGATGCGGGCCAGATGCGGGAATTCGCCGTAGAGCTTCGCACGCAGCTGCGACAGCGAATCGAACGGCAGCTTCTTGCCCAGCACGTCCGACAGCGCCCGCAGGATCGCCCAGTCTTCACGCGCATCGCCCGGCGCGAAGCCGGCGCGGTTGGTCTGCTGCACGCGGCCTTCGGTGTTGACATAGGTGGCCGACTTTTCGGTGTAGGCTGCCGCCGGCAGGATGACATTGGCGCGGTGCGCACCCTGGTCGCCATGCGTGCCGATATAGACGACGAAGGCGCCGCCGGTCTTGGCCATGTCGATTTCGTCGGCGCCGAGCAGGAACAGCAGTTCCATCTCGCCCAGCATGCCGGCGACGTTCTTGCCGCCCTCGCCCGGCACGAAGCCGAGATCGAGGCCGCCGACGCGACCGGCCGCATTGTGCAGCACTGCAAAGCCGTTCCAGTCCGCCCTAGCGGCGTTGACGGCGGCGGCGAGGCTTGCCGCCTGGCCGAGCACGGCCGCACCATCGGCGCGCGCTAGCGCGCCCTGGCCGACGATGATCAGCGGATGCGTCGCCTTCTTCAGCGTCTGGAAGAACTTGCCGTTGCCGTCGGCCAGATCCTTCAGTGAATCCGGTCCGGCGCCCAGTTGTTCGTAGTCGTAGCGTGTGTCGCCGACATCGCCGATGACGCCGACCGGCAGATTGCCGATCCGCCAGCGCTTGCGGATGCGGGCGTTGAGCACCGAGGCTTCATAGCGCGGGTTGGCGCCGATGATCAGCACCGCGTCGGCCTGCTCGATGCCCTCGATGGTCGCGTTGAAGATATAGCTGGCCCGGCCGAGCGCCGGATCGAGTGCGGCGCCGTCCTGACGGCAGTCGGTGTTCTTCGAACCGAGCGAAGCCATCAGCAGCTTCAGCGCGTAGATTTCCTCGACCGCGGCCAGATCGCCTGCAATGGCGCCGATCTTTTCGGGTGCCGCCTTCGACACCGCATCCTTGATCGCGGCAAAGGCCTCGGCCCAGCTGGCCGGTGCCAGTCTGCCATCCTTGCGCACATAGGGGCGGTCGAGGCGCTGCGTGCGCAGACCATCCCAGATGAAGCGGGTCTTGTCGGAGATCCACTCCTCGTTCACCTGCTCGTTGACGCGCGGCAGGATGCGCATCACTTCGCGGCCGCGGCTGTCGACGCGGATCGCCGAGCCGACGGCGTCCATCACATCAATGGATTCGGTCTTGGTCAGCTCCCACGGCCGCGCCTGGAAGGCGAACGGCTTCGAGGTCAGCGCGCCGACCGGGCAAAGGTCGATGACATTGCCCTGCAGCTCCGAGGTCATCGCCTGTTCGAGATAGGTGGTGATCTCGGCGTCCTCGCCACGGCCGATCAGGCCGAGTTCGGAAATGCCGGCGACTTCGGTGGTGAAGCGGACGCAGCGCGTGCAATGGATGCAGCGGTTCATCACCGTCTTGACCAGCGGGCCGATATACTTGTCTTCGACTGCGCGCTTGTTCTCGTGATAGCGCGAGGAATCGACACCAAAGGCCATCGCCTGGTCCTGTAGGTCGCATTCGCCGCCCTGGTCGCAGATCGGGCAATCCAGCGGATGGTTGATCAGCAGGAATTCCATCACGCCCTCGCGGGCCTTCTTGACCATCGGCGTGTTGGTGAAGATTTCCGGCGCCTCGCCATTCGGGCCGGGGCGCAGGTCGCGCACGCCCATGGCGCAGGAGGCCTGCGGCTTGGGCGGCCCGCCCTTCACCTCGATCAGGCACATGCGGCAATTGCCGGCGATCGACAACCGCTCATGGAAGCAGAAACGCGGCACTTCCGCGCCAGCGTCTTCCGCCGCCTGCAGCAGCGTGTAGTGGTCGGGTACAGTGATCTCTTTCCCGTCGACCTTGAGCTTTGCCATTCGCCTCAAACCCCTGCGGATTTCCCGCAATCTCTTGTCCCGGGCAGGGTCGAAACCGTACCCGGCATTTCAATCATTTCCCGACAGCGAGTGCCGCCGCCTGGGCAGTCCAATCGTCACGGACGATGCGGCCGGCGAGCGACAAATAGTCCTCGACCCAGGCAACCTCTTCCGGCGCCCAGGCCGCGATCTGGTCATATGTCCAGATGCCCAAGCCGTTGAGAACCTTCTCCAGCTTCGGACCGATGCCCGATATCGCCTTGAGGTCCGAAGGCTGCTCCGGCCTGTCCATAGCCTTCGGCTGCCTGAAATCCTCCGGCATCAACCCGGCCGGAGCCGGGCCTGCTGCTGGGCCGCCATCGGCGACCGGCACTGCGTCGGCTGCCTCCCTGGCAACCATGTCAGTCACGTCCTGCGCGAAGGATTGCGCTTCGGCGATCAAGGTCTTGGTCGCCGCGCGAGCGGCCTTGGAGGCGCTCTTTTCCGTCTCCGGGAAGCGCTCGGTGCGCGCCTCGAAATCATCGACGATCGGCTGCAGCAGCCGTTGCGAGGCTTCGGCAGCCCCCGAGAGTGCGCCCAGCCAGATGCCGAAGGCGTGGTTCGCCAACCCGATACCGAGCGCCGACATCGCCGCGGCACCCGCCACAGGATGCGCGAGAAGGTTGACGGCGCTCGCCATCTCCTTTGGCATCATCCTGGTCAGATCCTGGTTCATCTTCTCGAACTGGTCCAAATTGGGCATCAATGAGTAGGGTGTCGAATACGGCGCCATAGATATCTCCTGGTCGTTTCTTCGTTCGCCCGCCCCGGTTGTCTCAAATCGGGCACTTGCCCGCATTCCGCTCCGGGCTTTCGCCCGAATTCACAAAGTCTCTATTCCGCCGCCACCATCACCGGCTCGGCCCGGTGCGCATTGCGCGAAAACTCGTCGATGCGGCGTTCCACCTCGCCGCGGAAATGCCGCATCAGGCCCTGGATCGGCCATGCCGCCGCATCGCCCAGCGCGCAGATCGTGTGGCCCTCGACCTGCTTGGTGACGTCGAGCAGCATGTCGATCTCGCGCTTCTGCGCTTCGCCGCGCACCAGCCGCTCCATCACCCGCCACATCCAGCCGGTGCCTTCACGGCACGGCGTGCACTGGCCGCAGCTCTCGTGCTTGTAGAAGTAGGAAAGCCGCGCGATCGCCTTCACGATATCGGTCGACTTGTCCATGACGATGACAGCCGCCGTGCCGAGGCCGGATTTGAGGTCGCGCAACGCGTCGAAATCCATCGGCGTGTCGATGATCTGCTCTGCCGGCACCAGCGGCACCGAGGCGCCGCCCGGTATGACCGCCAGGAGATTGTCCCAGCCGCCGCGAATGCCGCCGCAATGCGTCTCGATCAGCTCGCGGAACGGGATCGACATCGCCTCTTCGACCGTGCACGGGTTGTTGACGTGGCCTGAGACGCAAAAAAGCTTGGTGCCGACATTGTTGGGCCGGCCGAAGGACGAGAACCAGGCCGCACCGCGGCGCAGGATGGTCGGCGCAACAGCGATGGATTCGACATTGTTCACGGTTGTCGGGCAACCATACAAGCCGACATTGGCCGGAAATGGCGGCTTCAGCCGCGGCTGGCCCTTCTTGCCTTCGAGGCTTTCGAGCAGCGCCGTCTCCTCGCCGCAGATATAGGCGCCGGCGCCATGGTGCATGTAGATGTCGAAGTCGTAGCCGGACGTGTTGTTCTTGCCGATCAGCTTGGCTTCGTAGGCCTCGTCGATGGCCCGCTGCAGCGCCTCGCGCTCGCGGATGAACTCGCCGCGAACATAGATGTAGGCGGCAATCGCACCCATGGCGAAGCCGGCGAGCAGCGCGCCTTCGACCAGCGTGTGCGGGTCATTGCGCAGGATGTCGCGATCCTTGCAGGTGCCGGGCTCGGATTCGTCGGCATTGATGACAAGGTAGCTCGGCCGGCCGTCGCTCTGCTTGGGCATGAACGACCATTTCAGGCCCGTCGGAAAGCCGGCGCCGCCACGCCCGCGCAGGCCGGATGCCTTCATCTCGTTGACGATCCACTCGCGCCCCTTGGCGACGATGCCGGGCGTGTTGTCCCAGGCGCCGCGCGCCATCGCGCCGGCCAGCGACTTGTCGAAGAGGCCGTAGATGTTGTTGAAGATGCGGTCTTTGTCCTGAAGCATTTTTCGTCCCTCAGACCGGCTTCTTGCCGAAGACGCGGATGTATTCGGCGACGCCACCCTTGGCGAGCGCCTTGGCCTGCTTGACCCAGTCGTCGCGATCGATGCGGCCGTGGAAAGCGAGATAACCGTCCACCCACTCGCGCTCGGCCTTCTTCCAGGAAGCAACCTGCGAGAAGGTGAAAATGCCCAGGGAATGCAGGACGCCCTCGATCTTCGGGCCGACACCAGAGATCAACTTGAGGTCGTCGACCAGCGCCGGCCTCTCGATGCCGGCCGGGCGGTTCTTGTCCTCGAGCGACGGCTTGGCCGGCTTCTCAGCCTTCGCGGCTGGCACCTTGACCTCCGGCGCCTTGAAGGCGGCTGCCGGCTCGGCCTTGGTCCTCGGACCATTGCGCTGCTTGGAAACCTGCTCGACTTCGGGGGCCGCCTTGTTGGCATTGGCGGCCGAATGCAGTGGGGCCGAAACGCTCGCCGCCTTTTCAACTGCCGGCGCGACCTTGGTCTTTGAAGGCGTCTTCAACGCCGGGCTGGTTTCAGGCGCATCGGTCTTCGGCTTGCTGGCATTGGACGGCGCGACAGGGGAGGCAGCGGGCGCGACCGTGGCGATTATCGCGTCGGGCGCCGCCTTCGCGGCCTTGGTTGCCTCCCTGGCTTCCCTGTCGCGGGTCGACTTGAGGATCGCCTTTTCGCTCTTCAGGGTCGTGAGGCCGGAGGCCGGCTCCGAGCCGGTGCGGCCGTCCTGCGGTCCGGGCGTCACCGAAGCGCCCTTGCCGGCGTCATAGAGATCGATGATTTCGGCCAGCCGCTCGGGCGTCAAATCCTCGAACGTATCCTTGAAGATCATCACCATCGGCGCGTTGACGCAGGCGCCAAGGCACTCGACCTCTTCCCACGACAAGGTGCCCTTGTCGTTGGTGTGGAACTGGTCGTGATGGATCCTGGAGCGGCACACATCCATCAGTGCTTCCGAGCCGCGCAGCATGCAGGGCGTGGTGCCGCAGACCTGGATATGGGCGCGGGTGCCGACCGGGCTCAGCTGGTATTGCGTATAGAAGGTGGCTACTTCCAGCCCCCTGATACGGGGCATGCCGAGCATGTCCGAAATCGTCTCGATCGCCGCCTTCGTCACCCAGCCTTCCTGCTCCTGCGCCAGCATCAAAAGCGGAATGATGGCCGACTGCTCACGGCCCTTGGGGTACTTCTTGAGCCATTGCTTCGCCGCCGCCGCGTTCGCCCGGTTGAAGGCAAAGGACGCTGGCTGGACGCTGGCTTCTGCGAGACGGCGGACTGACATTTAGCGATCGACCTCACCAAACACGATGTCGAGGGAGCCGAGAACGGCGGTGACGTCGGCCAGCATGTGGCCGCGGCAGAGGAAATCCATCGCCTGCAGATGCGCGAAACCGGGCGCCCGCAGCTTGCAGCGGTAGGGTTTGTTGGAGCCGTCGGACACGAGATAGACGCCGAACTCGCCCTTTGGCGCTTCGACCGCCGCATAGACCTCGCCGGCGGGCACGCGGTAGCCCTCGGTGTAGAGCTTGAAGTGATGGATCAGCGCTTCCATCGAGCGCTTCATCGCCTGGCGCTTCGGTGGCACCACCTTGCCGTCGAGGTTCGACACGGGGCCGGTGCTTTCCTTGCCGAGCAAAAGGTCGACGCACTGGCGCATGATCTTGGCCGACTGGCGCATCTCTTCCATGCGCACGAGGTAACGGTCGAAACAGTCGCCGTTCTTGCCAATCGGAATGTCGAAATCCATCTCCGAATAGCATTCATAGGGCTGCGACTTGCGCAGGTCCCAGGGCGCGCCCGAACCTCGTACCATCACGCCCGAAAAGCCCCAGGCCCAGGCATCGGCCAGCGAAACCGTGCCGATGTCGACATTGCGCTGCTTGAAGATGCGGTTGCCGGTGAGCAACTGATCGAGGTCGTCGATCGACTTTAGAAATGGATCAATCCACTTGCCGATATCCTCGACCAGCTTCTGCGGCAGGTCCTGGTGGACGCCACCGGGGCGGAAATAGGCCGCATGCATGCGCGAGCCGGAGGCGCGTTCATAAAACACCATCAGCTTTTCGCGCTCGACGAAGCCCCACAGCGGCGGCGTCAGCGCGCCGACGTCCATCGCCTGCGTCGTCACATTGAGGATGTGCGACATGATGCGGCCGATTTCGCAGTAGAGCACGCGGATCAGTTGGCCGCGCTTCGGCACGTCGATGCCGAGCAGGCGCTCGGCGGCCAGCGCGAAGGCGTGCTCCTGGTTCATCGGAGCGCAATAGTCGAGCCGATCGAGATAGGGGATCGCCTGCAGATAGGTCTTGGCCTCCATCAGCTTTTCGGTGCCGCGATGCAGCAGCCCGATATGCGGATCGACGCGATCGACGACTTCGCCATCGAGTTCGAGAACCAACCTCAAAACACCATGCGCCGCAGGGTGTTGCGGGCCGAAATTGATGTTGAAGTTGCGGACGGAGGTTTCGGCCATTCTGGCGCCTCAATTCGTCTTGGCTTTTTCATCGCCCGGCAGGACGTAATCCGTCCCTTCCCATGGCGAGAGAAAATCGAAATTGCGGAATTCCTGCTTGAGCTCGACCGGCTCGTAGATGACGCGCTTGGCCTCGTCGTCGTAGCGCACCTCGACGAAGCCGGTGAGCGGGAAATCCTTGCGCAGTGGATGGCCTTCGAAACCGTAATCGGTCAACAGGCGCCGCAAGTCGGGATGGCCCGAGAACAGCACCCCATAAAGATCGTAGGTCTCGCGCTCGAACCAGTCAGCGCCGGGATAGACGCCGGTGATCGACGGCACCATTGTTTCCTCGTCGGCCTGGACCTTGACGCGGATGCGCACGTTCTGCTTCGGCGACAGCAGGTGATAGACGACGTCGAAGCGCTTGGCCCGCGACGGATAATCGGCGCCGCAGACGTCGATGATCGAGATGAACAGGCAGCGCGCGTCGTCGCGCAGGAAGGTCATCACCTCGACCAGATTGCGCGGCTCGACATGGACGGTGAGTTCGCCGTAAGCGATCGCCGCGTCATTCACGCGGCCGATCAGCTTCTCGCCGAGATAGGTCGACAGTTCGCTCAGGGATGCGGTCATGACAACCTCGCCAACCAACCTAAGACCTTGCACGAGTCGTCCGCGTCTTTCTCACCAAACCAGCCGCTCTCTTTAACCGCATCAATGGTCAAAAAAATTTGACATTCATCGTCACCACCCGGTTCGCCAAAAAATAACTTTCCGACAAGCGGCCGGGCCTCCAGATTTGCCGGGTCGCCATTCAGCGCAACGCATTCCACAAACAATTTTTCGCTTGCCGCTCCATTGGCGGACGAGCCCCTGTACGAAAGCCTGGCCGACATTTCTGCAACTAGATTCTTAGTTCGATCACCGAGCGACCGCAGTCTCACGTCACCGTAATAAAAAACTGCTCGGGGGTCGCCTGTGGGCTTGGCCTCCCAGTCATTCAATAAGATGTCGATACCGAGACCAGCATCTCCAAATTTTGTATCAGTTGAGAACTCGGAAGAATAAAACCGCTTATCCGATTCATATACGTCGAATCGCTGATCCAAGGTTTTGAACGTTAACCCCAGCCAAGGCTCAGGGTTGCCATAGATAATTTGCTCTTTGCCCATGACGACTACCGTTCGATCGTGCCGGTGCGTCGGATCTTCTTCTGCAAGAGAAGAATGCCGTAAAGCAGCGCTTCGGCGCTCGGCGGGCAGCCGGGCACATAGATATCGACCGGCACGACGCGGTCGCAGCCGCGCACCACCGAATAGGAATAGTGATAGTAGCCGCCGCCATTGGCGCAGGAGCCCATCGAGATGACGTAGCGCGGCTCCGGCATCTGGTCGTAGACCTTGCGCAGCGCCGGCGCCATCTTGTTGGTCAGCGTGCCGGCGACAATCATGATGTCGGACTGGCGCGGAGACGCGCGCGGCGCAACGCCGAACCGTTCCGAATCGTAGCGCGGCATCGAAGTGTGGATCATCTCGACCGCGCAGCAGGCGAGGCCGAACGTCATGAACATCAGCGAACCGCTGCGCGCCCAGGTGATCAGCGCCTCAGTCGAGGTGACGAGAAAGCCCTTGTCGGCCAATTCGTTGTTGATCTCGAGGAAGAACGGATCGTCGGACCCCACCGGCTTGCCGGTGTTGGGATCGATCAGGCCCTTGGGCTTCGGCGCGACGAGCGTGCCGGAACTGTCGTTCAATCCCATTCCAGCGCTCCTTTTTTCCATTCATAGGCAAAGCCGATGGTCAGCACCGCCAAAAAGACCATCATCGACCAGAAGCCGAGCATGCCGATCTTCGAAAAGGACACCGCCCACGGAAACAGGAAAGCCACTTCCAGATCGAAGATGATGAACAGGATCGACACCAGGTAGAAACGGATGTCGAATTTCATGCGGGCGTCGTCGAACGAGTTGAAACCGCACTCGTAGGCGGAAAGCTTTTCGGGATCGGGATTGCGGTAGGCGACCAGGAAGGGGGCGGCCAGCAGCGCCAGCCCGACGACCAGTGCCACGCCGATGAACAGGACGATGGGCAGGTATGAACCTAGAAGTGCGTTCATGCTCGGCTTTCCGTTGGCGCCAATCCACGTTGATTACAGCACCGGACCCTAATGCGGAAGCGTGACAGTTTAACCGCTGAACCGTTTTAAGGGCCTATGCTGCAACGCGGCGAGGGTTAGCGCAGCACTTCCAGCGAAGCAAGTCAAACCTTGTTCAAAACGCGGTGCTGGACGGCATATCCGAGGAAACAGGTCCGATCCGCTCCTGTTTGATTTCCTTCGTTTTTTACTCCACTTTTGTCTCCTGACATGGTTGCCGCCAAAACCCTGCTAGCATGGGCCGGAATCACCAGCCAAAACGTCAGCTGACACCATCAGAGTCCCATCCGAATGAAGGAAAAGATCTCGCTTGCCATGGCCCGGCGCATCGCGCTCGCCGCCCAGGGGTTTCTCGATCCCCGCCCCGCTGGTACGCCCGACCGCCGCCATTTCGCCCGCGTGCTGGCCCGGACCGGCCTGCTGCAGATCGATTCCGTCAGTGCGGTGGTGCGCGCCCACTATATGCCGCTCTATTCGCGCCTTGGCCCCTACCCGCTCGCCTTGCTCGACAATGCGGCCGTAACGCGCAAGCGCACGGTGTTCGAATACTGGGCGCACGAAGCCTCCTTCCTGCCGGTCGAGACATATCCGCTGATGCGCTGGCGCATGCAGCGGGCCGAGCGCGGCGATGAAATGTATCTCGGCCTGGCAAAATGGGGCCGCGAACACGCTGGCTACATCGAGGAAATCTATAGGGAAGTCGCCGATCGCGGTCCGATCGCCGCTTCCGCGCTCGAAGGCCAGAAAGGTTCGGGCGGCTGGTGGGGCTGGAGCCATGCCAAGCATGCCTTCGAATGGCTGTTCTGGGCCGGGCGCATCACCACGGCGCATCGCCGCGGTTTCGAGCGGTTCTACGATCTGCCGGACCGCGTGCTGCCGCAGGCGATCCTCGACCTGCCGGTGCCGGCCGCCGAGGACGCGCACCGCGAGTTGCTGCGTATCTCGGCCCGCGCCCACGGCATCGCGACATCAGGCGACCTGCGCGACTATTTCCGCCTATCCCCAGCCGACATGAAGGGCCGACTGGAGGAACTGGTCGAACTCGGCGAGCTGTTGCCGGTGCGTGTCGAAGGCTGGGACAAGCCGGCTTACCTTCACAGCGACGCCCGTCTGCCGCGGAAAATCGAGGCCCGCGCCCTGCTGGCGCCGTTCGATCCGGTCGTCTTCGAACGGTCGCGCACCGAGCGGCTGTTCGATTTCCACTACCGCATCGAGATCTACACCCCGGCCGAAAAGCGCCAATACGGCTACTACGTCCTGCCGTTCCTGTTCGGCGACAGGATCGTGGCGCGAGTCGACCTCAAGGCCGACCGGCCGGCCGGTGTCTTGCGCGTTCATGCGGCCTATGCCGAGCCCGGCGCGCCGCCTGAAACCGCAGCAGAACTCTTCGAGGAACTGAAGCAGATGCAGGGCTGGCTCGGCCTTGAGCGTATAGAAGTGACATCAGCCGGTGATTTGGGTCCGGCGCTGGCCGACTTGACCGTGTCGTAAGCCCGCGTTGACACCGCTACCCGCAAAAGCCTAAATCAGCTCCAGACGGTCTCTTCTCTTCAACGAGAGGAGCCAAGAGGGAATGCGGTGCGAAATTCCGATTTCAAATCCGCGGCTGTCCCCGCAACTGTAAGCGAAGAGCCGAGGCCGAAAGCCACTGGGATGATCCCGGGAAGGCGGCTACCCAAGGCGATGACCCGCGAGCCAGGAGACCTGCCGTCTGCGACTATAGAATCCGATCGCCCGGCGGGTTTCCGGGCAAGGAGCCCGATTTTTGGACCACGACAGCAGTTATTCCGCTGGCACAGCGGACAATTCGTCCGGCGCGACCGATGCCCTTGCCGGCGTGACCGTCATCGTCTGTGCCTCCTGTCGTGATGAAACCGGTTCCGATGCCCATCCCCGCGCCGGCGAACTTCTGGCGGACGACACGCGCCGCGCCGCCTCTGGCGAAGACATCCGCGTCCGCAGCGTCGAATGCCTCGGCAATTGCAAGCGCCGGCTCAGTGCCGCCATCCTGCGCGATGGCTGCTGGAGCTACGTCTTCGGCGACTTGACTGCAACCAGCGGTGCCGACCTCGTCACTGGCGCAAAACTCTTCGCCACCTCGACCGACGGCCTGATCCCATGGCGCGGCCGTCCCGACAGCCTCAAGCGCGGCCTCGTGGCCCGCATCCCTCCCCTCGACCTGCTGAAGGACTGATCATGACTGCTTCCGTCTCCCGCGTCCCCTGCACCGTCGTCACCGGCTTCCTCGGCGCCGGTAAGACGACGCTGATCCGCCATCTCCTGGAAAACGCCGGTGGCAAGCGGATCGCCATCATCGTCAACGAATTCGGCGACATTGGCATCGACGGCGAGATCCTGAAGGGCTGCGGCATCGACACGTGCCCTGAGGAAAACATCGTCGAACTGGCCAATGGCTGCATCTGCTGCACCGTTGCCGACGATTTCGTGCCGGCGCTCGACCAGATCCTGTCGCTGACGCCGAAGGTCGACCATATCCTGATCGAGACCTCAGGTCTCGCTCTGCCCAAGCCACTGGTCCAGGCTTTTCAGTGGCCAACGGTGAAGAGCCGGGTGACCGTCGATGGTGTCATCGCCGTGGTCGACGGTCCCGCACTCGCCGAGGGCCGCGTCGCCAACGACATGGACGCCCTTCAGGCACAGCGTGCGCAGGACCAGACGCTCGATCACGACGATCCGGTCGAGGAAGTGTTCGAGGATCAGATCGCTTGCGCCGACCTGATCATCCTGTCGAAGAGCGACCTGATGGACGCCGCCGACTCCGCCCGCGCCAACGCCATCATCAACGAGCACATCGCTCGCGCTGTGAAGATCGTGCCGACGTCACAGGGCAAGGTCGATCCCTCGGTGCTGCTCGGCCTTGGTCTTGCCGTCGAAGACGACATCGAGAACCGCAAGACCCATCACGACGACGAACTTGACCACGAGCACGACGACTTCGATTCCTTCGTCATCGACATTGCCTCGATCGCCAATCCGGATGAGCTGGCAAAGCGCGTTGCTACCGCCGCCGAGGAAGAAAACGTGCTGCGCGTGAAAGGCTTCGTCGAGGTCGGCGGCAAGCCGATGCGGCTCTTGCTGCAAGCCGTGGGACCGCGCGTCAATCACTACTATGACCGCGCCTGGACGGCCGGCGATGACCGCCGCTCGCGTCTCGTCGTCATCGGCCTCAAGGGGCTGAACCGCCCGGCGATCGAGCGTATACTCGCCGGCTGACGCAAACCACGGGCCGCGATGCACATCCTCACCACGACCTCCGCCTCGCTCGACGATCTCGCCGAGCCGGTCGATCTGCGGCAGACGCCGGCGGATATCGTGGCCCTGTCCTTCACCGACAGCGATCTTGCCGGACTGGCGGCGGCGTGGAAGGCCGATGCCAGCCGCCCACCCTCGATGCGGCTGGCGGCCCTGCGTGACCTGCGCCATCCCATGTCCGTCGACCTCTGGGTCGACAGCGTCGCCCGCCACGCCAAGGTCATCCTAGTGCGCATCCTCGGCGGCTACGATTGGTGGCGTTACGGCTGCGACCAGCTTGCCTCGACCGCCCGCGCGCGCGGCATAAAACTGGCGCTGCTGCCCGGCGAATGCCGCGACGAGGATCTGCGCCTGATCGAGGCCTCGACACTGCCGCGCGAAGAACTGGACGGCCTGCTCGACTATTTTCGCGAGGGCGGCCCGGCCAATATGAGCGCGCTGGTGCAGAAGCTGGCGCGGCTGGCCGGGTCTGAAGCAACAATTTCGGCGCCTGTCGCGGTACCGAAGGCTGGCTACTATGAGCCGGGCCGCGGCGTCGTCCCCTTCCCCCTCGAGGGGCGGGTAAACGCTGTGATCCCCATCCTGTTCTACCGCTCGATGCTGCTGGCCGCCGATGTCGCACCGATCGACGCCCTTTTTGAAGCGCTCAGGCAGCGCGGCATCAACCCGGTCCCCATCTTCGTCTCTAGCCTCAAGGAACCGGCATCCCTGGCGTTTGTGGAAACCGCACTGGCCGCACTGAAGCCCGCTGCCATCATCACCGCGACCGCCTTCGCGTCCGGAGCCGAACCCGGCGTCGAAACCCTGTTCGACCGCGCCGGCGTGCCTGTGTTCCAGGTCATCGTCGCCACCACCTCACGCGACATCTGGGAAAACAACCAGCGTGGCCTGGCGCCCGCCGACCTCGCAATGCATGTCGTGCTGCCCGAACTCGACGGCCGCATCCTTGCCGGCGCCATTTCCTTCAAGGGCGAGAGCGAGGTCGATCCCGCACTTGGTCACCGCGCCTTCGCCAACCGGCCGGAGCCCGATCGTGTGGCGCAAGTCGCGGACCGTGTCGCAGCCTTCATCAGGTTGCAAGAAACGCCGCGCGCCCAATGCAAGCTGGCCATCCTGATCCCCGACTACCCGAGTGCTCCCGGCCGCACCGGCTATGCCGTCGGCCTCGACGTGCCGTCCAGCGTGCTGGCGATGCTGCATGACCTCAAGGGACAGGGCTATGCCGTTGACGGGATACCGCAAACGCCGCGTGAGTTGCTGGATTTGCTGGAAGTGGTCGGGCAAGGGCTGAAGCTGGCGGATTATCTCGACCGTTCGACAGAATTGCCGAGGGTGGCAACGGCTGCCGTAGAGGCTGCTTGGGGGAAGGCGCAAGACGAGACTGGTTTGTGCGAGGCACCCCCCTCTGTCCTACCGGACATCTCCCCCGCAAGGAGGGAGATTAGCAGTTCCACAGACGGCTCTCTCCCGGCTATCGTTGTAATTGGCGAAAGCAGAGATAAGGGCCCGATCTCCCCCCTTGCGGGGGAGATGTCCGGCAGGACAGAGGGGGGTGGGAAGGAACACCAGCGTTCAAGGCAGTTCCCCTTCCGCGCAGCCACCTTCGGCAACATCACCGTGGCGCTCGCCCCCGATCGCGGCCGCTCGTCGGACCGCCGCGCCGATTATCACGACCCGACGCTGCCGCCGCGCCATGCGCTGATCGCTTTCGGCCTGTGGCTGCGCAAGTCGCTCGGCGTTCATGCGCTTGTCCATGTCGGCGCCCATGGCACGCTGGAATGGCTGCCGGGCAAGACGGTTGCGCTCTCGGAAAACTGCTTTCCCGAGATCGTCACCGGCCCGCTGCCTGTGATCTATCCCTTCATCGTCTCCAACCCCGGCGAAGCCGCACAGGCCAAGCGGCGCATCGCCGCCGTCACCCTTGGCCATCTGCCGCCGCCGCTGACCGGCGCCGGACTGGACGAGGATCAGCACAGGCTCGAACGGCTGGTCGACGAGTATGCCCAGGCCGATGGGCTCGACCGCCGCCGCCGAGATCGTCTGGCAAAGCTGATCGTCGACACCGCCCAGAAGACCGGCCTCGCGTCCGAAGCGGGCGTCGCCAAGACCGACGCGCCCGACGAGGCGTTGCGCCGCATCGACGCCTGGCTTTGCGACCTCAAGGATTTCGCCATCAAGGACGGGCTTCATATCTACGGCCGCGCCTCCGAGGACGAGCCTGACGCCATCCGACGTCAAAGCGCGGCAGCCGAGAAGGCGGCGCTGCTCGCAGCGCTCGATGGCCGTCACGTCAAGGCCGGCCCGGCAGGAGCGCCGGCGCGCGGCCGCGCCGATGTATTGCCCACCGGCCGCAACCTGTTCACGTCGGATCCGCGCACCATGCCGACGCCGACCGCCTATGACCTCGGCAAGGCGGCGGCGGAAGAAGTGGTGCGTGGCTATATGCAGTCGCATGGCGACTGGCCGCGTTCGCTGGTCATCGATCTCTGGGGCTCGGCCTCGTTGCGCACCGGCGGCGAGGAGATCGCGCAAGGCCTGGCCCTGATGGGCTGCCGGCCGCAATGGGATGCCGCGACCGGCCGCATCACCGGCATCGAGGTGCTGCCGCCGGCAACCGTCGGCCGATCACGCGTCGACGTCACCTGGCGCATTTCCGGCCTGTTTCGAGACATGTTCCCAACCCAGATCGCGCTTATCGATGCCGCGGCCAACGCCGTTGCCGCCCGCGACGAGGAGGATTCGGAAAACCCGCTGGCGGCCAAGACCCGCGCGGATGGCAAGATCAGCCCGCGCATCTTCGGCACTTCGCCCGGTACCTACGGCGCCGGCGTCGAGGACTTGCTGTCGAGCGGCGATTGGGCGGCGCGCGAAGAGATCGGCCGCGCCTATCTCGATGCCACCTCGCATGCCTATGGCGGCGCAGGGGGCGAAGGCGTCTTGGCACCCGGCGCCTTCGAGGGCCGCATCGCCGAAGCCGATCTTCTCGTCCACACCGGCGACGATCCCGGCCGCGATATCCTAGAGGGCTCCGCCGACGTCGCCTTCATCGGCGGATTTTCGGCAGCGCTTGCGGCGCTTGGCAGGAATGCCGATGTCATCGTGCTCGACACTACCGATCCGCAAAAGCCGAAGCCGCGTTCGGTGGGCCAGGCGGTGGCCCGCGTCGTACGGGCCCGCGCCGTCAATGCCCGCTTTATATCAGGGCAGATGCGCCACGGCCCGCGCGGCGCCTCCGAATTCGCCGAAACCGTTGACCGGCTGGTCGGCTTTGCCGAAACGACCCATGCCATATCGGGCACCCTGATCGAGGCCGTTCACGATGCCTATCTGGGCGACCCCATGGTGCGCGCCTTCATCCTGCGCGAGAACCCTGCAGCAGCCAAAGTCATCGCCGAGCGCTTCCTGTCGGCACGCCGACGTGGGCTCTGGCATCCCTTGCGCAATTCCATCGACGACGACCTCACCGCCCTGATTGCCGAGGCTGAAGCGCTTGGGGTCGCGGCATGAACGCCTTCTCGCGTCGCGGAG
Source organism: Mesorhizobium sp. CNPSo 4670 (assembly GCF_057784235.1). NCBI lineage: Bacteria > Pseudomonadati > Pseudomonadota > Alphaproteobacteria > Hyphomicrobiales > Phyllobacteriaceae > Mesorhizobium > Mesorhizobium sp. CNPSo 4670. Next base: position 341,321 of record NZ_JBWJFQ010000004.1, on the reverse strand, counting down.
CCTGCCCTGCTCTGGCAGCCCCCATGCAGACCGGCGATGGCCTGCTGGTGCGGCTCAACCCGGTTGCTGGAGGCCCATCTTCTGAAGGATTGTCACCAAAGCTTTTGATCGCACTCGCCGAATCCGCCCTGCGGCACGGCAACGGCATCATGGAAGTCACCGCGCGCGGCAGTTTGCAGATACGCGGCCTGACACCGGAAAGCGCGTCGCTGCTGGCGACAGAGGTCGATGCGCTTGATATCGCGGTGCGCACCGGCGTGCCGGTCGAGACCGGGCCGCTGGCCGGCATCGATCCGCTGGAAGTCGCCGATCCCCGGCCGCTGGCTGAACGGATCAAGGCAGCGGTCGAAGAAGCCGGGCTCGTTCAACGGCTTGGCCCGAAGGTTTCGGTAGTTGTCGACGGCGGCGGGCAGCTTCGACTGGATCCGGTGACGGCCGATGTGCGGCTTGCCGCAGCGCGCACCGATGCGGGAGTTCGGTGGCTGGTTTCTGTCGCGGGTGATGGGCCGAATGCGAGGCCGCTGGCTACGGTGGAAGACAATGCTGCACGCGATATTGCCGTTGCCGTGCTCAGGATGATTGCCGAGAAGGGTCGCGACGCCCATGCAAGGGATTTGACCGAGAGGCAGCTGGCTTCTCTTGCAAGTTGGCACTCCGTCCCACCCCCCTCTGTCCTGCCGGACATCTCCCCCGCAAGGGGGGAGATTGCGCTCTCATCTCCGCTTTCGCTAGTCGCAGTTGCAGCAATCACTCAGCGTCCAAAAGGAGAGCCGGCGGCAGAACTGCCGATCTCCCCCCTTGTGGGGGAGATGTCCGGCAGGACAGCGGGGGGTAGGCAGGATCGCTATCCTGCGCCATCGACTCGCTCTCCAATCGGAACTTTCGACCTCGCCGCCTCTGGCGTCGCCCTCGGCATCGCCCTCCCCTATGGCAGCATGCCGGCGGACGAGATCATCGGCCTTGCCCAAAACGCCCTCGCGCTCGGCACGTCGGAAATCCGCCTCGCCCCCGGCCGCGCCTTGCTCTTCCTCGGCCAGCCGGCGGCCGCCAACAAGCCCCTTCAAGACAACGCCGCCACCCTCGGATTCGTCATCGACGCCGCCGATCCGCGCACACGCATCGCCGCTTGCCCCGGTACGCCGGCCTGCGCCTCCGGCCGGATCGCCACGCGCGACATTGCCGAGGCGATTGCCGTTGAAAATGCCGACATCCTCGACTTCACCCTGCACATTTCCGGCTGCGCCAAGGGCTGCGCCCATCCGGGCAAAGCAGCGCTCACCTTGGTCGGCGGCGAAAACGGAGCCGGACTTGTCGTGAACGCGACGGCAAAGGGCCTTCCTGCCAGCTACAGGCCGGGCTATGACGCCGCGCGCGGCATCAGCCGCGTCGCGGCGGCGATCCGCAGCGCACGACTTCCCGGCGAAACCGCCGCCGCTTGCCTGACAAGGCTTGGCACGGCCGGCATCGCCGGGGCTTACCGACAGGAATAAGCATGGCCGCCTACGACTACATCCACGACGGCACGGCGATCTACGAGCGCTCCTTCGCCATCATTCGCGCCGAGGCCGACCTGTCGCGCTTCTCCGAAGCAGAGGCCGATGTCGCCATCCGCATGATCCATGCCTGCGGCCAGGTTGAAGCTGCCAGCCATTTTGTCTTTTCGACGGATTTCGTTGCCGCCGCGCGCACGGCACTTTCGGCTGGTGCGCCGATCTTCTGCGACGCCGAGATGGTCTCGCATGGGGTCACCCGCGCCAGGCTGCCGGCCGGCAACGAAGTGATCTGTACCTTGCGCGACCCGCGCACACACGAAATCGCCAGGGAGATCGGCAATACACGCTCCGCGGCCGCCATCGACCTTTGGGGCGAGCGCATGGCCGGTTCGGTGGTTGCCATCGGCAATGCGCCGACCGCGCTCTTCTATTTGCTGGAAAAACTGCGCGACGGTGCGCCGAAGCCGGCAGCGATCATCGGCATGCCGGTCGGCTTCGTCGGCGCGGCCGAATCCAAGGATGCGCTCGCCGAGAATTCCTATGCCGTGCCCTATGCCATCGTGCGCGGCCGGCTTGGCGGCAGCGCGATGACTGCCGCCGCACTCAACGCCTTGGCGAGGCCTGGCCTGTGAACGCGCTCCCCAAAGGCCGTCTCGTCGGCGTAGGCACCGGTCCCGGCGACCCCGAACTGTTGACGCTGAAGGCTGCACGGGCCTTGGCCGAGGCCGATGTCGTGGCGTATTTCGCCAAACGCGGCAACAACAGCAATGCGCGCGCCATCGTCGAAGCGCAGTTCCGCCCGGGCATGACGGAACTGCCGCTGCTCTATCCCGTCACCACCGAAATCGACAAGGATCACGACGACTACCGCTCGCAGATCACCGGTTTCTACGAGGAGTCCGCCGAGAAGGTCGCCCAGCACCTCGAAGCAGGCAAGATGGTTGCCGTGCTGTCCGAAGGCGACCCACTGTTCTACGGCTCCTACATGCATCTGCATGTGCGGCTCGCCCATCGTTTCCCCACCGAGGTCATTCCCGGCGTCACCGCCATGTCCGGCTGCTGGTCGGCGACCGGCCTGCCGATCGTCCAGGGCGACGATGTGCTGACCGTGCTGCCGGGTACGATGAGCGAGTTCGAGCTCACCCGCCGGCTGGCCGACACCGACGCCGCCGTCATCATGAAGGTCGGCCGCAACCTGCCCAAGATCAGGCGGGCGCTGGAGGCAACCGGCAAGCTGGCGCGCGCCGTCTATGTCGAGCGCGGCACCATGACCGGCAGCGTCTCGATGCGACTTGCCGACAAGCAGGACGACAGGGCGCCTTATTTTGCCATCGTGCTGGTCGCCGGCTGGTCCGGGCGGCCCGGCGCCTTGGGAGCGCAGGCATGAGCGGCCGTCTCACCGTCATCGGGCTCGGACCCGGCAATGCCGATCAGGTGACGCCTGAGGCCAGCCGCGCCGTGGCGCAGGCCGCGTTCTTCTACGGCTATAAGCCCTATCTCGATCGGCTCGAGTTGCGCCCGGACCAGACTCGCGTTGCCTCTGACAACCGCGAGGAACTCGCCCGCTCCAAGGACGCCCTGACCAAAGCCGCCGAAGGCCATGACGTCGCCGTCGTGTCCGGTGGCGATCCCGGCGTCTTCGCCATGGCGGCTGCCGTCTGCGAGGCGATCGAGGCCGGCCCGGCTGAATGGCGTGCGGTCGATGTCGCCGTGGTGCCCGGCATCACCGCCATGCTCGCCGTTGCCGCCCGCATCGGCGCCCCGCTCGGTCATGATTTCTGCGCCATTTCGCTGTCCGACAATCTGAAGCCGTGGGAGCTGATCGAGCTGCGCCTACTGGCGGCGGCCGGCGCCGGCTTCGTCATCGCGCTCTACAATCCGATCAGCAAGGCGCGCCCCTGGCAGCTCGGCCGCGCCTTCGAATGCCTAACCGCGATCCTGCCGGGAACCACGCCGGTGATTTTCGGCCGCGCCGCCGGCCGTCCGGATGAGCGTATCGAAGTCACTCTGCTGGCCGATGTCGACGCGCAAAAGGCCGACATGGCGACCTGCATCATCATCGGCTCGCCAGAAACCAGGATCATCAAGCGCGACGACAGACCCGCGCTGGTCTACACGCCGCGCTCGTCCACGGGTCAGAGAAGATGATCGGCCCCGAACTGGTTGACAATGGCGGCCAGCGCTTCGACGGTTTCAGCCGAAGGAACATCCGGCAGGGCCGGCCTGCGGACCATGACAACCTCGATGCCAAGTGCTCGCGCCGCGGCGATCTTTCCATAGGTCGCCGCGCCGCCGCTGTTCTTGGACACCACGATGTCGATGCGATGCTCTTCGAGCAGCGCGCGTTCTTCCGCCTCGCGAAACGGCCCCCGGGCCAAAAGATAGTTAGCATCGGGAACGGCCAGCTTCGGCTCGACCGCATCGACGCTGCGGATGAGATAGTGATGTTTGGGCGCAGCTTCGAAAGCGGCAACCTCTTGCCGGCCCAGAGCCAGAAAGGCACGACGAGGCGCCGGACCCAGCGCGTGCACGGCGTCGCCGACGGTGTCGACCTGCGTCCAGCGGTCGCCTTCGACAGGCTCCCAACCCGGCCGCCTCAGGGCCAAAATAGGCACACCGGCCACGTGCGCGGCTTGCGCGGCATTGGCCGAGATTCGCGCTGCGTAGGGATGGGTTGCGTCGATCAGAAGGTCGGTGCGCGTGTCCCGCAGATAGGCAGCCAGCCCATCGGCGCCGCCAAACCCTCCGGTTCGCACCGGCACCCCTTGCGCCGCCGGGCTTTCGGTGCGGCCGGCCAGCGACAGCGTGACCGAGGCGCGCGCCGTCAGTTTTCCGGCCAGCTGCCGGGCTTCCGTGGTTCCGCCGAGGATCAGAATGCGGTGGGTCATCATGCCTGCTGAAGGTCCGCGCGGCGCCAAGCTCAACTCAAGATGGCTTACAGTCGTCGGCATCGGCGAGGATGGTTTAGCGGGTCTCGGCGACGAGGCCAAGCGGCTGATCGCCAAGGCGGAAATCATCTTCGGTGGCAAGCGGCACCTCGCACTTGTCGCCTCCTTCGCCAAGGGCGAGGCGCGCCCATGGCCGGTTCCTTTCGATGCCGATATGGTCGACGTGCTGGCGCTTGCCGGCAGAAACGTGTGCGTGCTTGCCTCCGGCGATCCGTTCTTCCATGGGGTTGGCGCCACCCTCGCCCGCAAGGTGAAGGCGCAGGAGATGCATGTCATCCCGGCACCATCGGCCGTTTCGCTGGCAGCGGCCCGCCTTGGCTGGCCGCTGCCGGATATCGACACCGTGTCGCTGCATGGCCGGCCGCTCGACCTGATCCGGCCGCTGCTGCAGCCGAACGCGCGCATCCTGGCGCTGACGTCGGACGCCGAAGCGCCTGCTGCAATCGCGCGCCTGCTCGTCGAACTCGACTTTGGCGCATCGCGGCTGACGGTTCTTGAGGCGCTGGGCGGTCCAAACGAAAACCTGCGCTCGGCCCACGCCAATGCCTTCGACCTCGAAAACATCAATCCGCTCAATGTTTTGGCGATCGACGTTGAATCGGGGCCTGATGCGCGCGTCCTGCCGCTCACGGTTGGCCTTGCCGATCATTTGTTTGACCATGACGGCCAGATCACCAAGCGCGAAATCCGTGCCATCACCCTGTCGGCGCTGGCGCCACGGCGCGGCGAGTTGCTGTGGGATATCGGTGCCGGCTCCGGTTCCGTCGGCATCGAATGGATGCTCGCCCATCCTTCGATGCGTGCCATCGCCATCGAGGCCGACCCGATCCGCGCCACCCGCATTGGCCGCAACGCTGCTGCCTGTGGCGTTCCCGGCCTGATCGTGGTGGAGGGCAGTGCACCCAAGGCGCTTGCCAGGCTGGACACGCCGGACGCGATTTTCATCGGCGGCGGCGGCAGTGATACCGGCGTGTTGAACGCTGCCATCAAGGCCTTGCGAGCCGGTGGTCGTCTCGTCGCCAACGCAGTGACGCTGGAGATGGAAACCCTGCTTCTCGCCCGTCACGTCTCGCTTGGCGGCGACCTTACGCGCATAAACATATCCCGCGCGTCGCCGGTCGGCTCGATGCAGGCCTGGCGGCCTGCCATGCCGATCACCCAATGGAGTTGGATGAAGCCATGATGGTCGCGGGCATCGGCAGCCGAAAGGGCGTGAGCGTCGAAGACGTGCTCGCGGCGATAGAAACCGCCCTGGAGACGCATGGGCTGACGATGACGGCGTTGTCCGCCTTGGCGACCGCTCCCCTGAAGCAGGACGAAAAGGCTATTTTCGCTGCCGGGCATCAACTCCATCTTCCGATCGTCGTCGCCGACACGGCCGCGATCGAGGCAGTCTCATCAGCCACGCTCAGCCATTCCGTTCTCTCGCAGGATCTGGCCGGCACGCCATCCGTCTCCGAAGCATCCGCGCTTGCCGTCGCCGGCAGGGGCGCAAGGCTGCTCGGAGCCCGTACAGTGCTCGGCCCGGTCACCTGCGCCATCGCCATCAGCGGAGATGCGCCATGACCGTGCATTTCATCGGTGCCGGTCCAGGCGCCGCCGATCTCATCACGCTGCGTGGCGCCAGGCTGCTGGCAAGCTGCCCGGTCTGCCTCCATGCCGGTTCGATCGTCGCGCCCGAATTGCTGCAGCACTGTGCGCCAGGGACAAAACTGATCGACACCGCGCCGATGTCGCTCGACGAGATCGAGGCCGCGTATCTGGAGGCCCACAAGGCCGGCCATGATGTCGCCCGTCTGCATTCCGGCGACCTGTCGGTGTGGAGCGCGGTCGCCGAGCAGATCCGGCGGCTGGAGAAGCACGGCATTCCCTACACGCTGACGCCGGGCGTCCCCTCCTTCGCCGCCGCGGCCGCAGCACTTCGCCGCGAGCTGACCATCCCCGAAGTCGCGCAAAGCCTGGTGCTGACCCGCATCTCAGGCCGCGCCTCAAAGATGCCGCCTGGAGAAACGCTGGCTGGTTTCGGCCGCACCGGCGCCACGCTCGCCATTCACCTTGCCATCCACGCCATTGACCGCGTCGTCGCCGAGCTGACGCCGTACTATGGTGGGGATTGCCCGGTGGCGATCGTCTTCCGCGCCTCCTGGCCGGACGAGCGCGTGCTGACCGGCACACTGGAAACAATCGAGGCACAACTCGCGGCCGATCCGATGGAGCGCACGGCGATCATCTTCGTCGGCCGTTCGCTGGCGGCGGAAGGCTTTGGCGAGAGTTCATTATACGACGCCCACTACCAGCGGCGTTTTCGCGGACGGGACGGATTGTGAGCGCCAGCACCAGGAACAAGGGCGAGAACGCCACGCTCGAGCAGGCATTGTCCCGGCTGAATTTCAAGCCGCGCCGCCTTGAGCCCGGCCATGTCTGGCTGGCCGGCGCCGGCCCGGGCGACCCCGGCTGCCTGACCCTGGAAGTGCTGGCGGCCTTGGCCGAGGCGGATGCACTGGTCTACGACGCGCTGGTCTCCTCCGATGTCGTCGCCGTTGCCGCAAACGCCGAGCTTTTCTTCGCCGGTAAGCGCGGCGGAAAACCGTCGATGAAGCAGGACGACATCACCGCCCTGCTGGTCCGGCTGGCGCGCGAAGGTCGCCGCGTCGTCAGGCTGAAGGGCGGCGATCCCTATATTTTCGGTCGTGGCGGTGAAGAAGCCCTGGCGTTGGCGCGGGAACATATCCCGTTCCGCGTACTGCCCGGCCTGACATCGGGGCTGAGCGCGCTGGCCGCGACCGGCATCCCCGCCACCATGCGCGGCATCAACAAGGCGGTGATCCTGGCCACCGGCCACGCCGCCGGTTCCGATGACGATATCGACTGGGGCGCAATCGCCCGCACCGGCCAGCCCGTCGTGGTCTATATGGGCATGGCCAATCTGCCCCTCATCGCCGCGGCATTGCTCGATGGAGGGCTGGCACCGTCGACGCCGGCGGCAGTGATCGTTGCCGCGACGACGCCGCAGGAACAGACCGTCGTCGCCACGCTCGCCACCATTGCCGAGAAAGCCGCCGCCGCCGGGCTGACCTCTCCGGCGCTGATCGTCGTTGGCGGCATCGTCGCCATGCGCGCGGCACTGGCGGGCAACCCGTGAGCGCCCGCGCGATCATCATCGGCGCGCCGCGTTCCGGCTCGGGCAAGACCAGCGTCACCATCGGCATCCTGCGCGCGCTGACCCGGCGAGGCTTGAAAGTACGTGGCGCCAAGTCGGGCCCTGACTATATCGACCCTGGCTTCCACACCGCCGCCACGGGGCTGTCCGGCGTCAATCTCGACAGCTGGGCGATGCCGCCATCGCTGCTCAACGCACTGGCCGCGCAAGCGGCTGACGACACCGACCTCGTCATCCTCGAAAGCGCCATGGGGCTGTTCGACGGCATTCCGGCGGCTCCCGGCCGCAACGGCTCCGCAGCCGACCTCGCCCGGCTCTATGGCCTGCCGGTGCTGCTGGTGCTCGACGTTTCCGGCCAGTCGACCACTGCGGCCGCTGTCGCCAAGGGGTTTGCCACTTACGACCCGGACGTGCGTATGGCCGGCGTTGTGCTCAACCGGCTGGGCAGCGAGCGCCACCGCCGGCTCTCCGGCGATGCCATCGAGGCGATCGGCCTACCCGTTGTCGGCGCCATCTTGCGCGATCCGACACTGAACCTGCCCGAGCGCCATCTCGGCCTCGTCCAGGCCGGCGAATATGACGACCTGATGGCGCATCTCGACCGGCTGGCCGACATGGCGGAAAAGTCACTCGATCTCGATGCCATCATGGCCTTGGCGACACCCCTCACCCCGGCGCCCGGCGGCTTCGATGACGCGCTATCGCCGCCCGGCCAGCGCATTGCACTGGCTGAAGATGCCGCTTTCACGTTCCTCTATCCGCATGTGGCGGCCTATTGGCGCAAGGCCGGCGCCGAGATCGTCCCGTTCTCGCCGCTCGCCGACGAGGCACCTGACGAAGGCTGCGATGTCTGCTGGCTGCCCGGCGGCTATCCCGAACTCCATGCCGGCAAGCTCGCCGCCGCGACGAATTTCCGCGCCGGAATGGCAAGGTTCGCCGCGACGAAGCCCGTCCATGGCGAGTGCGGTGGCTTCATGGTGCTCGGCGAAGCCCTGGAGGACGCGTCGGGCGAAACGCACGGAATGCTCGGCCTGCTCGGTCACTCCACCAGCTTTGCCAAACGGAAGATGAATCTCGGTTACCGCGAGGCGCGGCTGCGCGCCGATTGTCCGCTGGGCACGCAAGGCGCGCTGATCCGCGGCCACGAATTCCACTACGCGCAGATGATCGCGACCGGCAATGACGAGGCGCTGGCCGACCTCGCCGACGGCCAGGGCAACCCCATCGGCGCCTCGGGTTACCGACGCGGCCATGTCAGCGGCACCTTCTTCCACGCCATTGCGAGGGGCTAGAGCATGATCCCGAAAAATGGCAGCCGGTTTTGGGAAGAAATCCGGCTCAAATTCCAGAACTTCAGCCGTTCGCCCCGGCAAATCCCCAGCGATATCGCGCTTTGCCTGGTCTTCTTCACCCGGCTGCCGCTGCCCGTCTTCGACTTTCGCGGCCGCAGCCTCGCCGCCGCGATCTGGGCCGCCCCGGTCGCCGGCCTTGTCGTCGGCCTGATCGGCGCCATCGTCTTTGCCACGGCGGAACGGTTTGGCCTCGCCATGGGCCCGGCGGCGGCCCTTGCTCTTACGGCAACCCTGCTCACCACTGGCTGCCTGCATGAGGATGGGCTCTCCGATGTCGCCGACGGCTTCGGTGGCGGTAAATCGCGCGGCCGCAAACTCGACATCATGCGCGACAGCCGCATCGGCGCCTACGGTGCGGCAGCACTCACTCTGTCGCTGCTGATCCGCTGGAGCGCACTGCAGGAATTCGTCGAACCCACGCAGGCCCTCTTCGCCCTCGTGGCCGCACATGCCGCCTCGCGCGGCGTGCTGGGTGTCTTCATGCACCTTTTGCCGCCGGCCCGATCCGATGGTCTCTCGGCCGATTCCGGCACGGTTTCGTTCGAAACCGCCATCGCCGGTGCCGTGCTTGGCGCGGTACCGCTGCTGTTGCTCGGGCTCGGCGGCGCCATTGTCGCGCTTATCCTGCTTGGCCTGCTGTTTGCCGCCTTTCGCGCCATTTGCCTCAACCAGATCGATGGCCAGACCGGTGACACGATCGGCGCCTTGCAGCAACTGAGTGAAATCGCCGTGCTACTCGTCGCTTCCGTTGCTCTTTCCTGATTCCCCCTTGGCCTGATTCCCTTTCGGAGACTTTGCCCCCATGCCCTTCAAATCGCTCGATGAACTGCGCGCCACTTGCGTCGATCTACCCGCCGGCAGCGATGCCGCCGCAAATGCGGTCGCCCGCCGCCAGGACACGCTGACCAAGCCGCAAGGCAGCCTCGGCAGGTTGGAAACAATCGCAGCATGGCTGGCACGCTGGCAGGGCCGCGATATGCCAAAACTCGACCGGGTGAAGGTCTTTGTCTTCGCCGGCAACCATGGCGTCACCGCGCAAGGCGTGTCGGCCTATCCCTCGGAAGTCACGGTGCAGATGGTGGCGAATTTCGCCGGTGGCGGTGCCGCCATCAACCAGCTCGCCCGGATCGCCGGCGCCGACCTCGACGTCATCCCGCTCGATCTCGACCATCCCACGGGCGATTTTACGCAAGGGCCGGCGATGGACGACAAGGCGTTTCTCGCCGCCGTGTCAGCCGGCTATGACGCGGTGACGAAGGACCTCGATCTGGTCTGCTTCGGCGAAATGGGCATCGGCAACACCACGCCGGCAGCCGCCATTTCGGCAGCGCTGTTCGGGGGCGGTGCTGAAAAATGGACCGGTCGCGGCACCGGCGTCGATGACGCCGGCCTCAAGCGCAAGGTTGTCGCCATCGAGGCCGGCCTGAAGCGCCATGCCGCCGCCCTTGCCGATCCGCTGGGCGTTGCCGCGGCACTCGGCGGGCGCGAACTCGCCGCCATCTTCGGCGCCACGCTCGCCGCCCGCCATTTGGGCATACCCGTGCTGCTCGACGGCTTCGTCTGCACCGCCGCCGCCGCCCCGCTGGCAAGATTGCACCCGGCAGGGCTCGCCCATACGATCGCTGCACACGTATCGGCCGAATCGGGCCATCGCGGCCTGCTCGAAGCGCTCCGCCTGCCGCCGCTGCTCGATCTCGGCATGCGGCTTGGCGAAGGCTCCGGCGCTTGCCTCGCCGTCAACATCATCCGCTCGGCGCTGGAGTGCCACACCCGCATGGCAAGTTTTGCCGAGGCTGGAGTGTCGGAGAAGTAAACGCCGACGTCTCGCATCGATCGGACAAGCCACAGTCATCACAGCAAGGGCGGTATCTTTCTATCGTAGCGATTCTCTAATAGGGCTGGTGGATGAAAAAGCTTCATCCTGCTACCGCTGCTGTGACTATCGCCGTGCTGCTTGCAGTTGTGCTTCGGCGCAATGGATATTCAAGTTACGGCCCGATCGACACCGCGATTCTCGCGGTTTTCCTGGTTTTCTTCTGGTGGCTCATCAGTGATTTTTCAGGTGGCAAGGCCAGCATTGATGCCGATGGCCATCAAGTACAGACAACGGCATCGCATTTCGGCTCGGCAGGTTTCTGAACCGCATTTTTCGGCGCGGCAATCGCAGGCCCTGATGCCACGCCCGGATGATGTTGAGGGCGCCGCCGGGCAAATCACCATGAGGGCCAGGTTCAAAGCCAGTCTTGAGATGACCGCACCATAACCGGCGCATGCCCGAGACGCGTCAACGCGTCTCGTTTTCAGGTCTTTCCACCAAGTCTTTGAAGAATTTGGTGGGTGCGCACAGGATTGAACTGTGGACCCGCTGATTAAGAGTCAGCTGCTCTACCAACTGAGCTACGCACCCACTCGGCCGGCGAAAACCGGCGTTGGCGGGCATATAGCCGCCACCATCGGTCCTGTCCAGCCCTGCCGGAATCATTTCCCGACAAATCGACCGAGCCCGTCTGCGGTTAGACGAACAGTCTGCCTTCCGCCACCTTGACGGCGTTGCCACCGATGCGTGCCGAGGCCAGTTTTCCGCCTTGCACGGTCAGTTCGAGGCGGATGCGCGACGGCCGGTGCATCTCCAGCCCCTGCTCGATCCACAGTTGCGAAACACCATCGGTCGGCGCGTCGAAATGCATGATGGCGCCGGCGAAGGCGGCCGCCGCCGAGCCGGTCGCCGGATCCTCATAGGACGGCGTGCCCGGCACGATCATGCGGACATGGAACGCGCTTTCGTGGTTCACCGTCTCGCGGCAATAGACATAGGGGCTGGCGAAGGCCCACTCGCTCTTACGCGGCGCCAGTTCCGACCACGCCTGGTTGTCCAGCCGGATTCGGCCCGCTGCCTCGAGATTGGCGACCGGAATGGTGACATAGGGCACGCCCGCCGACCAGAACGAGACGCGGTGATTCTCGAAGCCGATCTCGTGCGGCGCCAGCCCAATGGCCGCACCGATCGCCTCCGGATCGGCTTCGAGCCCCAACGGTTCTGGCAGCTTTGCCAGGTCGAATTCGGCGAAAATGTTGCCATCATGCTTGCTGACGGCGCAACGCACCGGGCCGATGTTTTCTTCCAGCACGAAGATACCGGCGCCGCCCTCTCCCGCCAGTTCGGCCAGCGCGATCGCCGAACCCACCGTCGGATGGCCCGCGAACGACATTTCATAGTCGGGGGTGAAGATACGGATGCGGTTGCGGTGCTTGGGATTGTCCGGCGGCAGCACGAAGACCGTTTCGGACAGGTTGAACTCGCGCGCGATGGCCTGCATCGCGGCCGTGTCCAGACCCTTGCAATCCAACACCACGGCCAGCGGGTTGCCGGCCAGTCGCTCGGTCGTAAACACGTCGTAAAGTAAGTAATTCCGGGTTTGCATGCCTGCCTCAATCCCAATATGGGCGAAATTTAATTTGATATTTGAACCAGTCAGCCTGATCTGTGCACAGATAGGGACATTGCGCATCATAGGGGTCCGACGTGGACCAGATTGTCAATCTGCCAAAGACGGAATCGGATTCCGCCATCGAGACGGCGCTCGGGCTCGACACGCAGGGTCTGCGCAAGACGCGCCGGCGTGGCTGGCTCTATGCACTGCTGACTCCGATTGTGCTGGCCGCCGGGCTTGGCCTTTATCAGTGGTATGCCGGCTCGCCGGCCAAGATCGACTACACGACCGTGCCGGCCGCCAAGGCCGATCTCACCGTCGCGGTGTCGGCGACCGGCACGCTGCAGCCGCTCACCCAGGTCGACATTTCCAGCCAGTTGTCCGGCATCATCCGTTCGGTGTCCGTCGAGGAAAACCAGCAGGTCAAGAAGGGCGATGTGCTGGCCGCCCTCGATACCGCCAAGCTGCAGGTCCAGATCGAGCGGGCGCAGGCATCCGCCAAAGGAGCGGCCGCCAATGTCGAGGACGCTACCGTGACGCTCGCCGAGAATGAGAAGGCGCTTGTCCGCGCGGCCTCGCTGACCAATCGTGGCATGGCGACCGACCAGTCGCTCGAGGCGGCGACCGCGACGCGCGACCGCTCCAAGGCGGCACTCGACAGCGCCGAGGCCAATCTCGCCATCGCCAATGCCGATTTGAAATCACAGCAGACCGACCTCGCCAACAGCACCATCTATGCGCCGATCGACGGCATCGTGCTGACGCGCTCGGTCGACCCCGGCCAGACGGTCGCCTCCTCGCTGCAGGCGCCGGTGCTGTTCATCATCGCCGCCGATCTCAGAAACATGGAGCTGGTGGCGGCGGTCGACGAGGCCGACATCGGCGCGGTCAAGACCGGACAGCATGCCCGTTTCACCGTCGATGCCTTCCCGGACCGGCCGTTCGACGCCGAGATCCGGGACATTTCCTATGCCTCGGTCACCACCGACGGCGTCGTCACCTACAATGCGCGGCTTGAGGTCGACAACAACGAGCTGTTGCTGCGGCCCGGCATGACCGCAACCGTTTCGGTCGTCACACGGCAGGCCAAGGACGTGCTCACCGTACCCGCCACCGCCTTCCGTTATCGCCCGGCCCAGCAGGCGGCCCGTGGCTGGAGCCTCAGCGACCTGTTCACCGGCCGCATGGGTCGCCCCGGCGGCAACCGCCAGCGCCAAGCCGCGACGACGCCCACCGACGGCTCGCGCACGCTCTATGTGCTGGAGAATGGGCGGCCGCATCCGGTCAACGTCAGGATCGGCTCAACCGATGGCGAACTGACCGAGATCACCTCGGGCCTCAAGGAAGGCGCTGAGGTCATCACCGCATCGCAGCAGCGGAGCTGAGGCCGTGGCTGCCGGTGCTGCCCTCATCACCTTCGACAAGGTCTGGAAGAGCTACGGCCAGGGCGAAGCCAAGGTCCATGCGCTGGCCGGCGTCGATCTTGCCATCCGGCGCGGCGAATTCGTCGCCATCATGGGCCCATCCGGCTCCGGCAAGTCGACGGCGATGAACATCATCGGCTGCCTCGACACGCCGACGGCCGGCACCTATTCCTTCATGGGCATCGACGCCGGCCGGCTCGGCCGCAACCGCCGCGCCATGCTGCGCAACCTCTATGTCGGCTTCGTCTTCCAGGGCTACAATCTGTTGGCCCGCACCACGGCAGCGGAAAATGTCGAACTGCCGCTGATCTATCGCGGCGTTGCCGCTCGCGAGCGCCGCGATCTTGCCATGCAGGCGCTGTCCCAGGTCGGCCTGGTCGGCCGCGAGCACCACACGCCGGCCGAACTGTCCGGCGGCCAGCAGCAGCGCGTGGCGATCGCGCGCGCCATCGTCACAAGGCCGACGCTGCTCGTCGCCGACGAACCGACCGGCAATCTCGACACCGCCCGAACGCACGAGATCATGGAGTTGCTGACGCAGCTCAACACCGAGCTTGGCCTGACCATCGCCATGGTCACGCACGAAGCGGACGTCGCCGGCTATGCCGAGCGCACCATTCGCTTCCTCGACGGCCACGTCGCTTCCGATTCCAAGAATCTCGAGGTGGCCTAAACCATGATCTGGGAAACCGTCCGCCTCTCGCTCCGCTCGATCCGCCGCAATGTGCTGCGCTCGTTCCTGACATTGCTCGGCATCGTCATCGGCGTTGCGGCCGTCATTGCCATGCTCACCATCGGCTCCGGCACCACCGAAAAGGTCAAGGCCGACATTTCAAAGCTCGGCAGCAACCTGCTGGTCGTCCGCTCCGGCCGTCCGGCCGGGCCAGGCGGTCCGGGCGGGCTCGACCAGGTGGTCCGTCCGCTGGCCGAAAAGGACCTCGCGGCACTGGTCGCGCATCTGACCGGCGCGCGCGCCATTTCGCCGGCCTCGCAAAAGCAGGTCCGCGTCATCTTCGGCACCGAGAGCCTGACATCGGGCGTCACCGGCACCGACAGCGCCTATCTCGATGCGCGCGACTGGAAGCTGGTGTCCGGCCGTCCGTTCAGCGATTCCGAAACCCGCTCCGGCACCGGTGTCTGCCTGATCGGCCAGACGGTTCGCCAGCAATTCTTCGGCGCCGGCGACCCGGAAGGTGAGTTCATCCGCGTCAACCGCACCTCCTGCAAGATCATCGGGCTGCTCGAGCCCAAGGGCTATACCGGCTTCGGCCAGGACCAGGACAATGTGGTGCTGATGCCGCTGCACGCCTATCAGCGCCGCATCGCCGGTAACCGCGACATCGACAACATCTACATCGCCGCCGACGACACGACGCCGACCAGCGAACTGCAGCCGCGCGTCGAGGATATCTTGCGCGATATCAGGCGCGTCACCCCCGACCGCGAGAGCGATTTCGCCATCCGCGACATGACCCAGATCGCCGACGCCATGGCCAGCGCCACCACCACCATGACCGGCATGCTGGGCGCTGTCGCTGGCGTCAGCCTGTTGGTCGGCGGCATCGGCATCATGAACATCATGCTGGTCTCTGTCACCGAGCGCACACGCGAGATCGGCATCCGGCTTGCCATCGGCGCGCATGAAAAGCACATCCTCATCCAGTTCCTGGTCGAGGCGACGGTGCTGTCGCTGCTTGGCGGCATCATCGGCATCCTGATCGGCCTGGCGCTGGCCGGCCTCGCCTCGGTGGCACTGACCATCCCCTTTGCGCCAAGCCCGGCGGTCATCCTGCTCGCTGTCGGTTTTTCGGCGCTGATCGGCATGGTGTTCGGCTTCTTCCCGGCGCTGCGCGGCGCAAGGCTCGACCCGATCGACGCGCTGCGGCACGAGTGAGCCGAGGCCAGCTCGAAGGGGACCTCCATCCACAAGCTTGGGATGTTTGCTGTCGCCGTCCGATCAACGCTACTCCATGCGCGGACAACCTCATGACCGTCCCCCGCCCAGGGCGACGAGAAGCTCGTCCAGTTGCTCGAACTGCTCGCCCATCGCATCCGCCGCCCCGGTCCCGGCAGCGTCGAGAGCTTCCTTCGAGGGATAGAGTTCGTGCAGGACCAGCAGCGTCTTGCCACCCTTTTCCTCGAAGGTCACCGTGGTGACGGGTCCAACGTCACCACCTTCGTCATTGGTCCAGACGATGCGCGAGTGCGGTATCACTTCGATATACCTGCCGAAGAACTCGTCAGAGTTTGAGGCATCGTGGCCGAACACCAGACGGTACGTGCCACCGGTACGAACATCCATCTCGCAGGAACGCAAGAACATGCCCATCGACTTCGGCGCCCACCATCGCATGAACAGCTCGGGCTTGGTCCACGCCTCGTAAACGATGCGCGCCGGGCCATTGAACGTTCGCGTAACGACGAGCTCTCGCTCGGACTTCCGTTCGATCGTCGTGCGGCTATTCATGGGGGTTGGCTCACTCTCTCTTCTAGCGTCCATCGGCTTTCTCCTTCCGTTTCAATTCCTCGACAACCTTGTCCAACTCGTCGAAGCGTGCGTCCCAGAGCTGGCGGTACCTCTCGATCCATGCCGCCTCTTCCTCCAGTCGGCGCAGGCCGAGCTTGCAGGTCCGCACACGGCCGACCTTCTCCGTGGTGACGAGCCCCGCCTGCTCCAAGACGCCGACATGCTTCTTCATCCCCGTGAGGGTCATGTGAAACTTCTCGGCAAGCTCCGTGATCGAAGCATCGGAACGTCCGAGCTGCTCCAGGACGCCGCGTCGGGTGGTGTCCGAGAGCGCGGCGAACGAGGCATCGAGAGGGAGGCGGAAATACTGAACCATGTGGTTCAGTATTTAGCAGACGGATTGGCTGCATGCAACAGGAGATCCGGCGCGTGCCGCGTGCCCGCCGCGATCGCTTCCAAATCGACCTCATTTCGATGCAGATTCGATCGACTCGGCGATCTCCGGGCCCTAAAGCAAGATATCTCTGGTCGGGGGCGAATAACGCATGAGCAAGAAGGCACGACTAATCCTGGCGATGGTCATCATCGAAGCAGTCCTTGCAGGCATCTGGTGGTATCTCGCCCGCTTCGGCATGGCCAATCCCGATCGTGTCACCGCCGATTTCCAGGCAGTCGTCGGACAGACCATGGGCATGGCGATGGGCGGCTTGCTGGGTCTCGGATTTATCTTGTTCTTCGTCGCCGCCCGCAACGATCGCAAGGTGGCGCAGGACAAGACGCGTCGTTAATCCACGCCCGCAAAATGCCACTCGACCAGCGGCTTCATATGCGCCGCCAATCCGTCCGGCAGGTCGGCGGCGTGGCGGATGATGACCGGCCCCTCGATCTCCGGCTCGGTCTCGGTGGCGACGAAGGCTGAGATTCGCCGGGCAATCTCGTCGGCCGGCGCAGTCTCGCGATAGCGGCGGAAGATCACCGTACCGCTGGCCGTCGACAGGACGTGGTAGCGCTTGCCGCGTGGCGCGTCCGACAGATCCAGACCGGTCTCCTCGCGCACCTCGCGGATCATGTTGAAATCGACGTCGACCTGGCCGTCGCGAAAGTCGATGGGCTCGAACGAGCCGGCGGCGAAATAGACGCGCCCGGCATTGACCGTGTGCGAGCCCATGCGGATCGCCACCAGCGCATTGTCGCCGGCCACCAGCACGGCATGGGCATAGGCATGTTCGGCGCCCGAATTCTCGCGCCGCTTACGCCAAAGCATGAAGGTGGAGTAGTTGACCGCATGGCAGCGGCCGACGAGACGGTTGTCGCGATAGGTGAGTTGCGACAGCAGCACTACAGTGCCGTCGAACAGCGCCGGCTTGGCTGCCACCTCGCGCTGCCAGTTCTCGACGATGGCCTCCGCATTATCCAGTGCGAACGGGTGCGGATTGGGATCGAGCCGCACGTCGACGGCATCGACCGGCAGGATGACATTGCGCGGCAGGTCGAAACTCATCGGCGTATCAGGTCATGTCCAGAGTGATCGCCACGGGGCAGTGATCCGAAGCCTTCGGCCGGTCCCAGCCGGCGCGCGGAAAGCGCTCAACCTCCTGGCCGGGCGGGAAAATCGTCCGCCAGGGCTGGCCGTTGCGGATGATGTCTGGAACGGCCGTCGCGTTGCTGGCGGCGAGCCCTTTCGACAACAGGATGTAGTCGAGCTGGCACAGATGCCGTTCTTCCGGTCCGCGCGTGTGGTAGAAACTCCAGCGGTTCATCTCCGGCCGCCGCTCGACGACGTTTTCGCAGAAGCCGCCTTCTGCCAGCACGTTGATGCAGGACTGGTTCTCGTTGACCACCTCGAAGCGGTGGCCGTCGATCGCGTCGCCGGCGATCTTCACGCGTTGCCGGTAATCATTCATGTCGCCGCAGATCGCCCAGCGCTTGTCGGCGGCGTGGTCCTTGCCGAAGCGCTCCTCGATGATCCGGCGCACGGCTTGAGCCTCGGCGATGCGCACCGGCATTGTCGCTTCGCGTCCGTCGAGCCCGTTGCGGGGCGAGCCCATCGACTTGAAGTGCACCAGATAAAGCGTCAGCGGCACGCCGCCCACGGTCACGTCGACTTCCAGGCAGTCGCGCCGGAAGATGCGCTCATTGGCCTGGTTGCCGAGTGCCTCGAGCTCCGGCGTGTGCAGCCCGAACTGTTCGTAGGTGACGTAGGCATGGCTGGTCATGCGCACGAATTCGATCGCCTGGCCCTGCGCGGTCTCGTTGCGCATCATCACAGCCACGTCGATGCCGCGCGAATCATTGCCCGATGTGGTGTATTTCTGCCGGTAGCCCTGCCCCACCATCTTGAACAGATAGCCATATTCGAAGGCCTTCAGCGCCTCGATGTTGTCGACCTCCTGCATGCAGATGATGTCGGCGCGAGTGGCCGCGATCGCCAGCGCCGTCAGTTGGCGCGTATCGTCGGACTGGGCGATGGCGCGCGCCTGCTCCAGCATCTTGTATTCCGCCTCGCTCTGGATATCGAACAGCGCCAGCGTGCGATCCTCGTTTAGCTGGTTGCGATAGCCGGAAAAATCGAACCTGTTCATCAGGTTCTCGACATTGAAGGTGGCGAGGCGCAGCGACATGTCATGACCTTTGCCCGCAAGCGCGGCGGAAAACAAGGTCGCAGGACCACCAGCGGAGATCGAGATGCGCCTCGCGCCATGGTTGACGGAACCTTTCCGTTCATCCGCCGTTCAGATGCAAACATCCACAATAGGCCCCCTAGTGTAGGCGTCGGGCCTGTATCTTTTGGAGAGTGCAATGAACTCGCTCTTTTCTTCCACGGTCAAATCAGGGCTGATAGCCCTCGGTATCCTGTCCGGCGTCACGGCGCCGTCGGCCGCGGGGCCGATGATGCAGCCGGACGTGTCGATCCCCGCCAGCACTGCGGCGCCGATGGTGGTCCGCGAAGGCTGGGCGGGTGGCAACAATGGCGGCAATTGGAGATGGCGCCGGTCCGGCAATTGGAATGGCAACTGGAATGGCGGCAACGGACACTGGAACGGTGGCCACGGACACTGGAACGGCGGCGGCGGAAACTGGAACAATGGAGACAACTGGCGTTGGCGCCATGGTCGCCATCATTATCACGGCGGCGGCTACTACGACGACGGCGCGGCTGCCCTTCTGGGCCTCGGCCTTGGGCTCGGCATTGGCAGCATGTACAACAACTACAATTATTACGACGCGCCGCCGCGCCGCTACTACCGCACCTACCGGGCGCGGGTTTCGAGCGCCCATGTCCAATGGTGCTACAACCGCTACCGGTCGTATCGCGCCTGGGACAACACGTTCCAGCCCTATGGCGGTCCGCGTCAGCAGTGCTACTCGCCCTATTGACGAGCTAGTCTGTAGCGAAGCCCAGAAATGAAAAACGGCGCCATGTGGCGCCGTTTTTCATTTCGGCTGTTCGAACCCAAGGACTTCGAGCGCAAGGTTCAGTTCTTGGCCTTGTCGACCAGCTCGTTCTTGGAAATCCCCGCGCGCCCGCAGGGCGAAGCCCGAGGACGCGCAAAGGCAAGAACGTGGATTTAACTTAGTTCTTGGCCTTGTCGACCAGCTTGTTCTTGGAAATCCACGGCATCATCGCGCGCAGCTTGGCGCCGACTTCCTCGATCTGGTGGCTGTCATTGTTGCGGCGAATGCCCTTGAAGCGCGACATGCCGGCGCGATATTCCTGCATCCATTCCGATGTGAACTTGCCGGTCTGGATGTCCTTCAGCACGCGCTTCATCTCGGCCTTGGTCTCGGCGGTGATGATGCGCGGGCCCGAGACATATTCGCCCCATTCGGCGGTGTTCGAGATCGAATAGTTCATGTTGGCAATGCCGCCTTCATAGATCAGGTCGACGATCAGCTTGACCTCGTGCAAGCACTCGAAATAGGCCATTTCCGGCGCGTAGCCGGCTTCCACCAGCGTCTCGAAGCCGGCGCGGATCAGCTCGACCAGACCGCCGCACAGCACGACCTGCTCGCCGAACAGGTCGGTCTCGCACTCCTCGCGGAAATTGGTCTCGATGATGCCCGAACGGCCGCCGCCGACGCCGCAGGCATAGGACAGCGCCAGGTCAAGCGCATTGCCCGAGGCGTCCTGGTTGACCGCGACCAGGCACGGCACGCCGCCGCCCTTCTGGTATTCGCCGCGCACCGTGTGGCCAGGGCCCTTCGGCGCGATCATGACGACGTCGACCGAGGCCTTCGGCTCGATCAGGCCGAAATGCACGTTGAGGCCGTGCGCGAAGGCGATTGCAGCGCCGTCACGAATGTTCGGCGCGATCTCGTTGCGATAGATGTCGGCTTGCAGTTCGTCAGGCGTCGCCATCATCATCAGGTCGGCCCATTTGGCCGCGTCCGCCACGCTCATAACCTTGAGACCGTCGGCCTCGACCTTCTTGGCGGTCGCCGAACCGGCCTTGAGGCCGATGGCGATGTCCTTGGCGCCGGAATCCTTGAGGTTGAGCGCGTGCGCCCTGCCCTGGCTGCCATAGCCGATGATGGCGACCTTCTTGCCCTTGATCAGGTTGAGATCGGCATCGCGATCGTAATAGACACGCATTTTGTCTTCCTTCCCGGTTTATGAATCAGAGGCCTTGCGGCCGGTTGTTGCTCTTGAAAAGAGCGAGAAACTGCTGCGTCGCCCGCGCGGCATCGCCGCCGATCGCCGCCTCAGTCAATTCCAGCCGGTCGCCGAGCAGCAGACGGATCTGCACGTCGCGGGCGACCAGCCCAAAAAAGGTGCGGAACGCCGTCTCGGCATCCGCAAAGTCGAGCAGTCCCGCCTGTCGTCCGGCCTCAAGCACCGGCTTCAGCCGCTTGGCCAGCGCGAAGCGGCCATTCTCAAGCACCACGGCGCCAAGGTTATCCTTGCCGGAACTCGCATGGCTCACCGCCACCCGGTTGAGCGCGATCGAAGTGTCGCTCGAAATGACCTTCAGCCAGTCGGAAGCGAAGCGTTCGAGGCTTGCGGTCAACGACACAAGATCGAGCCCCTTGCCATCGACTTGCGCCACCCGCACCTTGGACGCCTGCCACTGCACCGTTGCCGTCAGCAGCCCGTCACGGTCGCCGAACCATTTGTAGAGCGTTTCCTTGGAGCAGCTTGCCCGGCGCGCCACGGCGGTCATGGTCAGCTGGTCGCCCTCCTCGACCAGCAGCCGCAACGCTGCGTCGAGCACGGCTTTCTGCCGCTCAGTCAGCGCTTCGCTGGTGTCGATCTCGGGCACGATGTCCAACACGCTCTTCTCTCGGCAGGCAAGGCCGGCCGGTTATTTCCGGCAAGCCGTACCGTACGTTACGGTTCGCCACTTCTATGGCGTATTGTCCCGATCCATGCAAGTCTTATTTCTATCCACATGGCGTCCTGCCGGACGGGCTGCGCGGGGAACGAAGATGCTGATCGGATTGTTGGCCTTGACGGTTGCCGCCGTATTCTCGGGCGCTGCTATTTACGTCAGTGTCGCCGAGCAACCGGCGCGGCTTCGTCTCGACGACAAGGCGCTGCTGCAGGAATGGCAGCCTTCCTACAAGCGGGGCGCCGCCATGCAGGCGTCGATTGCCATTATCGCCTGCGTTCTCGGCCTCATTGCCTGGTGGCAAACCGGCGGTTTCGCCTTTCTGGTCGGCGCGGTGCTGATCATCCTGCCCTGGCCTTGGACGCTGATCGCCATGATGCCGACCAACAGGGTGCTGGAGGCGATGGACGGAGGCGCCGGCAATCCGCAAGCCAGGTCCCTGATCGTCAAATGGGGCAATCTGCACCTGGTTCGCGTAGCCCTTAGCGTGCTGGCGACACTGGCCTTTCTCTGGGACAGTCATTCGGCCTGACCGGCGCGCCAAATCGTCAGTCCACAACGGGCGGATGGCGCAATCGACCCAGGAGTGCCGACACCATGTTCAGCTCATCAGCGGAGAGTTTGGCACCGACCAGTTCGGTGATCGACCGCCCATAGACAGCCCACATCTGGCGACGCATCTCGCGGCCCCTGGCCGTGATACGGATGGTCTGGCCGCGGCCGTCATCGGCCACCGGCAGTTTCTCGACCACCCCGTCTGCCTCGAGCCGGGCCAGGAGCCGCGAGACGTTGTATTGCGCAAACAAAGTGCGCTCGATCAGCTGGAACGGCCGCAATCCGCCCCCACCCGCCTCGGCGAGTTCGTGCAGCACGTCGTACCAGGCGAGCGGCGGCAGGCCGCTCTCCTTCAGCGCGTCTTCAGCACTTTCCACGAGCTGGCGCGAAACCCGCATCAGGCGAGCCCAGGTCGTGATGGCTTCGGGCGAAGGCATGGCTTTCTCAGTCATGGCCCACCATAGGCGATAGATGCAATTGCATCAAGCTTGACGGTTAATGCAGATGCATCTATATTGATGCAACTGCATTAACTTTGAAGGACGCGTTATGAAACATGAAATCTGCAAGGTCGCCGACATTCCGCAGACGGGCAGCCTGATCGCCCCGTTCTTCGGCCGTGAGGTCCATGTCTACCGCAGCGGCGAGCGTATCCGCGCCGCCGCCAATGTCTGTCTGCACTTTGGCGGGCCGCTCGACTGCAAGGACGGCAGACTGGTCTGCCAATGGCACGGCGCCTCGTTCGACTTGGCAAGCGGCGACCGCATCGATGGTCCGGCGCCAAAGGAGTCCCGCCTGATGTTCCTGTCGACGCGCGTCGAGGACGGCGCGTTGAACTATGTCTGGGGAGAGTGAGATGACCGACAAGCTCATTCTCGTCAGCCATCCTCTCTGCCCCTATGTGCAGCGCGCGGCGATTTCACTGGCCGAAAAGGGCGTGCCGTTCGAGCGCGTCGATATCGACCTCGCCAACAAGCCGGCCTGGTTCAGAGCGATCTCGCCGCTTGGCAAGGTGCCGCTGCTGCGCGTGCAGCGAAATGGCGAGGAAACGGTGATCTTCGAATCCGCCGTCATTCTCGAATTCCTCGAAGAGACCCAGGCCAATCCCCTCCACCCCGCCGATCCCTATGCCCGCGCCCGGCATCGCGCCTGGATCGAGTTCGGCTCGGCAATCCTCAACGCCATCGGCCGGTTCTATTCGGCCTCGACGGAGGCCGGCTTCCTCGCCGAAACCAGCGCGCTGTCGTCGATGTTCGATCGTCTCGAGGCCGAGCTGGCGGTCACCGAACGGAACGGACCATGGTTCGCCGGCGAGCGCTTCTCGCTCGTCGACGCCGTCCATGGCCCTGTTTTCAGATATCTCGACGTCTTCGACCGGATCGGCGATTTCGGCATTCTGGACGGCAAGCCGTTCGTCCGGGCTTGGCGTCAGGCGTTGAGGGAGCGCCCGTCGATCAGGCACGCCGTCGCGCCGGACTACCCGCGGCGCCTGCATGCCTTTCTGCAGGCGAAGAAGTCGCAACTCTCGACGATCATTCAGCGGAACGATCTGGCCATCGCGCTTCCTTGAGCCCGATACGCCTGAACGGATCGACCACCGTGCCGGCCACCATCGAGGCAAGGAACTGTGGCGCCGGCGGGATCCTTGCCACCGTCGCCACCAGCCTGTCGCGGATGAAGGGCAACGCCACGGAATCCGACTGGTAGAAGGGCGTGAACGCCAGCGACAGCGCCTGGAAGACGCGCACATGCCAGCGCCGTGCCTTCGCATAGGCTTCAAGTGCCGCCTCGACGTTTGGCGTCCGTGCCAGCGCATGGCTGAGCGCCGCCGCATCGAGCAGCGCCATGTTCGCCCCTTGCCCCAGCTGCGGGCTGGTCGAATGCGCCGCGTCGCCGATGACGGCCAGGCGACGGCCGATCGGCCGCTTCATCGTGTGGTGGCCGTAGCGCGCCAGCGAAAGCTGGTCGAAATCCTCGATCTGGCTGGTGTACGCCGCGCTCTCGGGCCACAGCCGAACCACCCTCTCCTTCCAGGCGTCGAGGCCGCGGGCGCGCACCTCATCGGCGTCCGCCGGCTTCAGGCTCCAGAAGAAGGCCGCCATCTTTTCAACACCCGGCTCCGGCCGGCCAATCGGCAGCACGCCGATCATCACGCTGGCCTTGTCGTAGCGCTGCAGCAGCGCGTGCTCGTCGAAACCTTCATTGCGCCAGCGCAGCGACGCCCAGAACGCACCATAGATGAGTGGGCGTGGCGCGCCTGCATCGCCCGCGCACCGCCGCAGCTTCGAGCGTGAGCCGCTGGCGTCGACGACGAAGTCGAATGGTCCTGCCCTACGGCCGTTGCCACAGATCAGCGTTGCCCGTTCGCCGATTTCCAGAGTCTCGATCTCGACACCTCTCTCGATGGCGATCGCTTCGCGCTGCACAGCGCGAAAGAGCACGCCGAACAGGGCCGCCCGATGCACTGCCAGCCCGAAACGGTGGCCGCGCTGGGCATCATAGCGGACATCGAGCACGGTGCGGCCGGTGGCGGCATCGGCGCCATGCAGGCGGTCGATGCGGCTGCCCAGCGCCAGAATGTCGTCGAGCAGGCCAAGATCAGCCAACACCGTCAGCCCTGTCGGCTGCAGGATCAGCCCGGAGCCGACCGGCTTCGGCTCCTCGAAGCGCTCGAAGATGGTGACCTTGTGCCCGGCGCGCTTGAGATAGAGCGCCATGGCAAGCCCCGCCGGGCCGGCCCCGGCAATCGCGATGTCGTAGGAAATGCCAATGCCCCCAAAGCCGAACTGGCCGGACAATCCTTCAGCGGGCGGACTAAATCAAGCCGCAGCCCCTGGCTTAGTCCAGTTGACGGGCCGGCTCACCCTTGGGCAGCATCAAAACCGGCGCGTGCGTCGCGCACCGCATCATGGTTGAGCTCGGCCCACAGGATCAGCTGGTGCAAGGCGCCGAACATCGACCGTCCGAGGTCGGTCAGGCTGTACTCGACGCTCGGCGGCTTGGTCGGGAACACTTCGCGATGCACATAGCCGTCGCGCTGCAGATCGTAGAGCGTCTGGGTGAGCATGCGCTGCGAAATGTCGGGCACCAGCCGCCGCAGCTCGCCGAAGCGATACGGCTGCTCGGCTAGGGCTCCCATCAACAGCGAACTCCATTTGCCGCTGAGACCCTGGATCACGTCGCGGACCGGGCAATCGGCAACGTTGCCGCCATCGCTCATGGATTTGTAGATCTCGAGCTTGGATCTCAGATTGACAATCGTGCTGTCCACGGCTGGTTCCCTGGCTGTGCCTACATCCCGAAAAACTGCCTTCTTTACGGCCACGGGTCAATTCCTATTTTAGTGCTGGTCTCTTTTTGAGACCGCCTTTTGCCCCTCCTCTCCAACCCATGCCAGGATATCCAATGAGCAAAACCCTTCTCGTCACTGGCGCTTCCGGCCAACTCGGCCGCAGCGTCATCAACCACCTGCTGGACACGTTCAACGTCCCTGCGGCGCAGATCATCGCCACGACGCGCACGCCGGCCAAACTTGCCGACCTGGCGGCGCGCGGCGTTGTCGTCAGGGCCGCCGACTTCAACGACAGCACGTCAATGCAGAACGCGTTCCAGGGCGTCGACAAAGTGCTGATCATCTCGACCAGCGAAGTAGATCTGAAGGACGATCGGCGCCTGAAACAGCATGAGACGGCGGTAGCCGCTGCGAAGAAGGCCGGCGTCGGCCATCTTCTCTACACCTCGATGCCCAACCCCGAGCCGGGTTCGCCGGTGCTGTTTGCCAATGATCACTACGGCACCGAGCAGGCGATCAAGGCAAGCGGCATTGCCTACACCATTTTCCGCAACGGCTGGTACCAGGAGAACCTGTTCATGGCACTCCCGCAGGCCATCGCGTCGGGCCACTGGTATACGTCCGCTGGCGAAGGCCGCATCGCCCATGGCGCGCGCGATGACATGGCAGCGGCGATCGCTGCCGGTCTCGCTGACGTTTCAAACGAAAGCAAGACCTACACGTTGACCGGCCCGCATGCGTACACCACAGCCGAGATTGCCGCCCTGGTAGGCGAGGTCACCGGCAAGCAGCTCGATGTCGTGCAGGTTTCGGATGAGGCCCTGACCGAAGGGGTGAAGGCGACCGGCATTCCCGAGGACTTCGCCCGCATCATCGTGTCGTTTGACGCCAACACGCGCGCCGGTCGCATCGCCATGGTGACGGATGCGGTCGAGACGCTTTCCGGTCGGAAGTCAAAAACGCTGAAGCAGTTCCTGGAGGCCAACAAGGCCGCCTTGGCAGGCTGACGGCCCGTGAGTGGTCCCGGAAGCCGACCCCCCGGCTTCCGGCGCTACTTCGGCTTTTTGAGCAGCCCGAGCCGGATCAGGCTCTCGCCGGTGGCAACCAGCGCGTCCTCGCGTGATCGCGGCGCCCAGCTTAGCAGGCGCACGGCCCTCGCTTTGGTTGCATTCTTGACCTTGCCCAGTTCCGGCACCAACTGTGCGACTTCCGGGTTGAACAGGCCCACGATCCGCACCAGCCAATCGGGAAGCTCCCGCGTCGACACGCGCGCCCCGGCATCGCCCAGGCGCGTTTTCAGAGTCTGCGCGATCTCCCGCACGGTCATGAAATCGCCGGCAACCGCCAGGAATCGCTTGCCCCTGGCGGCGGGGTTGGTCATGGCGCGCACATGCAGGTCCGCCACGTCGCGCACGTCGACAACGCCGAAAGACAGGCGCGGCAGCCCCGGCATGGCACCGTTCAACATACGCTGGACAAATTCTGTGGAGGTCGAATGGTCCGGGCCGAGCACCGGCCCGAAGATACCGACCGGATTGACGACCGCGAGTTCCAGTTTGCCACCCTCCGCGGCAATGAAATCCCAGGCGGCGCGTTCGGCGAGCGTCTTCGATTTCACATAGGCGCTGACCTTGGCCGTCGGATCGGTCCAGCTCTCCTCGGTGAACGGCTGCCCGCCGGGCGGCAGCTTGCCATAGCCTATTGCCGCGAAGGACGAGGTCAGCACGACGCGCTTCACCCTCGCATCCCGTGCCGCGCGCAACACCCTGAGCGCGCCCTCACGGGCCGGGACGATCAGGTCGTCTTGGTGTTTCGGCACGCCGGGCGGAAATGGCGAGGCGACATGAAGCACATAGTCGCAACCGGCCACCGCATCCGGCCAGCCCGCGTCGGCCATCAGATCGGCGACGGCAAACGAGAGCGCCGCTCCAGGCTCGGACCCGCCGGCCTTGAGCATGGCCAGAACATCGGCTTCGCGCTTGGCTGAGCGCACGGTCGTGCGCACGCGGTAGCCGGCCTTCAGCAGTTCGAGAATACAATGCGCGCCGAGGAAGCCGGAGCCGCCGGTAACAAGCACCAATTCGCCGCTCATTCCCGCCTCCTCAGCCGTTCATCGGCAAGAGCCCGTCAGATCGCTACCTGCGTACCGATTTCTACCACACGGCCGGTCGGGATCTGGAAATATTCGGTCGCATCGGCCGCCGTGCGCGCCAGGCCGATGAACAACCGGTCCTGCCATACCGGCATGCCGGAATTGGGCGAGGCCTTGAGCGAACGCCGCGACAGGAAGAACGAGGTCGTCATGATGTCGAACTTCCAGCCCTGCTTGCGGCAGATCGCCAGCGCACGCGGGATGTTGGGCTGCTCCATGTAGCCGAAGGTCAGCGTCACCCGCATGAACAGCTCGTTGACGGTCTCCATCTTGACCCGCTCGCTGTCGGGCACCACCGGCTGCGGCGCGGTCACCACCGAAAGGATGACGTTCTGCTCATGCAGCACCTTGTAGTGTTTCAGGCTGTGCATCAGTGCCGTTGGCGCGCTCAAGGGATCGCTGGTCAGGAACACGGCGGTGCCGGACACCAGCTGCGGCTTCTTCTTCAGCAGATTGCCGGCGAGGAAATCGAGCGGGATCTCGTTGCGCCGCGTCTTGTCGAACAGATAGCGGCTGCCGCGCACCCAGGTCCACATGCCCAGCACGATGGTGAAGGCCACGGCCAGCGATGCCCAGCCGCCCTCGAACACCTTGACGATGTTGGAGGCAAAGAAGCCGATGTCGATAAAGGCAAACAGCGCCGTCAGCGAGACGGCCAGCCACAGCTGCCATTTCCAGATCCGCGTCATGACGACATAGAGCAGCACCGTCGTCACCAGCATGTTGCCGGTCACTGAAATACCATAGGCCGACGCCAACTTGCTGGACTCGCCGAAGCCGACGACCAGCATCATCACCACCAGCGCCAGCAGGAGGTTGACGCGCGGCATGTAGATCTGGCCGGACTGTTTTTCCGATGTGTGCAGGATTTCAAGGCGCGGCAGCATGTTGAGCTGCACCGCCTGCCTGGTCAGCGAAAAGGCGCCCGAAATCACCGCCTGGCTGGCGATCACGGTCGCGGCAGTCGCCAGCACGACCATCGGGATCAGCGTCCAGCCCTCGTTCATCTCGAAGAACGGATGGCCGACCACGCCGTTCTTTGCCAGCACGAAGGCGCCCTGCCCGGCATAATTGAGCAGCAGGCAGGGAAACACGATCGCCAGCCACGCAAGCACGATCGGCTTGCGGCCGAAATGGCCGAGATCGGCATAGAGCGCTTCGGCGCCAGTGACGGCGAGGAAGATGGCGCCGATGGTAACGAAGGCGACGTCGGGCGAATTAATCAGAAAGGCGACGATGTAGTGTGGGCTCACGGCCCACAGGATTTCAGGATCGGCGATGATGTGGTTGAGACCGGAAAGGCCGATGGCCAGGAACCATACCGCAGTCACCGGGCCGAACACCAATCCCACTCCGCCCGTGCCAAATCGCTGCACCGCGAACACCATGGCAAGGATGACCAGTGTTAGCGGCACCACATAAGGCTGGAAGGTAGGCGTGACGACATTCATGCCCTCCACCGCCGACAGCACCGAGATTGCCGGCGTGATGACGGCGTCACCGAAGAAAAGCGATGCCCCGACGATGCCGATGCCAAGCATCAGCGCCGAGCGCTTGGGGAAACTGCCGCGCGCCAGCGCCATCAGCGACAGCACGCCGCCCTCGCCGCGGTTGTCGGCGCGCAGCACAAACATGATGTATTTGATGGTGACGATGATCGTCAGCGACCAGATGATCAGCGACAGAACGCCAAGAATATCGCCGCGATCCGCCACGCTACCCCTGGACGATGCCACCAGCGCCTCGCGGAACGCATAGATCGGGCTGGTGCCGATATCCCCATAGACGACACCGAGCGCGCCTAGCATCAACACCTTGGTGCTGTGCTGTTCGATTTCGGGATGGCTCGATTGTTCGACGGGTTCTGCCTCACTACCAGCATTGGCAAGGGCCATGGACGACACTCCGATAAGTGCGCGGTCATCTACGCTTGCTGCGATGCAATATCAAGTGCCGTCGCGTGATGGCTCCCATGCCGGCAACGCTCGGCTGCTCGGGAGATCATCGGTGCACGCGAGATTCGCGGGCTCGATCTGCAGGCATGGTCGCACCAGCAGGACCGGCAGCATATGCGTCCGTCAGATCGCCACCTGCGTACCGATCTCTACCACACGGCCGGTCGGGATCTGGAAATATTCGGTCGCATCGGCCGCCGTGCGCGCCAGGCCGATGAACAACCGGTCCTGCCACACCGGCATGCCGGAATTGGGCGAGGCTTTGAGCGAACGTCGCGACAGGAAGAACGAGGTCGTCATGATGTCGAACTTCCAGCCCTGCTTGCGGCAGATTGCCAGCGCGCGCGGGATGTTGGGCTGCTCCATGTAGCCGAAGGTCAGCGTCACCCGCATGAACAGTTCGTTGACAGTCTCCATCTTGACCCGCTCGCTGTCGGGAACCACCGGCTGCGGCGCGGTCACCACCGAAAGGATGACGTTCTGCTCATGCAGCACCTTGTAGTGTTTCAGGCTGTGCATCAGTGCCGTTGGCGCGCTGAGGGGATCGCTGGTCAGGAACACGGCGGTGCCGGACACCAGCTGCGGCTTCTTCTTCAACAGGTTGCCGGCGAGGAAATCGAGCGGGATCTCGTTGCGCCGGGTTTTGTCGAACAGATAGCGGGTGCCGCGAATCCATGTCGACATGATCAGCCCCATCATGCAGGCGACAGTAATTGATACCCATCCGCCTTCGAAGATCTTCACGACATTTGCCAAGAAAAAACCGCTGTCGATAATGCCGAACAGTAGGGCCAGAGCCAAGGCAAGCGCCAGCTTCCATTTCCACAGCTTGCGCATCACCACGAACAGCAGAATGGTCGTCATCAGCATTTCGCCGGTCACCGAAATTCCGTAAGCCGAGGCCAGCGCACTCGAGCTGCCGAAACCAACCACCAGCAGCATCACCCCGATCGCGATGAGCAGGTTGACGCGGGGCATGTAAATCTGCCCGAGCTGCATTTCAGAGGTATGCTGCACCTCGATGCGGGGCAAAAGGTTGAGCTGCACGGCCTGACGGGTCAGTGAAAAAGCGCCTGAGATGACCGCCTGGCTGGCGATAACGGTCGCGGCCGTTGCCATGCCCACCATTGGCATCAGGGCCCAGTCAGGTAGCATCTGAAAGAATGGATTGGTCGGCCTGCCACCATTTGCCAGGACAAAGGCGCCTTGCCCGAAATAGTTGAGCAGCAGGCACGGGAAAACCACGGAAAACCAGGCCATCACGATCGGCTTGCGCCCGAAATGGCCGAGATCGACATAGAGCGCCTCGGCCCCGGTCACGGCCAGGAACACGGCACCGACGGTCACAAAGGCGGCGGTCGGAGTACCGGCGAGATAATCGACGGCGTAGTAAGGATTGATCGCCATCAGGACCGACGGATCGTCCGTCAGGTGATAGAGCCCTGCAATGCCGATGGCCAGGAACCAAAGCGCTGTCACCGGCCCGAACACCGCCGCGACCTTTCCGGTGCCGAAGCGTTGCACCGAAAACAGAAAGGCCAGGATGACCAGCGTGATGGGCACGACATAGGCATCCAGTGTCGGGGTCACCACCTCCAGGCCTTCGACCGCCGACAGCACGGAGATGGCCGGTGTGATGATAGCGTCGCCAAAGAACAGCGCCGCACCGCAAAGCCCGATCCCGAGAATTAGTCGGGCGCCTTTCGGATAGGCGCTTCGTGCAAGCGCCATCAGGGATAGCGTACCGCCCTCGCCCTTGTTGTCTGCACGAAGCACGAAGGCGACATACTTTATGGTGACGATGATCGTCAGCGCCCAGACAATCAGCGACAGAACGCCCAGCACATCGCTACGCGTATCGGTGCCGGGAGAAGCATGGAGCGCTTCTCGGAAGGCGTAGATGGGGCTGGTGCCGATATCGCCATAGACGACGCCGAGCGCGCCCAGCATCAGAACCTTGGTACTGTGCTTTTCGACTTCGGAATGGCTCGATTGTTCGACGGTTCCAGCCTCGCTACCGCTACTGGCAAGGTCCATCGACCACTCTCCGACAAGCGCGCGGTGCTCTATGCATGCTGTGATACGATATCAATTGCACGCGATGGCTGCCATACTTTCAATGCGCGGCTCTACCCTACCATCCGCAGGCCTTCAGGAACCGCCCCACCGTGCCGGCCATGCCATACTCCAACGCGTCGGCTGTCAATCCATGTCCGATCGACACTTCGGCCAATGCGGGAATGCGCTTTGCCAGTGCCGGAAGGTTGCTGACCACCAGATCGTGCCCGGCATTGACCTGAAGACCGGCGGCAAGCGCGGCATCAGCGGTTTTTCCCAGTCTTTCCAATTCCTTGGCCGCTCGGGCGGGATCGGAATGACAACTACCATACGGACCCGTATAAAGCTCTACGCGGTCGGCACCGGTGTCACGCGCGGCCGTCACGCCCGCAGGGTCCGGGTCCGAAAACAGCGACACACGAAAGCCCCCCTTCTTCAGACGCTTGACGATCGGAGTAAGGAACGCGGCCTCGGCGGCAAAGTTCCAGCCATGGTCCGACGTCGCCTGCGCGGGATCGTCCGGCACCAGCGTCACCTGTTCGGGCTGATGCTTTTCCACGAGCGCCAGGAAATCCTCGGTCGGATAGCCTTCGATGTTGAATTCCGAGCGCAGAAATTCGTCGTCGATCAGCGACCGTATCTCAGGCAGATCGGAGTGCCTCGTGTGGCGCTCGTCGGGGCGCGGATGCACCGTCAGCCCATGCGCCCCGGCGGCGAGCGCGATGCGGCCGAGGCCGGTCACGCTCGGCCACGGCAGGTCGCGCCTGTTGCGCAGCATGGCGACGGCATTGAGATTGACGGAGAGTTTTGCGGGCATGGAAGCGGCCTCGAAGATCATTCGACGCGCCACCTATAATGCCTTTGGCGGGAACAGACAGGGGGTTTCGAGTGTTCCAAGCGTGATGAAGTGAGTCCGCGAAAGGAAGCACCATGAATTTTCTCGATGCCGTACCGGCTATCCGTCGTCTCGAGACCAGCCGTGACGATCTTCTCGCCATCGATGTCGTCGGCCATGTCTCGGCGGCCGATGGCGAAAACCTTTTCGGTTTGATGGAGGCAGCCTATGCCCTTCACCCACATATCGACGTGCTGGTGCGCCTTGTCGATCACGATGGCGTCGACTGGGCCAATATTGCCGAAGAGACCCTGACGCAGGGCACCGCCCATGCAATGCAACATGTCGGCCGTTGCGCGACGATCGGCGAGCCGGACTGGACCGCCGACGCGCGACATGTCCTGCGGGATGCGCCGTCAATCGAATTCAAGCATTTCGAGACCGAGGACGAAGCCTCGGCCTGGCAATGGCTTGGAGCCCGGCCGACCGAAGAGCAACAGGGTCGCGGCTGAAACACGACAGCCCCGCAGGGTCTCGGTGAATGCCTGCTACCTGACGATCGTCAGCCGCTCGGCCGCGCGCGTGATTGCGGTGTAGAGCCAGCGCTGGCGCGTTTCCTTGAAGGCCCAGCTTTCATCGAACAGCACGATCTCGTTCCATTGCGAGCCCTGCGCCTTGTGCACGGTCAGCGCGTAACCATAGTCGAAATCGTCGAAGCGCTTCTTCTGCTGCCAGGGAATGTCGGCATCCGGATCCTCGAAGGCCGCCTTGAGCAGTTTGATCTTGGCGACGCCGCGATCCGGATCGTCCTCTTCCGGCGACACCAGAAGGTTGATGCCGGGCTTCACCGTCTCGCGCGACGAGGTCATGACCTTCCACAGCGAGCCGTTAAGCAGGCCCTTGGCCGGATCGTTGCGCAGGCAGACGAGCTTGTCGCCGGCCTGCGGATAGTCGGCATTGAAGCCTTTGAGTTCGCGCAGCCGCTGATTGTAGCGCCGCCGCGTACGGTTGGTGCCGACCAGCACCTGATCAGCCTTCAGCACCAGCTCCTGGGTAACGTCTTCCTTGCCGATCACCTGGGCCGTGCCATAGTCGCCACGCATGAACTCACGGCCCTCGCGAACATCGAGCGCCAGCCGCAGGATCGGATTGTCGCGCGCCTGCCGGTGGATTTCGGTGAGCAGGAAATCCGGCTCGTGGTCGGTGAAGAAGCCGCCGCCCGAAATCGGCGGCAGCTGGCCGGGGTCGCCGAGCACCAGGATCGGCGTACCGAAGCTCATCAGGTCGCGGCCAAGCTGTTCGTCGACCATCGAACATTCGTCGATGACGACCAGTTTCGCCCGCGAGATCGGGCTCTGCCGGTTGAGCGAAAAGGTCGGTGACATCGAGGTCTTGCCGGTGACCTCGTCCGATACCGATTCCTCGCCCTTCGGCCGATAGATCAGCGAATGGATGGTGCGGGCGTTGATCGCGCCCTTGGAGCGCAGTACCTGTGCGGCCTTGCCGGTGAAGGCGGCGAACTGGACCTGGCCGTCGACATGCTCGGCGAAATAGCGCGCCAGCGTCGTCTTGCCGGTGCCGGCATAGCCGAACAGCCGGAACAGCTGCGGCTTTCCGGTCTTCAGCCAGCGGGCAACCGCTTGCAGCGCCTCGTCCTGTTGGGGAGAGAATTCCATCAGCGCGAGAGACCGGATTCGCAAGGGAAAGACAAGATAGCCGCCACCACCATCGACGTGTCGGGGCGCTTCAGTGCCGCGGACGGATCAGGCTATCAGGCGCAAACAAGAACGTAAAGAGAACAGATGCAGCTGCGCCACGATTATGGTTTGGCTGCTGCCACGACCTATCGGATGCGCCTGGGGTCGTTCTCCAGCAGGATCGGCTTGCCATGCGGAGTTGCGTGCGCGGCGCGCTCCCAGGATTCAGCCATGGCATCGACATCCGCCCTGGCGGTCAGCCCTTTCGAAACAAGCAGGCTTTCCAGCGCCGCCAGCCAATGTTCGTAATAGTCATGGCCGTCAACCGCGGCATCTGGCTTCTTCACCTGCGTCGACAGTGCCTGCGCCCATTCGCCCCACGAAAACAGGCCCTTGTCATGCAGCGCAACCGTCATGGCGAATGCTTCGGCCTGCCATGGCTCGGCAAAGACCGGGGCATCGACGCTAAGCGGCAAATCGGCGGCGTGATCGTTTGCCTCACGCCGGCTCAAGATAGCTCTCCCAGGCATCGATCGACACGCTCAGCGTCGGGTCGGCGCCCTCGCCCCAGATTTCCGACCCTTCGAAAACCACCGTGTAGACCCATTGCGGGTTTTCGCCCTGGCCATGCGCGTTGCTGTCTGGAAACACAAAGCCGTCGCGCACCGCCTCGATCGTTCCATGCTTGCCGCGTGCATAGCGCGGCAGCCGCGTGTGGCCGGTCGGGTTGAAGTTCCTGGTCCGCACGGGATCGCCGGCCTTGAACCGCGCCGATTGCGCCACCGGCCGGTCGCAAGGACCGCCCTTGGCCAGCACGGCAGGCACGTTTTCCGCCTTCAGCACCCGTTTCGGCGCCGCCGCCGGATCGACTGCGGTGCCTGCCTTGAGATCGCGCTCGCTGACAAAACCATGGCGCTTGAGCAGCACTTCCAGCGCCTTGATCCAGATCTCGTAGTAGCTGGAGGCATAGTAATCGGCGGGATGCAGCGATTCCCGCGCATGCCGGCTCTCGTCGATGTTCCACGCGCCCGTCGCGCCGGCGCACAGCGTCACACCCAGCGCCCGCCTTTCCCAGGCGGCATGAAAATACGGCTCGTCAATTTCCGGCGCGACCGGACCGAAGCCCATCTGCCCGCCAAGGTCCTGCGGCCCGTTCATGCCGGCTGCCTCGCCAGAGCGGTGCCGATCATAGCGTCGCGGCTCACCAGATCGGCCAGCCGCTCCTCGCTCCAGCCCTCGGTGCCGTCGGGACGCATCGGCACGACGAGATAGCGCAGCTCGGCGGTGGAATCCCAGACGCGGATCTTTTTGTCGGCAGGCAGCGTCAGCCCGAACTCCTCCAGCACACCGCGCGGATCGATGACCGCGCGCGAGCGGTAGGGCGGCGCCTTGTACCAGACCGGAGGCAGGCCGAGCACAGACCACGGATAGCAAGAGCACAGCGTGCAGACGACGAGATTGTGCGTGTCCTCGGTGTTGAAGACCGCCTGCATATGCTCGCCTTGGCGGCCGGTGTAGCTGAGCGATTCGATCGCCGCTGTCGCATCGCGCTTCAGCCAGTCGGCGAATGCCGGATCGGCC
Source organism: Mesorhizobium sp. CNPSo 4670 (assembly GCF_057784235.1). Classification (NCBI taxonomy): domain Bacteria; kingdom Pseudomonadati; phylum Pseudomonadota; class Alphaproteobacteria; order Hyphomicrobiales; family Phyllobacteriaceae; genus Mesorhizobium; species Mesorhizobium sp. CNPSo 4670. Next base: position 305,591 of record NZ_JBWJFQ010000004.1, on the reverse strand, counting down.
CAGGCCTTCGCCACCACTTTGGCGCCATTGCGCGGGCCGATCCTGGTCTCGTAGGTGTCGACGATGACATCGATCGCGGCCGGATCGATCAGCCCCTTGCGGGTGAGGATAGTCTCCAGCGCACGTACCCGCGCGGCAAAGGGATCGAGCTCGTTGTCGTGGTCGTGATCGTGTGACATGACCGCAAATTACGTTTCCGGTGATGCCACCGCAAGCGCAACGCCTTGAGCCAGATCCTGGCGACCTTGAATTCTATTCGGCGGCCGTCTTCTGCGGTTCGAGCTGCTGCTCCTCGTTGACATCGAACAGCGAGGGCTGCCTCACAGGTTCCTTCGGGATCTCTTCAGCCTTGCGCTTCGGCATCAGCCCGACCAGCCAGCCCGAGAAGTTCTCCATGTAGACATAGATCACCGGCGTCACGAACAAGGTCAGCGCCTGCGAAGCAAGCAGGCCGCCGACAACGGCAACGCCCAGCGGCTGGCGCAGCTCGGCGCTGGCGCCGGTGCCGAGCGCGATCGGAAACGTGCCCATCAGTGCGGCCAGCGTCGTCATCATGATCGGCCTGAAACGCATGAGGCAGGCCTTGTGGATGGACTCGGTGGCCGACAAGCCGTCTCGTCGCAATTCCAGCGCCACGTCGACCATCATGATGCCGTTCTTCTTGACGATGCCGATCAGCATCAAAATGCCGATCACAGCGATCACCGACAGATCCATGCCGGCGAAGCGCAGCGCAACGACGGCGCCAAGCACCGCCGATGGCAGGCCGGTGAGAATGGTGAGCGGGTGGATGAAGCTTTCGTAGAGGATGCCGAGCACGATGTAGATGGTCAGGATGGCGCCGCCGATCAGCAGGCCCTGGTTGGCCAGCGAATCCTGGAAGGTCTTGGCCGTGCCGGCAAAGGTCGTCGAGATCGCCGTCGGCATGCCGATCTGCTCCTTGAGCGCGTTGATGCGGGTCACGCTGTCGCCGAGCGCCACGCCTTGCGGCAGATTGTAGGAGATGGTCACAGCGGGCAGCTGGCCAAGCTGGTTGACGGTCAAGGCGCCGGCCGTGCGATCGACCCGGGCAAAGGCGCCAAGCGGCACCAGACTGCCGCTCGCCGTCCTCATCTGGATGGCAAGCATCCGCTCGGGCGACCATTCGATGTTGGGATCGAGCTCGGTGATGACTTCGTAGCTGTCGGCCGAACCGAAGATTGTCGAAACCTGGTCGGTGCCAAACCCGCCATAGAGAGCGGAGCGTAGCGTGTCGGTATCGATGCCGAGCTGGGCGGCTTTATCGCGATCCACCACCAACGTCGCCTGCAGCGCATTGTTCTGCAGGTCGCTGGTGACGTCGGCGAAGGTCGCATGGTCGGCCGCCATCGCGTCATTCATCTTCTGCGCCCAGATATCGGTCTGGCCGGTATCCAGGCCCTGAACCACGAGCTGATAGGCGCTGGCCGACGACCGCGAACCCAGCCTCAGGTTCTGCACCGGTTGCATGTAGGTCTCGATACCCGCCACGCCCGCCAGTTGTCGCCTTAGATCCGAAAGCACCCTATCGATATCGGGACGCTGGTCCTTCGCCTTGAGCTGGACGAACAGCTGCCCCTGGTTGAGCGCATTGTTGCCGCTGCCCGCCGACCACGCCACATGGTCGACATAAGGCGAATGCGAGAAGACGTTGGCCACCTGCCCTTGCAGCTTGGCCATGGCGTCAAACGAGATGTCCTGGCGCGCGATGGTCGTCACCGATATCTGGCCGATATCCTCCTGCGGGAAGAAGCCCTTCGGCGAGACCTGGATCAGCCATACCGACGCTGCCGCGGTTCCGATGAAGACCAGGAACACCAGGAAGGTGTGCCGCAGGCAGAAGCTCAAGATCCGGTCGTAGCCGCGTGTGATGAAGTCCTGCTTGTGACCAGGGCCATGCTTGTCGCGATCGGCCTTCGTAACCGACAGCAGCCGCGAGCACAGCATCGGCGTCAGAGTCAGCGACACGAACATCGAGGCCAGGATAGCGACCGTCACCACGACGGCGAACTCGTTGAAGATGCGGCCGATCACGCCGCCCATCAGAAGCACGGGGATGAACACGGCGACCAGCGATATCGAGATCGAGATGATGGTGAAGCCGATTTCGCGCGCGCCCTTCAGCGACGCATCGAAGGCCGACAACCCATCCTCTTCCATATGGCGGAAGATGTTTTCCAGCATCACGATGGCATCGTCGACGACAAGGCCGACCGCAAGCGTCAGGCCCATCAGCGATATGTTGTCGATGGAAAAGCCGAACAGGAACATCGCGCCAAGCGTCGCAATCAGCGAGATCGGCACCGCCACGGCCGGGATGATGGTCGCCGTGACCCGGCGCAGGAACACGAAGATCACCATGACCACCAGCGCGATGGTCAACAGCAGCGTGAACTGCACGTCGTCGACGGCCTGGCGGATCGAGGTCGAACGGTCGTTGAGCAGCTTGATCGAGGCGGCGGCCGGCATCTGGTCCTGGAACGACGGCAACATCGCCTTGACCTTGTCGACGACGTCGACGGTGTTGGCGTCGGGCTGGCGCTGCACGGCCATGATGATCGCGCGGGTACCATCGTACCAACTTGCGGTGGTGGTCGTCTGCACCGAATCAACGACGCGGGTCACCTCGCCCAGTCGTACCGGGTGACCATTCTTGGTGGCGATGATGAGGTTGGAGAAGCCGGCAGCGTCGGTGAGTTGCGTGTTGGCCGTGATGGTGAGCTGCTGCTTGTTGTTCTGCAGCACGCCGAGCGGCGTGTTGCTGTTGGCAGACGCGATCGCCGCCTGCAGCTGATCGATCGAGATGCCGCGCGCGGCGAGTGCGGTCGGATCGATCTGGATGCGCACGGCGTATTTCTGCTGGCCGAAGATCGAGACCTGAGCGACGCCGTCGATGGTCGACAGCGACGGCGAGATGACGTTTTCGGCGAAAGCATCGAGGTCGGTCAGCGGAACCGTGTCGCTGACCAGCGACATCAGCAGGATCGGCGCATCGGCCGGATTGACCTTGCGATAGCTCGGCGGCGCCGTCATCTGCGGCGGCAATGATTTCTGCGTACGCGCGATCGCCGCCTGCACGTCTGCCGCTGCGGCGTCGATGTCGCGGTTGAGCACGAACTGGATGGCGATCGAGGTCTGGCCAAGCGAGTTGGTGGTCGAGATCGAATCGATGCCGGCGATGGTGGCGAACTGCTTGATCAGTGGCGTCGCCACCGACGTGGCCATGGTTTCCGGCGAGGCCCCGGGCAACTGCGCCGAGACGTTGACCACCGGGAATTCGGCGCTGGGCAGTGCCGCCACCGGCAGGAACTTGTAGGCGAACAGTCCGCCCAGCACGAGGGCGAACGACATCAGGAGGGTGGCGACCGGCCTGCGAATGCAGAATTCAGAGATCATTGGGCCGCCTCGCCGGCCTTGTCGGCTTGCGCGACCTTGGGAGCGGCTTGGCCGCCGCCACCGGTCGCGGCCTTGCCTTCATGCACGGCGGCGCCGTCCTTCAGCCTTGTCTGGCCTTCGGTGACTACCTTCTCACCGTTTTTCAGCCCCTGGCTAATGGCGCTGTTTTCACCTTCGGTCAGGGCCACCTCCACCGGCCGCATCTCGACCGTGTTGTCCGGCTTGACGACATAGACGAACGGCCCCTTCTGGCTGGGCTGCACCGCAACCGTGGGAACCGATGTCATCTTCGGCATGATGCCGGCATCGAGCACGACATTCACATACTGGCCCGGCCACAACGAGAGATCGGCATTCGGCACACTCGCCCGCGTCGCAATCGTACCGGAAGCGGTGTCGACGCTGGAGTCGACGAAATCGAGCGTCCCCTTGCCGATCGGCGTCGGGTCGCCGTCCTTGGTCAGCGTCACGGCACCCTGCTGCGGCGCGGCAAGCGCCCTATGCAGAAGCGCCAGGTTACTTTCCGGCAGATTGAAGTTGACCTGCAGCGGGTCCATCTGGGTGATGGTCACCAGCGGGGTCGCCGTGCTGCTGTTGTTGCCGTTGCTGGTGGTGACCAGGTCGCCGACCGCGACATTGACGGCGCCAAGCCGGCCGGAAATCGGCGCGGTGATCGTGGCAAAGCCCAGCTGGACGTTGTCGGCGTCAATTGTCGCCTTGTCGGCATCGACGGTTGCCGCGGCAGCCTTTTGCGCCGCAACCGCCTGGTCGTAGGTCTGTTGCGTGCCGGCCTGCTTGGCGACCAGGTCCTTGGCCCGCTGGAGATCCGAATTCGAGCTGGCGAGCATCGCCTGGTCCTTGGCGAGCGCCGCCTGGTCCTTGGCCAGTTGCGCCCTCAGCGCCCGGTCGTCTAGTGAAAACAGAACGTCGCCGGTCTTCACCATCTGCCCGTCCTTGACGTCGATCGATACGATCTGGCTGGACACCCGCGCATTGATGCTGACGACGGCCGGCGACGAGACGAACCCGATCGCATAGCGCCGGATCGGGAAATCGGCGGTCGAAGCGACGGCCGAGAGGATGGATGCGGAGCGCGCCGCGGTGGCGCCCTTCTTGTCCGAAGCCGCAGCCGGTTGGTCCGCCGCGGCCACCTGCTTTGCGCCGATGATCTGTTCAACCCTGCCCAGCGCGTCCGGCGAAAGATAGAGCCAGCCCGCCGCGCCGAGGCAAGCGACGGCAAGCAACGAAAGAACGACTTTTCCACGCATGGTCAAAAGGCCCTCTCCATCCGACACGCGATGGGCCGATGGTTCGCATTCTAGCGCAAATCACGGCCCGTTGCCGCGATTTCGCCGAATAGATAGGACACGCCTTTGTCGGAAAAGGGCCAAAACACGGCATTACGAAGATTTAATGTGCACTGCACAATGGATGTGCAGCCGACCAAGGTGGGCCGAGATTTAGGTCAGGCCGGCATCACCTGCCCGCATCATCGGAATGTCGACACGCCTAGCGCAGCATCGGCCACAACGTCGCCGCCAGCAGCACGCCCATGGCGATATTGAACCATTTCAGGCGCACCGGGTCCGACAGGAAACCGCGCAGCGCGGTGCCGAAACCCGCCCACACCGAGACGCTCGGCAAATTGACGACGGTGAAGGCTACCGAGATCAACACCACCGACAGGAACGGATGCTCCGGATTGGTGTAGACGGCCATGGCGGTGATCGCCATCACCCATGCCTTGGGGTTGACCCACTGGAATGCCGCCGCATCGATGAAGCGCATGGGCTGCCCCTTCGCCTCACCCTTGCCGGCAAGCGAACGCGACATGGCGATCTTCCAGGCGAGATAAAGCAGGTAGGCGCCGCCGGCGACCTTGAGCGCCGTATGCAAGATCGGAAACGCAGTCAGCACCGCACCCAGGCCAAGCCCAACCGCAACCAGCAGCACCAGGAAACCGATGCTGATGCCCAGCATGTGCGGAACCGTCCGCACTATGCCGAAATTCACTCCCGATGCCAGAAGCATGAAATTGTTCGGCCCCGGCGTGATCGACGTCACCAAGGCATAGACAAGCAGGGCAAGGAACGCGTCAAGCGACATGATATCCTCCCAGACACGTCAGCACTATTGTCTCTTTCCGGCGGCCGTACAAAGACCAGCGGCCGGTTTGTGGCAGAGCCAGACCTACGCTTGTCAAAGATTTGGAAGGGCCGGCCGTGCCTACATCCCCTGCGGGCCGCGGTTCATCGCCGCCACGCCGGTGCGGCAGATCTCGACCAGGCCGAGCGGCTTCATGATGGCGATGAACTGGTCGAGCTTGGAACCCTTGCCGGTGATCTCGAAGATGAAATGCTCGGTGTTGGCGTCGATGACGCTGGCGCGGAAGGCGTCGGCCAGCCGCAGTGCCTCGACGCGGGCCTCGCCGGTACCGGCAACCTTGACCAGGGCCAGCTCCCGCTCCAGCGGCCGCTCCTGGCCGAACTCTTGCGAACGCACGGTCAGGTCGACTACGCGGTGGACCGGCACGATGCGCTCGAGCTGATGCTTGATCTGCTCCAGGACATGCGGCGTGCCGCGCGTCACGATGGTGATGCGCGACAGGTGCTTCTCATGCTCGGTCTCGGAGACGGTCAGGCTCTCGATGTTGTAGCCGCGGCCGGAGAACAGGCCGATGACCCGGGCGAGCACGCCCGGCTCATTGTCGACCAGCACGGAAAGCGTGTGGTTCTCCGGCCTTTCCGTCTCCTTGGCGATGAAGTAGGCGGAGCCCGTGGGCTGTAGGTGCTGTGCGTTCATGACATGAATCTCGTTTTCAAACTATTGAGCTAATTCTCTGTTTTCGCACGGCTTCTCGCGACAGCCCTGCCTCGGCCAGGTGGGGCTACACCAGTTCCCTGCCCTTGGCGTCGATGGCGTTGGCCACTGCCTCGTCGGTCGCCTCGTCGGGCAGCAGCATCTCGTTGTGTGCCTTGCCCGACGGGATCATCGGGAAGCAGTTCGCAAGTGTCGCCACGCGGCAATCGAACAGCACCGGCTTCCTGACCGAAATCATCTCCTTGATCGCATCGTCCAGTTCGTCCGGCTTCTCGCAACGGATGCCGTGGCCGCCATAGGCCTCGGCCAGCTTGACGAAGTCCGGCATCGCCTCGGTGTAGGAATGCGACAGCCGGTTACCGTGCAGCAGCTGCTGCCACTGCCGCACCATGCCCATATACTGGTTGTTGAGGATGAAGATCTTGATCGGCGCGTCGTGCTGCACGGCCGCGCTCATCTCCTGCATCGTCATCTGCACGGAGGCGTCGCCGGCGATGTCGATGACCAGCGCATCGGGATGCGCGATCTGCACGCCCAATGCCGCCGGCAGGCCATAACCCATCGTGCCCAGCCCGCCTGACGTCATCCAGCGGTTCGGCTTCTCGAAATGATAGTGCTGCGCCGCCCACATCTGGTGCTGGCCGACCTCGGTGGTGATGTAGGTGTCGATGCCCTTGGTCAGTTCGTAAAGCCGCTGGATGGCGTATTGCGGCATGATTACGTCGTTGTTCATCTTGTAGGCGAGTGAATCGCGCGCACGCCATTTGGCGATCTGCTCCCACCAGGGGTAGAGCGCCTTCTTGTCGGCCTTGGCGGTGGCCCGCCACAGCCGCACCATATCCTCCAGCACCCGGCCGACATCGCCAATGATCGGCACTTCCGTGTGGACGTTCTTGTTGATCGACGACGGATCGATGTCGATGTGGATCTTCTTCGAGTTCGGCGAAAACGCGGTCAGCCGCCCGGTGATGCGGTCGTCGAAGCGCGCACCGATGCAGATCATCACGTCGCAATCATGCATGGCCATGTTGGCTTCATAGGTGCCGTGCATGCCCAGCATGCCCATCCAGTTCTTGCCCGATGCCGGATAGGCGCCGAGCCCCATCAACGTCGAGGTGATCGGGAAGCCGGTGAGATCGACCAGTTCGCGCAGGAGATGGCTCGCTTCCGGACCCGAATTGATGACGCCACCGCCGCTATAAATGATCGGCTTCTTGGCGCCGGCCATCAATTCGACCGCCGCCTTGATCTTGTCCAGGTCGCCCTGGACCTTGGGCTGATAGCTGGTGCGCGGCGCGATCTGCGGCGACACGTAAAAGCCTCTGGCGAACTGCACGTCCTTCGGGATGTCGACCACGACCGGACCGGGACGGCCGGTGGTCGCGACATGGAAGGCCTCGTGGATGGTTGCGGCGAGTTCGTTGACGTCCTTCACCAGCCAGTTGTGCTTTGTGCAGGGGCGCGTGATGCCGACCGTGTCGCATTCCTGAAAAGCGTCGGAGCCGATCAGCGAGGTCGGCACCTGTCCGGTCAGGCAGACCAGCGGGATCGAATCCATCAGCGCGTCCTGCAGCGGCGTCACCGCATTGGTGGCGCCGGGTCCCGATGTCACCAGCATGACGCCGGCTTTGCCGGTCGAGCGCGCATAGCCTTCGGCCGCATGGCCGGCGCCCTGCTCGTGGCGCACCAGAATGTGCTCGACCTCGTCCTGTTGGAAAATCTCGTCGTAGATCGGGAGTACTGCGCCGCCCGGATAGCCGAAGACATGCTTGACGCCATTGTCCTTCAGCGCCTGCACCACCATTTCGGCGCCAGTCATTTCGGTTCTTGGCATTTCGCGCCGCTCACTCTGTCCGTTGCTCATCGGTCTGGTCCCGTACTGCCGCCATCTGGCGATTGCTGGTCGTTTAGTCGTGTTTCAGGCAATAAAAAAGGCCCCCGAGGGAGCCTGTGTGTTGCGCATGGGAGGTTTTCGCCCGGCGGTTACACCGCCTTGCCCACGCGCTTTCCTACGAGAATGAGTGCCGTTTTCATGGTGGCGGACAATAGAATTGGTTTTACGCCGCTGTCAACGGCGAATCTGAGTGACATGAACCCGCAGCAAAGGGGCCGGCTCTCCTGTTCGGCACCGGCAAGCCATCACCGGAAAATCCCATGGGGTTCCCGATAAGGCATTGAAAACACGCCAAACTATTGGAGGGCGTGACGCTGCGGAGCTTTTGAAGAAATACTCCGCTCATCGTGGACAACTCAGTCCGGCCAAATCGCTCGAACGAGAAGCGATCACAATCCAAGGAGGAAAGCTGATGCTCGACAAGGCCCCTAACAAGAAACTGTCCGACCTGCTCGACCAATTCGGCGCCGCCCTGGCCGCCAATGACATCGAGAAAGCGGTCGATTGCTTTCAGGAGGACTGTTACTGGCGCGACCTCGTCACCTTCACCTGGAACATCAAGACCATGGAGGGTCGCGACCAGGTCCGCGACATGCTGAAGAGCCAGTTGTCGAAGACCAAGCCATCCCACTTTGCCATCGCCAAGGGTGAGGACGCGACGGAGAGCGGCGGGGTGATAGACGGCTGGATCAGCTTTGAGACAGAGGTGGCGCGTGGCTTCGGCCATGTCAGGCTGAAGGACGGCAAGATCTGGACGCTGCTGACCACCATGGTCGAATTGAAAGGCCACGAGGAGCCGGCGGGTTTCGCGCGACCGATGGGTGCCAAACATGGCTCGGGCAAGAACCGTCAGACATGGAAGGAGGAACGCGAGAAGGAAGCCGCAGAGCTCGGCTTCAAGACGCAGCCCTACACGGTGATCATCGGCGGCGGCCAGGGCGGCATCGCGCTCGGCGCGCGCCTGCGGCAGCTCGGCGTTCCCACGATAATCATAGAAAAGAATGAGCGGGCCGGCGACAGCTGGCGCAAGCGCTACAAGTCGCTCTGCCTGCATGACCCGGTCTGGTACGACCATCTGCCCTATATCGATTTCCCGAAGAACTGGCCGGTCTTTTCGCCCAAGGACAAGATCGGCGACTGGCTGGAAATGTACACCAAGGTGATGGAACTGAACTACTGGTCCTCGACCGAGGCCAAGAGCGCGTCTTATGACGACAAGAAGAAGGAATGGACGGTGGTCGTCCACCGCGACGGCAAGGACATTACGCTAAGGCCGAAGCAGCTGGTGCTTGCTACGGGACAATCCGGCAAGGCCAATATGCCGAAATTCAAAGGCATGGAAAACTTCAAGGGCGATCAGCATCACTCCTCGAAGCACCCCGGTCCGGATGCCTATGCCGGCAAGAAAGCCGTTGTCGTCGGCTCGAACAATTCCGCCCACGACATAGCCGCGGCACTTTGGGAAGCAGGCGCCGATGTCACCATGGTGCAACGCTCGACCACGCATATCGTCAAGTCCGACACGTTGATGGAAATCGGGCTGGGGTCCCTCTATTCGGAACAGGCGGTGCAGAGCGGTATGACCACGGCCAAGGCCGACCTCGTCTTTGCCTCCCTGCCCTACAAGATCCTGCACGAATTCCAGATTCCGGCGTACGCCGAGATGAAGAAGCGCGATGCAAAATTCTACACGGGTCTGGAGAAGGCCGGCTTCATGCTCGACTGGGGCGATGACGATTCGGGCCTGTTCATGAAGTATCTGCGGCGTGGTTCGGGCTACTACATCGACATCGGCGCTTCCGATCTGATCATCGATGGCTCGATCAAGCTGAAAAGCGGTGTCAACGTGGTCGAGATCAAGGAGCATTCGGTGGTGCTCAGTGACGGATCGGAGTTGCCCGCCGATGTCATCGTCTACGCCACCGGTTACGGCTCGATGAATGGCTGGGCGGCCGACCTGATCTCCAGGGACGTCGCCGACAAAGTCGGCAAATGCTGGGGTCTCGGTTCGAACACCACCAAGGATCCCGGTCCATGGGAGGGCGAATTGCGCAACATGTGGAAACCGACGCAGCAGGAAGCACTGTGGTTCCATGGCGGCAATCTGCACCAGTCACGCCACTATTCGCAGTTCCTGTCGCTGCAGTTGAAGGCCAGGCAGGCAGGCCTGCCGACGCCGGTCTACGGGCTGCAGCAGGTCCATCACAAGGGATAGCGCCTCGTACATCCGCTCCTTTTTGAACCCGCGCGGCGATTCCGCCGCGCGGGCTCTGTCTGTTCAGTCCTGCAGCGTCACGCACTTCGCCTTGGCCCAACGCTCGAGGATCTTGCGCTCGTCCGTCGTTGCCAGACGATTGCCGAAACCGCGCACCTGGACCGCCCGATGCTGCGGATCGAGCTCGATCGTCAGCAAGCGTTCAGTCTTGCCGAGCGCCTTGCGTCGCAGCGCCCAGATCGAGGCATTGCCGGCAATGCATTTGGTCGCATAGGACGACACGCAATGATGCATCGCCCGGCTCTCGGCAACGAGGTCCTCTGCGGTCTTCAACTGGCGAATGGAGAACCACTCGCCATGCGCCTTCGCCTCCTTGGGCGGCGGATGCCATTCCCAATCCTGCAGGCGCGAGCCGTCCCAGGCGCTGCACTGCGCGGGTGCGCCGGCGACGGGCTGAGCCCGCGCGGCGGCCCGCCGGCGCATCGCCTCGATGCGTTCGATCGCAGCAAGATCGCGATGCCAGTCCGACATCTGCCGGTGCAGCGAGGCGAGCGTGCGGCCCTTCAGGCTGTAGGCAGCATCGCGCCGGTGCTTGGCGCCGATATAGTCACAGAGATCGTCGATCTCCTCCTTCGAAGCAGGATGCTCGCAGAAGAAGCGCGCCACCTCGCGCCAGAAGGCCAACTCGCCACGCGGCGTGCGCGCGATCTTCGTGCGTGCAAGTCGTGCAGCCAGCCCCCAATCCTCGGTGTAGGATCGGACGATCGCGAACCAGAACGCCTCGTCGAAGGTGAAATCGCCGGACACGTTCAGGAAGCAATGCACCTCCTTTCGCGACAGCCACGCATTGGCGCCCGCCTTGTAGAGCGAGCCGCCACCTGCGGCCGTGACGTACCAGGCCAGGCGAAATGCGATCTCCTGACCATCGAGCCCCGACCTATCCAGCCAGATGGCCTCAAGCGCGGCAGAAACCGGATAGCGCGCATAGAGATAGCGGGCGGCAGCCAGCCGCAGCCGCGCCGGGTCGCGCGTCTTCAGCTTTGGACGCCACAACGCGCCGTCGCGGATCGCCATGCCGGCATAGCCGCGGCGTACCTCGTCGAGCGCCCGCTCGAAATCGGGAGCGGGGCGCGGTATAGCGGAAACCCGCCGCAGCGATGCTTGATATGCTTCAGTGCGTTGGCGCTCGGCGTCCTGCCTGAGCTGGATCATGGACCTGGCCATGGCCGTTCTTCCCGATTGGAACCCTGTCAGCCGCACGCAATTCCAGCGTCGGCACGGAATGTGTCGATCTGGGTTGGCGTGACATGGACAGGTCTCCTTTCAGGATGACGGGTTGGAAAGGCGCGATCTCTAGGCCCACAAGAACCTCGGCGCAAGTGCCATTCCTTCAATGTTTACAATGGCCTGTCGGAGTGTTGCAAAGCTGCATCTTTGATTTTCAGGCAGCCGCGATCGTCGGCGGGGAGCTCCAGGCTTCCACCGTTTTCATGGACAATGCGGCCTAACGCGGTCGCGGGCAGCGTGGCGCGCGCAGACGACAACTGCCGCCGCGCATCGCGGCACGGCGGTCCTCAGAGTGTCAGGAAATTGGAACCGCTGTGGCGCGGGTCAGCCCGTTCGTCCGCCGCGGAGGCGCGAAATGCGTGAACAAGATCTCATCGTCGCCTCCATCAAAAGCGTGGTTGATACGGTGCGGCCAATGAAAATGCGAGCCGCATGTCGGGCGCGGCCAATACATCGGAACGAGCGCAACGGCAAGACGGCGAGCGCGCTCGGCCTTGACGGAATTGCGTCAGGCGCGATCGCGAAAGTCGCGAACGACCCGCTGCAGCAGCGGCACGTAATCGCGGAACGTCCGTGTCTTCATGTTGGCGATCTTGCCGCTCTCGTCCCAGATGCGGACCCGGACCGCTTCTTCATGGAAGGGATTCTTGCGGAACTCGGCCACCTCATCGGCGCTCATCGGCCCGCCCTGTAGCGACAGCGTATGCACCGAGGCCTGAGACAGCTTGCCGAAATAGCTCGGATCGGTGGCGCAGAGATAGCGCTTGGCCGAAACATGCAGCCTGACGCATTCGACGATGACCGGGGGAAAGAACGGCGCCAGCACCGCGCCGCCCGCTTCGTCATGATGCTTGTCCTCGACATCCTCGGGCGAATAGGTGCCGAACTCGCTGGTGTAGTGGCCGATGTCGTGCAGCAGGGCCGCCGCCACCAACTCGTCCGGTGCGCCATCCTGCTCGGCGAACCATGCGCCCTGCAGCATATGCTCCGACATGGTGACGGGCTCGCCGAGATAGGATTCCGCGCCCCGGCGTTCAAAGATGTCGGCGATGAACTCGACGATGTTGTCCGCGTTCAGGTCCTGGCTGTTCATTCCGCCGCCTCCTTGAACCCGTGTTCGATCGCCGCGAGCGTCGACAGCAGGCCGTCCTTGTCGGCATAGCAACCCTGCAGCCAGCGCTTGCCAGTGCCGGAAAACGCCTTGCGGGCATGCATGACGCGCGTGTTGTCGACGATGAACGCCTGGCCCGCTTCGAGCTTGAAGGTCACTTCGAAGGACGGATCTTCGATCAGCTCGGCAAACCGGCGATAGGCGGCATAGTAAGCCTCCATGTCGGCGAACGGCACGTCGACCGTCGGCGCCAGCGAACGGTTGTTGAAGCGGATGCAGATCAGCTCGCCGTCGGGCCCGAGTTCGATCATCGGCCGTTTCGCCCGTAGCCGCACGCCGGAAGAGCCGGCATATTCGAAACGCGCCGGGCATAAACTCAACAGCCGGAAGCCTTCGGGGCTTTCAGCGTGCAAGGCCGCCGCGACGGCAAACCCGTCGACGACGCTGGACTCGCCACCCTCCACCGTATTCTCGATGCAGGACAGGATCTGCAGCGTCGGCACCGGATCGCGATAGGGATTGTCGGTGTGCGCCTGGAGGCCGAGATTGGTGTAGGCGAGATTGCTGGGATTGACCTCGGCGCGCACTTCGAACCAGCGGCCGTAATTGGTCTCCCTGATATAGCCGAACAGATCGGACACTTTGCAGAGCGCCCCGGATTCGGCCGGCAGATCGTCCATCACCGCGAAGCCATAGGCTTTCACCGCCGCCAGCCATTGCCGCAAGACGTTGCGGTCGCGGCTGGCAGCTGCATAGCCGGCACGCGGCACGGAATTCTGCATCGTCGCCTTGGTCCAGCGCATTGTGTCCTCGCCTGTCCAGCCGGCTTGGCGGACTACATCGCGATCATAGGCGTTGGCGCTCAGCCATATCGAGGGAAAGCTCACCGTCTTTCCTTCCGGCACGAAGCTGACCTCGAGGGCGTCACCCCTGATCGACGCCGCGCCGATCTTCGTCTCGGCTGGAATGTCAAGGATGGTGATGAGCCGCTGGCCGTTGCCGGCACTGCGCGTCTTGTCGTCCAGCGCATTGTCGCGCAGCCACATGGCGTGAAAGCGAGTGCGCGTCCCGTCCTTCCAGCCAAGTTCGATGGTTTTGCCTTCGTCGCCGATCAGCGCGTGGGTGAGCATGGAGATCCATTCCTGCAGCCAGGCCTGCGGTCCGATCCGCAGGTTTCGATTGCATGTTGACCGCGCGAAAGGCATAATTCAAATTATCGTTTTTTGGCCAATGACCTTAAATATCTAATGGCTCGAACAATCCCGCCCTTGCCTCCGCTTGACTGGCTGCGCAGTTTCGAGGCTGCGGCGCGGCTGTCGAATTTCACCGCCGCGGCAACCGAGCTTGGCCTGACCCAGGCGGCGGTCAGCCAGCACATCCGGCTTCTCGAAGAACGGCTGAAGACGCGTCTGTTCTCCAGGCTGGCGCGTGGCGTCGCGCTGGCGCCGGAAGGCGCGGCTTACCTGCCCCACATCCAATCGGCTTTCGCCACTATCGGCAACAGCACCGCGGAATTGTTCGAGCCGCGCGCCGTCCAGACCGTGACCGTTCGCGCGCCGATCTCCTTTGCCCTGCTGATGATTGTTCCAGCCCTGCCCGACCTGGCCAAGGCATTGCCGCGCATCCAGCTCGACCTGGTGACGATCCACCGACCGGCCGACTACGACCTGCCGGGCTCAACGCTCGACATCCGTTTCGGCAACGGATCCTTCCCTGGACGTGAAGCCGACAGGCTGACCGCCGAGCGGCTCGTGCCGGTGACTGCCCCGGCCCTGGCCGGCGACGCCGACTGGACCTCCCTGCCGCTGCTTCTGGTCGCCGGCGCGCGCGAGATGTGGGCGGAATGGTTCGCGGCCGCTGGGTTGGCCGGCCACCCCCGGCGATCGCATCGCTTCGACAGTTTCGTTGCCGCGATGGAGGCGGCCAGGGCCGGGGCCGGCGTGTTGCTGGGCTCGCGGCCGCTGGTCAATACCGCGCTCGACAGCAGGACCCTGGTCAGGCTTTCCGACTTCGAACTCTCCAGCACCTCGGGGCATTTCCTGACCAAAGCGTCGACCGCGCGCCTGACCAGCGCCGAGCAGGATTTCCGCCAGTGGCTGCTGTCCCGCCTTTCCGGTTACGGTCCAGCGTGACTGGTTACGAGATTGGCCCGATACGCTTCCAATAGAGGAGCGTACCGGTCAGTCCGCCATGCGGCTTCAACGCATAGTCCGGTATCTCGCCGGCGAGCGTGAAACCGAGCTTCTCGTAGAGGCCTGAAGCACCCTCCTCCGTCGCCGTATCGAGAACCAGCAGCGTGCGCCCCTTTTGAACGGCCAGGCTCTCGGCGGCCCGCATCAGGCGCGTTCCCACGCCCTTGCCCCGGTAATCCAAACGGGTCATCAGCTTGGCGATCTCGGCCCGGTGCGGCTGGTTGGGCGGACAGTCGAGCAACAGGGTGACAGTGCCGACCAGGACCTCGCCGTCCCAGGCGCCCAGCACCGCCCTTTCCCCTCTTGCCGCCGCTGCCAGCGATTTCTGCCAGAATGCGCTAGCCGCTTCCGGTGCCAGCGGATGCATGAAACTGACCGATCCACCGGCCGCTACCGTTTCGACCAGCAATTCGGCCAGCATCTCCTGCGTCACCGCAGCCGGGGTCAGTGGTCCGATCTCGATCCAGTTCATGCGCGTGATGTCCTGTGATTGCGATGGGGCGGCAGATGCGGGCACATTGCCGTCAGTCCAGATGGCGCACACGGCGTCGCTTTCGGGCCGCCTTGATGGCGCCGATGCGTTCGGTGTCCTCTTCCCCGAGATGCCGCCCGCGTTCCAGAATCTCGAGCGTGTATTCCTCATAGGTCAGGCCCAGCCGCTCGGCCTTGTCCATGCGCAGCAGCATGACCTCGCGGCTCGGCGCTTTCCACGCCTTGGCATGGGCGGCGTGCCAGGCAAGGAAGATATAGGGATCGCCCTTGCCCCATGGCGGGCCCTTGTACTCGTCAAGAGGCGGCCCCCCATTGTGGGAGCGCTTCGGTCGTCTGGCCATGAGTTCAACCCCTGACCAACGCGACGAGATAGTCGGCGCCGGGTTCCAGGGCGTGGAAGGTACAGTCCGACGGCGCGCCGAGCGCCAGGCAATCGCCAGGGTCGAGCCGGTGCACCACATCGCCCTCGATGAACTCGAGCCGCCCCGAAACCAACCATATCTGCTGCTTGATGAATGCATAGGACGCAGCGGGAAAACTGACCCTTGCGCCCGCCGGCAACTGGACCCTGATCAGTTCCAGCGGCATGTCCGAGGCGGGCGACAAATGCCGCCTGACATAGCCCGTACCAGGATCGCGCCACACCGGTTGATCGGCCTCGCGCAGCAGCCCGCCGCTTTGCAATTCGGCGCGCGCGATGAGCGTCGATAGCGTCATGCCGAAGGCCGACGCGATGCGCACCAGAAGTGCTGCCGTCGGGCTGGTCTTGCCGCGCTCTATCGTGCTCAGCATCGCCTTCGACACAGCGGAGCGCCCCGCAAGCTCGGCCAGCGACCAGTCCCGCATGGTCCTTTCGGCGTGTATTCTTCTGCCGATGGTCGAGGAAATATCGTTCGCTATATCATCCATATGTCCATTATAGCGAAATGCCGGCGATGGAGAAGAGCCCTCTCGCGACAATTTTCACGGGTCCCTTAATCGTCTCTACACCATCCGACCTCATCCCGCCTTAACCCCGTTCCTGTAGGCTCGATGCTCCAGGGGAAATGGGGATTGGCCTATCCATGTATGTCGAACGCGAAGCCTCCGTTGGAGAACCGACATTGCAGGAGCGCCGCAACGCAGAACAGAACGACAGGCGCATTCTGGGCAACGTCGTGCAATGTGACGGTGCGCGCGCCACCATCAGCGCCTTTGCGGACGATATTGACGGCGCGGTGACCGGCCTGTGGACGGTCGGCAAGATGATTTCCATCAATCTGGGATCCACGCGAACCGTCGGCCTGGTCTACGGGATCGGAAAGTCGGACCGCGCCTGGAGCAATGAAGGTCAAAACCCGATCGAGGTCAGCATCGAGCTGATCGGCGAAGTCCGCGACGGAGCAGAACCTGGCGCCAAGCCGATCTTCGATCGCGGCATCACCACCTATCCGCATATCGGCGCCATCGCCCATCGCATCCGCACCCGTGACCTGCAGGCGGTCTATGATCTTGCCGGGCGTTATTCGATCACCATCGGCACACTCTCGCAGGACGAGACGATCGCCGCCAACATCGCCATCGACGATACGTTGGCGCGTCACTTCGCCGTTGTCGGCACCACCGGTGTCGGCAAATCCACCGCCGTCTCGTTGCTGCTGCGCAAGTCGATCGCGGCGCGGCCGGACCTGCGCATCCTGATCCTCGATCCGCACAACGAGTTCGCCGCGTCGCTGCCCGAATATTGCGTCAGGGTCGATTCCAAGACGCTCGACCTTCCGTTCTGGATGTTCAGGCTGGAGGAGTTCGCCGAGGTGCTGTTCCGCGGCCGCGAGACGGTGCCGGAAGAGATTGACGCCTTGCGCGACCTCATCCCCGCCGCCAAGAACCTTTACCGCAACCCGAATTCGGGCAGCTACATCAGGCGCGGCAGCGATGCGCTGACCGCCGATACGCCGGTGCCTTACCGCATCGCCGACCTCATCAAGCAGATCGACGAGCGTATGGGCATGCTCGAAAGCAAGACCGATCGACCGACGCTGAAATCCTTGAAGACGCGCGTCGAATCGGCGGCGGCCGACCCACGCTACCGCTTCATGTTCAACTCGCGCCTGATCGAGGACACTATCCACGAGACGATCGGCAACCTCTTCCGGGTGCCGCATCATGGCCGCCCGGTGACCTGCTTCGAGATGGCCGGCATGCCGTCCGAAGTGGTCAATTCCGTCTGTTCGGTGCTGGCGCGCCTGGCCTTCGACCTCGCTTTGTGGAGCGAGGGCAAGCTGCAGCTTCTGCTTTTGTGCGAAGAAGCGCACCGCTACATGCCGGCCGATCCGCGTCTCGGCTTTGCGCCGACAAGGCACGCGCTGTCGCGCATCGCCAAGGAAGGCCGCAAATATGGCTGTTATCTCGGCGTCGTCACCCAGCGACCGGGCGAGCTCGACCCGACCATCCTGTCGCAATGTTCGACCTTCTTCGCCATGCGACTTGCCAACGAGCAGGATCAGGCGATCATCCGTTCGGCGATTGCCGACTCCTCGGCCTCGACACTGGCTTTCCTGTCGTCCATGGGCCAGCGCGAGGCCATTGCCTTTGGCGAAGGCGTGGCGACGACGATGCGGCTGAAGTTCGAAAAACTATCCTCGGAATTGATCCCCGGCACCAACAAACGCGAAGAAGCCGCATCGAAAGCCGGCGAGGATGTCGACCTGGTGGCAATCGTCGAGCGGCTGCGCAACGTGCCGAAACCAACGCAGCAGGCGATGGCCTTCGCCGAAGTCGTCGATTCAAGCCGCCAGGCCGGCGATCCCGACTACCGCAAGCCACCGGCCACCAGCCGCGTGCAATCGGATGACGATTTCGACATGCGCTACGGTCTCAAGCCCGCAACCTTCGGCCTGCGCCCGCAAAACGACTGAGCCGGGAACCTAGCGCCAGTCCGCCGACCGACTTGGAAGCCACGTCAAGTTTCCAGGGCGGGGCGTCGTTGGCACGCATGGGTAAATCCCGAAAGGGAATTCATCAGGCCGAGTTGAATGACGTGGCTTTCGAGAAGCCGGAGCGGAGCGGACATTTAGTCCGTGAGCACCGGAAGTCGAGAAAGCGACGTCAGGCGACCGGCCTCATGAATTCTTCTTCGGGATTTTAGGCGCAGACGCGGTTGCGGCCTTGCCTCTTTGCCTCATAAAGCTGGCGGTCGGCGCGGCGATAGAACTCCTCCGCGGTTTCCTTGCGGTCCCAGACAGCCAGACCGACGCTGGTGGTGATCTTGAGCCGGACATTGCCGGAGAGCACCGACATGTTGGCGACCGCCTTGCGGATGCGCTCGGCAAACTTGCCCAGCAGTTCGGAGTCCATGTTGGGCGTGACCACCGCGAATTCCTCGCCGCCCAGCCGCGCCACCACGTCGTGATAGCGTGTCAAGTCCTTGAGGCAGCTCGCAACTGCCTTGAGCACCTCGTCGCCGACATCATGGCCATGGGTGTCGTTGACCTGCTTGAAATGGTCGAGGTCAAGGATCATCAGCCCGACGGGCTTTTCGATGCGCCGGAACTCCTCGAGATATTCCTTCAGCGCGTCGTCGAAATAGCGCCGGTTCTGCATGCCGGTCAGGCCGTCGGTCAGGGCGGCATGCTCGAGTGTCTCCGAGCGGGCGCTGAGCGAAACCGTCATGGCGCGCAGCTTGCCTTCCTCCGTCGCCTGTTTGCGGATCAGCGGATAGATGAAGAAAATGCCGAAGAACAGCGCAGTGGCCAAAAGCACGCCGGTCGCGAACAGCAGCTTGTTGAGATAGATGACCTTGTCCATGCCCGAAGCCGTATGCAGCTCGGTGGCGAAGGATTGCAGCAGTCCATAGGCATGCAGCGTCACCAGGCCGGCGGCCAGGATCACGAAGATAAAGACGAAAAATGCTGATTCCGCCTTGTGGAAACGCATCTGCTCCCCAATGGAAAAGTGCCCACTGACCTTATGGCATGGGCGGGCTTACGGAGGGTTAATTTGGACAACCGCAACGGGAACCTTACCTTGCAGATAAATTTTTCAGGTTGCAATGGAGACAGGCGATCAAATCGTGGTTTCCAGATCGTCACCGGGCCGCAATCTTTGCCATTCCGAGCCCAATTGATGCCTGAACCAGGTCGTTTGCCGCTTGGCATATTGCCTGGTTGCGATCTTGGCCCGCTCGATCGCCTGGGGAAAACCAATCTCTCCAGCCATCGCAGCCTGCAGTTCGCGAACGCCGATCGCTTTCATCGCCGGCAATTCGGTGTCGAGGCCTAGCGCCAATAGCCGCTTGACCTCGTCCAGCGCTCCCTTGTCCAACATCTGGTCGAAGCGTTTTTCGATGCGGTCGACCAACGCCGCTCGATCCGGCTCGATCACGAAGAAACGCGCGCTCTGCCTGTCGATGAGCGGCCGGCCGCGCTCCGCCTGCCATTCCCGGATCGAACGGCCCGACGCGTCGAGTACCTCCAGTGCCCGCACGATGCGCTGGCTGTCGGTCGGCTTCAGCATCATGGCAGCCGCCGAATCCTCGCGCAGCAGCAGTCTGTGCAGCTTGACGGCGCCCTGCTCCTTCAGCTCATAGCGCCAGCGGTCACGAATCCGCTGCGGAATGTCGGGCATTTCCGAAATGCCCTCGGCAAGCGCACGGAAGTAGAGCCCGGTGCCACCGACAAAAATAACAGGCTGTCCGGAGAGCGTACCGTCCTCGATCAGCTTCATCACGTCGCGCAGCCAGGCGCCTGTGGAATAGGCTGTGGCCGGGTGGACATGGCCATAGAGAAAATGCCGCGCGCGTGCGAGGTCGTCCGCCCCCGGCCGGGCGGTCAGCACGTCGAGCACCGAATAGCCCTGCATGGAATCGGTGTTGACGATGACGGCGCCCTCGCGCTCGGCCAACTCGAGCGCAAGGGCCGACTTGCCGCTGGCGGTCGGCCCGGCTATCAGGATCGCGTCCTTCACGCGGCCCTCGCCCGCCTGTCTGCCGGATTGTTCCATGCCGCTCATCGCCACGCTTGTTTCCCGTCCCGCCGATCGCGCATTGTCGCTGTCGCTTGCGAATATGGCGTCACGGTCGGTCGGCGCAAGCGCTGTTGCCTGGCTTGCCGACGGGATTGCCTGCGATCTTGCCTTGCCGCGGGAGGCTGACGCCGCCGGGACAAGCGCCGCCTTGCGCGCAGCACTCGCCACCGAACCGGTCGACGTGGTCGTCCAGCAGGCGGAAACCCGCCGCAAGAAGATCCTCATCGCCGACATGGATTCGACCATGATCGACCAGGAATGCATCGACGAACTGGCCGACGAGATCGGCGTCAAGGATCACGTCGCCGCCATCACCGCGCGATCGATGAACGGCGAGATCGCGTTTGAACCGGCCTTGCGCGAGCGGGTGGCGTTGTTGAAGGGCCTCGACGCCGCCGTGGTCGACCGCATCGTCGCCAATCGCCTGACGCTGGCCTCCGGCGGCGGCGCGCTGGTGCGAACCATGCGGGCCAATGGCGCCTGGACGGCGCTGGTGTCTGGCGGGTTCGAGGTGTTCACGACGCGCATCGCGGCCATGCTTGGCTTCCAGGAGAACCGCGCCAACCGCCTGCTTGAACAGGACGGCCGCTTCACCGGGCTGGTCGGCGAACCGATACTCGGTCGCGCCGCCAAGGCCGATGCGCTGATCGAGATTTCCACACGCCTCGGCCTGACGCCGACAGACGCGATTGCCGTCGGCGACGGCGCCAATGATCTCGACATGATCCGGCTGGCCGGCACCGGTGTCGCCCTCCATGCCAAGCCGACGGTGGCGGCACAGGCAAAGGTGCGCATCGACCACGGCGACCTGACAGCATTGCTCTATGTGCAGGGCTACAGACAGGAAGAGTTTGTGCAATGAAACCAATGCGAACCGAGCGCCTGATCCTGCGCAACTGGGAAGATCGCGATCGCGAACTGTTCCACCGGATCAACTCCGACGAACAGGTCATGGAATTCTTTCCGTTCCGCCGCAACCGCGCGCAGGCGGACGCCAGGATGGACGAGGTCCGCGCCTGGGTCGATGAGGACGGCTATGGCTTCGCCGCGGCCGAGATTGCGGCCACCGGCGAGTGCATCGGCTTTGTCGGGATAACCGGGACAGAAGACATCGACGTCCTACCCGACGGCACGATCGAGATAGGCTGGCGTCTCGCCCCGGAATTCTGGGGCAAGGGCTACGTCACCGAGGCGGCCGAGGCCTGGCTCGCCTACGGTTTCGAAACGCTCGACCTGGACGAAATCGTGTCTTTCGCGGTCTGCGACAACCATCGCTCCACCGCCGTCATGAAACGCCTCGGCATGAGGTTCGACCCGGCCAGCGACTTCGATCATCCCGACGTCCCTGACAGCCACCCGGCGCTCAAGCGGCATGTCCTCTACAGATTGTCGCGCAAGGACTGGCAGGCAAGAAAAAAGGCGGCTCAATAGCCGCCTTTTTTCTTCTCAAAATCAGGGCACTACAAGCCTTTCCGGACTTCAGTCCATCCGGATCGTCACGAACCTGAGCTCGCCGGTCTTCGACGCCAGCATCAGCAGCGCGTTCTTGCGCCCTTGCTCCTTCAGGGCGCCAATCCGATCCATGACGTCCTTGGGCGTGGCGACCGATTCCTGTGCGATCTCGGTGATCACTTCGCCCGGCTGGATGCCGCGTTCGGCGGCAGCCGAATCCTTGGTGACATCGGTAATGACGACACCGGAGACATCAGCGGCAATGCTGAACTTCTTGCGTGTCTCGTCGTTCAGTTCGCCGACGGTCATGCCAAGCACCGAAGCCGTCGAGACGGCCGGAGCCTTGTCACCCTTGTCCTTGTCGGTGTTGCTGCTGTCCTCGCCGCTGGCGAGCTTTTCGCCATCTTCGAGCCGGCCGAGCGTCACCTTCACGGTCTGCTCGACGCCCTTGCGCACGATCAGCACGTCGACCGCCTTGCCGACCGGGCTTTCGGCGACCACGCGCGGCAGGTCGCGCATTTCATGGATGTCCTTGCCGTCGAATTTGAGGATGACGTCGCCGGCCTGGATGGTGCCGTTGTCGACCGGGCCGCCCTTGATGACGCCGGCGACCAGCGCGCCCTTGGCGGTGGCCATGCCGAGGCTCTCGGCAATGTCGTCGGTCACCGGCTGGATGCGCACGCCGAGCCAACCGCGCCGGGTCTCGCCGAACTGGCGCAACTGGTCGACGACGCCCGAGGCGAGCTGCGAGGGGATGGAGAAGCCGATGCCGATGGAACCGCCGGACGGCGAAATGATTGCGGTGTTGATGCCGATGACCTCGCCGGCGCTGTTGAACAGCGGACCGCCGGAATTGCCGCGGTTGATCGCGGCGTCGGTCTGGATGAAATCGTCATAGGGACCGGAATTGATGTCGCGGTTGCGGGCCGAAACGATGCCGACCGTCACTGTGCCGCCGAGGCCGAACGGATTGCCGATCGCCATGACCCAGTCGCCGACGCGCATCTTGGTGGAATCGCCGAACTTCACCGCCGTCAGCTTGTGGCCCTTCGGGTCGACCTTCAGCACAGCGACATCGGTCTTGGTGTCGGTGCCGACCAGCGTCGCCTTCAAGGTGATGCCATCCGAGAAATTGACCTCGATGTCGTCGGCATCGGCGATCACGTGATTGTTGGTGACGACGATGCCTTGCTCCGCGTCGATGACGAAGCCGGATCCCAGTGACTGCACTTTCTGCCCGCCATTGTCCTTGTCGCCGCCACGGTTCTTGAAGAAATCGTCGAAGAAATCCTGGAAAGGCGAACCTTCGGGCAACTGCGGCATCGGCACCGCGCCCGGACCTTCCGTGCCCTTCACAGTCTGCGAGGTCGAGATGTTGACCACCGCCCCGAGCAGGCCTTGCGCCAGGTCGGCAACCGAAGCAGGTCCGTCGGCGGCAAATGTCGGCGTCATGAAGGACGGAGCAGCGACGGCGCTGACAAGAAGTGCTGCCGCGCCGGCGATCAGCGTCCGCCGTGCCGCGCGCAAAAGGGTGTTGGATGTCATCGAGAAGCCTCCCGGTATTCTTGAAAAGAAAAGCGCTTCGACGAAAACGCCGCGTCGCGCCATGTTGGCAAAAAATAAGGCACGTTTGCGGCTATGACTATCGGCAGAGGATAAATCATCCGTTATCCCGGGATCGAACTTCGTATCCCCGGATCGAAGCTCGTATCCCAGGATCGAAGTTCGTATCCCGGGATCGAAGCTCGTATCCCGGGATCGAAGCTCGTATCCCGAAAACCGAATTCGCCGCCCTCACCCGCTTCGAACCAGCCAGACGATGCCGACACCGATGGCAATCGCCGCCAGCCCGGCGATCCGCAACGCATTCTCGGGCAGTGACAGCACTTCAGTGGCCAGCTTCCTGGCAAGGCCTGGAAAGCCGCCATAGACCAGACCTTCTATCACAAGGACGAGGCCCATGGCGGCGAGAAAGTCCTGCACCTGCCGCTACGGGCTGGTGCTGGGCTGTGCCGCAGGCGCGGCAGGTGCCGTCGCCGGCGCGGCAGGTGCCGGCGAAACCGGCTTCGCTGGCGCCTCCTTGCCATCAGGATCGCGGAAGAACCGGAAGAACTCCGAGTTCGGCGACAGCACCATGGTCGTCCCGGTGTTGTCCAGCGCCGTGCCATAGGCGTTCATCGACCGATAGAAATCGAAGAAGGCCGGGTCGCGCTTATACGCTTCCGCGAAGGTGGCGCTGCGCTGGGCTTCGCCCTCGCCTCGCAGGATTTCCGACTCTTTGCGCGCTTCGGCAACGATCTCGACCACTTCGCGATCGGCGCGAGCCGTTATGCGCTGTGCCGCTTCGTTGCCGCGTGCCCTCAGCCGCGCAGCCTCTGCCAGGCGTTCGGCCTTCATGCGGTCGTATGTCTGCTGCGAGACTTCCGCGGTGAGATCGGTACGGCGAATGCGGACATCCTCGATCTGCAGGCCGAGCGACGTGGCGTCGGGCCGGAGCTGATCGCGGACTTCGCGCATCATTACGGCGCGCTGTTCGGAGAGCGCGGCCTCGAAATCGCGCAGACCGTAGACGCGGCGCAAGGCAGCGTCGAGACGCGTCCTGAGCCGGGCTTCGGCAAGTTCGATCTGACCGGACACGGCGGCACGGAAGACGCGCGGATCCGAGATGCGATAGGCGATGAAGGCATCGACCTCATAGAACTTGCCGCCCGACACCTGGACGCGGATGTTGTCGAGGTCGAAGCGCAGCACCCGGTTCTCGATCAGTTGCACAGTATCGGCGTCGAAGAACGAGAATGGCGCCTTGAAGTAGATGCCGGGCTCGCTCTTGACGTCGACGATCTCGCCGAACCTGAGCACCAGCGCCTGCTGGCGCGCATTGACCACGAAGACCGACGAGTAGAGCAGGAACAGGATGATGGCCGCGGCGACGACGATGATGGGGAGACGATTGGCCATCACTGGTTACCTCCCGTAACGGCAGCAGGGGCGGCCGGTGCCGGCGCTTTCGGCTGCAATGCCGGCAGCGGCAGATAGGGAACGACCCCTTGCCCGTTGCCCTGCTCGACGATCACCTTGTTCGAATCCTTCAGAACTCTCTCCATGGTTTCCAGATAGAGGCGCTTGCGTGTCACATCCGGCGCCTTGGCATATTCGTCATAGACCGAGATGAAGCGCTGCGCCTCACCTTCGGCTTCCTGCACGACCCGGTTCTTGTAGGCGGCCGCGTCTTCGCGAACCTGTGCGGCCTCGCCGCGCGCCTGGCCGAGCTTCTGGTTGGAGTACTGGTTGGCCTGCTCGACGAACTTGTCCTCGTCCTGCTCGGCGCGCTGCACCTCGTCGAACGCATCGGCCACCTCGCGTGGCGGTGCTGCATCCTCGATCGAGACGGCGTTGACGTTGAGGCCGGCCTTGTAGCCGTCCAGCGTCGTCTGGATGATTTCGCGAACTGAGGCGGCGATGCCCTGGCGGTCATCGCGGAAGATGTCCTGAGCCGGCCGGCGGCCGACGGCTTCGCGCATGGCGCTTTCGGCAACCTGGCGCAGCATGCCGTCGGGATCGGAGACGTCGAACAGATAGGCCCGGGGGTCGGAGACCTGATAGGCCACCGAGAACTGGACGTTGACGATATTCTGGTCGCCCGAAAGCATCAGGCCGTTGCCGCTGGAGTTGCCGCCGCCAATGTCGACGAGCTGTTCGGAGATCTTCGCCGTCTCGACGGTTTCGAGCGGCCACCAATGGAAATGCAGGCCGGGCTGCGACAGTTCGGCCTTCGGCTTGCCGAAGCGCAGTTCAACCGCCACCTCGTCGGGCTGCACGGTGTAAACCGCCTGGAACGCCCACAGCACCACAAGTGCGGCCGCGATCAGCGCGAAAATAGCCGGGCTCGCACCACCGCCACCCGGCAGTGCGCGCCGCAGCCTGTCCTGGCCGCGGCGAATGATGTCTTCGAGATCGGGAGGCGAGCCCTGCGGGCCGCTCGGTCCCTTTGGTCCCTGCCCCCAGGGTCCCTGATTGTTGCCGCCGCCGCCCCATGGGCCGCCGCCGCCGCTTTTATCGTTCCAGGGCATGAATGTCCTTTCGCATGGAATTCCCTCAAGCGCCGGTATTATGGCGCGAAATCCAGTATCGTTCTTCTATAGGGACGCCACGAGACGCTTTCAACGCGATGCGTTGCAGACTTCGTCCGATTTGGTCCGGTCGCGACCCTTTGTCGTCTTTCAATGCACGTCGCGGCGGCGCTCGTAAACCGAATAGCGCGTCGCGTGGCTGTCCTTTTCCCCCGCCGGAACGTCCTGTGAGCTGACCATACGCCAGGAATTGGGATCGATCGGCCTGAAATGCGCATCGCCGTCGACCGTTGCCAACACATGGGTGACGTGCAACCGGTCGGCCAGTGGCAGCGCCTGAGCGTAGATCTCGCCGCCCCCGATGACGCAGACCTCGTCCACACCGGCCATGCAGCGCCCGCGCACAGTCGCCAGCTGGATCGCGGCTTCGAGCGAATGCGCGACCTCGATGCCCTCGGCGCGCCAAGCCTTGTCGCGGGTGACGACGATGTTCAGCCTGCCCGGCAGCGGCCGGCCGATGCCTTCAAAGGTCTTGCGGCCCATGATGATCGGCTTGCCCATCGTGTCGGCCTTGAAGCGCTTGAGATCGGTCGACAGGCGCCAGGGCAGCCCGCCATCCCGCCCGATCACGCCGTTCTCGGCAATGGCAACGTAGATCGCAACATGCATCAGTTCGCATCCCCGCCATTGTTGTCCGTCGGATCCAGAAGCAGGATGTCGATGTCGTGCTCGGGATAGAAATCGTCTGCCGTCATCTCGAACGTCGTCGGCCCGACCTTTTTGACATTGTCGCCGCAGAACGAGACCAGCGCTTTCGGATTGACCTTGTCGACGGTCAACTTGAACTTGCCGATGGTGCCCGCCGCCCAGTTGCCGCCGGTGGTCAGGATATAGGCGATGCGGCTTTCGTTGTACTGGGGATAGCCGTCTGGACCATCCTTCGCCGCCTTGCGCACCGCGTTCTCGAAGGTGTCATCCATGCAGTAACGGGTCTTGTAGCTGACGTATTGGCCCTGGAACTTGCCGTCGAAGAAAAAGCTGACCGAAGACGTGCCGCCGACGCTCGGCTTGTAACGGTGCGAGACATGAACGTCCTTGTTGGCCGGAAAGGTCGAGCGCCACCAGTAGGTCGACCGCAATTGCCAGAACGGCGCGTAGTTGGGTTTCGCGCCGGGGCTGTCGTCAATCGTGTCCTCGATGATGATGCCGCGGTTGACCCAGTCGTCGGCCACCGCTTGCGGCAGCTTTGCCAATGCAGCTTTCGCCGGGTCGCCGAATGGGTTGAACGGTACATTCTGCGCCTTCAGATCCGCACCGATGTCGATGCCGAGCGCGAACACCTTCTGCTCGAGCTGCGGCTTGGCGGCGACACCGTCGATCGTCACTTCGAAGCCGAGAAAATTGTCGCTCTGATTTTCAGGGATCGCCGGCATCTCCTCGGGATCGCCCGAAATGTCGGGCATCGGGAACGCGACGATCGCGTCGACATCCTTGTCGGTGTTGTTGTGGAAGACGTAGTCGACCGTCACCTTTTCCGGCGAGATGAAGAGGTCCTCGCTTTGCATCGACACCGCATCACTGCGCGACAGGATCAGGCCGCCGGTGCCGAGCTCGGCAACCGAATCATTGGCGAATGCAGGCGCGGCTGAAAGCGCCAGCACGGCGGTCAGGACGTATCGCAACATGGAAGCCCCCTCGGCTAGAATGCCGACACGACCCTAGCCGTTTCAATGTGGCGTTTCAAAGCCCTTCCGCATCCGCGGGCGCGCCATGACGCTCTGGACTAACAGGTTTCGATCGGGCAGGAGATCGTTCCATGCGCAAGCTTCTCGTCATCGGCATCGGCGCCGGCAATCCAGACCACATGACCGTTCAGGCCATAAACGGCCTCAACCGCGCCGACGTGCTGTTCATTCCCGACAAGGGCGCGAAGAAGAACGACCTTGCCGATCTGCGCCGCCAGATCTGCGATCGCTTCGTCACCAACCCGAAGTCGCGCCGCGTCGAATTCGACGTGCCGGTGCGCGCCGAGCCGGCGCCCTCTTACCGCTCGACGGTCGACGACTGGCACGAGGCCATTGCCGCCATCTACGAAGCCCTGATCCGCGACGAGATTGCGCAGGATGGCTGCGGCGCCTTTCTGATCTGGGGCGATCCCTCGCTCTACGACAGCGCGCTGCGCATCCTCGAGCGCGTGCACCTGAGAGGCAATGTCGCGTTCGAACTGGAGGTCCTTCCAGGCATCACCGCTATCCAGGCGCTTGCCGCCAGCCACAAAATGGCGCTGAACCGCATCGGCGATTCCGTCCTCGTCACCACCGGCCGCCGCCTCTCCCAGGAGGGCCTGGCCGACAATGCCGGCAGCACCGTCGTCATGCTGGACGGAAAATGCGCGTTCAACACGCTTGCCGACAAGGATGTCGTTATCCACTGGGGCGCCTATCTCGGTACCCCGGACGAGATTATTCTCTCGGGCCGGATCGGCGACATCGGCCCGGAGATCGAAAGGGTCCGCGAAGAAGCCCGTCGGCAAAAGGGCTGGATCATGGATACGTATCTGCTGCGCAAGCCTGGCGAGCCGCAGGACAACTAATCCCATTTTGTTTGCGGCATCGCTGAGATCGGCTCGAAACTCGCCCTGGCGAGGTGAATAGCGTGAATTTCGAGAACTGGAGCGGAGCGGACATTGAAGTCCGCGAGCACCGGAAGCGCAGAAAATCGCGCTAGGCGCCCGTCAGGGTAGAGTTTCCAGCCGATCTCACCCGGCATCGATTTCAGCCTGCAGCGCCTCCATATGTGTCGCTGCCGCAGCCGCAGCCGCGCGTTCAATGGCGCGGAAGCGGCTGACAACCGCAAGCCCCACCGCCGTCAGTTGCGCGCCGCCGCCCTTGCGGCCGCCGGTCTGCGCCGCGACCAGCGGTTTGCCGAACACCCGGTTCATGTCCTCGACCAGGTCCCAGGCGTGCTTGTAGGACATTTCCATGCCACGCGCGGCGGCAGAGATCGAACCGAAGGCGGCGATCTGCTCCAGAAGCTCGATCTTGCCCGGTCCGATGCGCCCGTCGGGGTCGAGATTTATCCGCAAGCTCAGCGACGGCATTTTTGCTCCTCCGCGGTCACGTCCGATCCCATACTAGAAGCTCCTCAGCGATACCGCTATTCCAAAAAAACATAGCGATGGTCAGCCATCCGCTTCGGCGGGCAGGCCGGCGCCGGTGTTTGCCCGGTCGAAGCTCACCGTCTTGACCACGGCGAAAACCTTGCCGCCGAGCCGAAGCTTCAGCGCCTGCCGCGACTGCTCGGTAATGCGGGCCAGCACGGTTGCGCCGTTGCAATCGATGCCGACCTCAACGGTCGCGCCCTCGCCCGGGCCGATGGCGACAATCGTGCCCGGCAGAATGTTGAGCGCGCTCAGGCCTGTCGGTTTCTCCGTTGCGATCATCACGTCGCGGGCGCGGATGCGGATGCGCACACGCGCCCCTGTCGTCATCGCCAGCCACGGCACCCGGATATCGCCGGCGGCCGAGCCGAGCACGGTCATGCCGAAAACCTCGTCATGGTGCAGCACCTTCGTGTCCAGCACGGCGCCGCCCTCGGCGCGCTCCTCCGCCGGGAGCAGGTCGAGCCTTTGCATCACCGCCTCGGTCGGTCCGCTGGCGATGACATGGCCTTGCGCCAGCGTCACCACGTCAGTGGCCAGCCGCGCCACCTCGGCAACCGAATGGCTGACATAGACGATCGGGATTTTTGACTCGTCGCGCAGCCGCTCGATATAGGGCAGGATCTCGGCCTTGCGCGCCTCGTCGAGCGAGGCCAGCGGTTCGTCCATGAGCAGCAATCTAGGGCTGGCCAGCAACGCCCGGCCGATCGCCACGCGCTGCTTCTCGCCGCCCGAGAGCCTTGCCGGTCGCCTGTCCAGCAGCGGTCCAATGCCGAGCAATTCGACAACGGCATCCATCTCGGCGTAGCGTTCCGTCGCCGGCGTGAACCAGCGGCCATAGCGCAAATTGCTGGCCACGCTCATATGCGGAAACAGCCGCGCATCCTGAAACACCATGCCGATGCGGCGCTTGTGCTTTGGCACGAAAATGCCAGCGCCCGTGTCGACCAGCACGCGGCCATCGACCTCGATGCGCCCTTTGTCGGGCCGGATCAGCCCGGCGATCATGTCGATCAGCGTCGTCTTGCCGGACCCGGAGGGTCCGAACAACGCCGTCAGCCGCCCGGCGCTCTCAAAGCGAACATCGAGGCTGAAATCGCCGAGGCGATGGCTGATGTCGACAAGGACGGTCATTCAATGTCCATCCGCCGTCCGACACGCCGTGCCAGCACCTCCGAAGCGACCAATGCGGCCATCGAGATGACAATGGAGATCAGCGTCAGCCTGAGCGCGCCTTCATCACCGCCCGGCACTTGCGTGAAGGTATAGATCGCCGACGGCAGTGTCTGCGTCTCGTTGGGGATGTTGGACACGAAGGTGATGGTCGCGCCGAACTCGCCCATCGCCTTGGCAAAAGCCAGGATGGCGCCGGCGATCAATCCGGGCAGGGTCAGCGGCAGCGTGATGGTGGCGAACACCCAGTAGGGATTTGCGCCGAGCGTTCCCGCCGCCGCTTCCATCTTGCGGTCAACCGCCTCGATCGACAGCCGGATCGCGCGCACCATCAGGGGAAAGCCCATGACGCCGCAAGCGAGCGCCGCACCCGTCCAGCGAAACGAGAAGACGATGCCAAAATGCTCGGCCAGGAAGGCGCCGGCCGGCCCTCGCTTGCCGAAGGTCAGCAACAGCAGATAGCCGGTCACCACCGGCGGCAGGATCAGCGGTAGATGCACGACGCCGTTGAGCAGCGTCTTGCCCCAGAATTGTCCTCGGGCAAGCAGCAGCGCGATCAATATGCCCGGCGGCAGGCTGGCGAGCATCGCCACCGTCGCCACCTTGATCGACAGCCGGACCGCATTCCATTCGTCGGGAGTGAGGTCCAGCAGCCAGTTCATGCGTTGGTTTCGTACCTCAATTGCTCGGCGTCAGGACAGTAAATCCCTGCTCCTTGAACAGCGCACCAGCCTTGCCCGACTGCAGGCATTTCAGGAAAGCCGGCGTATCCTTGTCCTTCGAATCGGCGGTCTGGGCAACCGGATAGATGATCGGCGGATGCGAATCCTCCGGGAAGGTGCCGACCACCTTGACGCCCTTTTCGGCGTGCGCGTCGGTGGCGTAGACGATGCCGAGGGCGGCTTCGCCGGTCGAAACCAGCTTTAGCGCCGCGCGCACATTCTCGGCCTGCGCCACCTTGCCTTCGACCGACGACCAGACACCGAGCGATTCAAGTGCGGCCTTGCCGTATTTGCCGGCCGGCACAGCCTTGAAGTCGCCCATGGCCAGCTTGCCGTCGCCAATCAGCTTGGCAAGGTCAAAACCCTTCTCGATCTTGGTTTCAACCGTCGAGTCCTTCGGAGCCACCAGCACGATCTCGTTGCCGAGCAGCTTCACTTCGGTGTCCGGCTTGGTCAGCTTCTTGTCGGAGAGATATTTCATCCAGTCGAGGTCGGCCGAAATAAAGACGTCGGCAGGTGCGCCGCCCTCGATCTGCTTGGCCAGCGCCGAGCTTGCGGCGTAGGAGACAGTCGCGGCCTCGCCGACATCGGGCTCGCATGCCTTGTTCACCGCGTCGAGCGCGTCCTTGAGGCTGGCCGCGGCAAACACCACCACCTTGTCTTCCGCATGCGCGGCCGGCACTGCCGCCATCAGCGTCGCGGCAAAACCGCCAATGGCGATCGCTTTCAATCCGAAACCTTTGCGCGTCATGGAAAACTCCCCTGGGTTTGACATCCGATCGGCTCGAAGCCTGCCAACCGATATATCCGCATGAATATAACAAGGGAAGGCCCCAGTACTGGAAAGGAAACTCCGATGAAGATCAGCGCTCGCAATATCCTTAAGGGAACGGTCACCGAGATCGTCAAGGGAGCCACCACTTCGCATGTCCGGATCGACATTGGCGGCGCCGTCGTCACCGCTTCGATCACCAACGAGGCCGTCGCCGATCTTAAGCTCGAAAAGGGCAAGCAGGCCTATGCCGTGGTCAAGGCTTCGGACGTGATGGTCGGCATCGACTGATCGGTGCCTGATTTCGAGGGTGAGCCGATCGGCGGGACTTAGACCGCGATCGGCGCCTTGATGGTCGCGTCGGCGACGTAGTTTTCCAGCCGGAAATGCTCGAAGCGGAAGGCGAACAGGTCCTTCACCTCGGGATTGATCCACATTGTCGGCAGCGCCCTTGGCGTGCGCTGCAATTGTTCGCGCGCCTGTTCGAAATGGTTCGCGTAGAGATGCGCGTCACCGAGCGTATGGACGAAATCACCTGGCGTCAGCCCGGTCACCTGCGCCACCATCAAAGTCAGCAGCGCGTAGGAAGCGATGTTGAACGGCACACCGAGGAAGATATCGGCGGAGCGCTGGTAGAGCTGGCAGGAAAGCCGGCCTTCGGAAACATAGAACTGGAACAGGCAGTGGCATGGCGGCAGCGCCATGGCTTCCACTTCGGCCGGATTCCAGGCTGAAACGATCAGCCGCCGCGATTGAGGATTGCGGCGTATCTCCTTCAAAAGATTTGCTATCTGGTCGATGGAACCGCCATGGCCATCCGGCCACGAGCGCCATTGTTTGCCGTAGACCGGGCCGAGATCACCATTCTCGTCGGCCCATTCGTCCCAGATCGAAACGCCATGGTCGGTGAGGTATTTGATGTTGGTGTCACCGGCCAGGAACCACAGCAGTTCATGGATGATAGACTTGAGATGCAGCTTCTTGGTGGTGGTGACGGGAAAGCCGCGCGCCAAGTCGAAACGCATCTGGTAGCCAAACACGGAGCGCGTGCCGGTGCCGGTGCGATCACCGCGATCGGCACCGTTGTCCAGCACATGCTGCAAGAGGTCAAGATATTGGCGCATCGGTTCCGGCTCGATTCGAGATTTTACCAATCATAGCGCATGTGTGGGCTGACGCCACGCTAGGATCATGCGCAAAACCAAAAAGTGCCACAGCATCCTTTGCGCGTCCGAAAGGACGCACGGCGCTGTAGGAAGCGCAGAAAACCGCGTTAGTCGGCCGCCAGAGTAGAATTATCAAAAGGTCTCAGAGGGAGCCGAGCTTACCCAGATCCTTGGCGACCAGATAGTAGAAAGTCACCCGGTTCTTGGTGTTGTCGGCGGCCATCGCCTCGCAGACCTTTTCGATCGACGCATCAGCCTTCTTGTCGTCTGATATGCCAAGCTTTTTTGACACCCAGCCGGCCTTGACGCGGTCGAGTTCCTTCGGGTCGGTGCAGGACACCAGCGAGGAATCGCGGTTCCTGAGCGCAATGCCCAGATGCTTCACGATCTTGTCGACCACGTCGGCGCTTGCCGCGGCGTCGTATTTCTTCACGTCTGCAAGATAGTCGGCCATCAGAATTCCCCTCGTCGGCGCCACGAATCCGATCGATGAGGGCTGTGGCGCGCTGCTGCAACTTATGCGCTAGGTCGGTAACTCCTCACCGTCGCAAAGCTTCGGTTGAGACCGCGCCCAAGTCAACCCTTGGCGATGCGGTTTTGGCATGGGGACAAAGTGCCATTGCGGCCTTTCATTTTCCACCATCGGCCCCTATATTCGTTTTGTCGGCTTGACCGACTATGGCGATAAATGGGCGATGAAATAAGCCGTTCGGACCCGGGGGCGGTACCCGGCGCCTCCACCAAAAGCCGCTGCTGAGACAGGGCGGTTTTTGCTGGGGGCGAAATAGGATCGACGAAGGTGTAAAGATCGTACTTTTGCCCGGCATTGTACCACCGTCATCGGGCTAAACTTATAGTTGCCAACGACAACTATGCGGAAGCACGTCTCGCTGCTTAATGCGGTGCGATAGCTTCAATTCAAGTCCTAGAGGTTCGCACTTCTAGGCGGGGTTCGGAGGTACCTGGCAACAGAAACCTCCACTTCTCCCCTCTTTCAATACGCCTCACGCGGAACGACAGCTTCGGCTGATCAGCCCCTTTGCACCGCCATGGCCGCGAAGGGCGCAGCACCGCGTACCCCTTCTCCATGGACAAAAGATGCAAAACGATTCAGATCGATTCTTCGTGCTGACCGGTGGTCCCGGCTCCGGCAAGACGACTTTGATCGAAGCCTTGCGCCGGGCAGGCTTCGCCACTTCGGTCGAAGCCTGCCGCGCCATCATCCGCGACCAGTCCGCCATAGGCGGGACCGCCGTGCCCTGGCACGATCGCGCGCTGTTTGCCGAGTTGATGCTGTCGTGGGAGATGCGCTCCTATCAGGTCGCGTGCGACCAGACAGGCCCGGTCTTTTTCGATCGCGGCGTGCCGGACACACTTGGTTATTTGCGCCTGACCGACCTGCCCGTTCCCGAGCAATTCATGCATGCCGCCGAACGCTTCCGCTACGCCGGCCGCGTCTTCATTGCTCCGCCATGGCCTGACATCTTCACGCAGGATGCCGAGAGAAAGCAGACGCTCGACGAGGCCGAGCGCACTTATCATGCGCTGGTCGGCGTCTATACGGAACTGGGTTACGAGCTGGTCCCGCTGCCATTGGCGCCGGTCGAGGTCCGGCTTCGATTTGTGCTGACCGAGGCAGGATTGAGATAAAAAAGACCGGGCAAGCCCGGCCTTTTCATCGATTGCAATCGCTTATTCCGCCGGTGCCTCGACGGCTTCGCGCGAGCGGCCGAGCGTGACCTTGGCCAGCGTGAAGGAGATCACCGCGCAAAGCGTGATGCCGGCCACCATCGGCAGCGGCGTGCCGTCGAAGAACACCCCGGCGACGCCCATGGCGAGCGCGCCGATGGCGAAGTGCAGCGTGCCCATCAACGCCGAAGCCGTGCCGGCGATCTCGCCATGCTCTTCCATGGCCAGCACCGAGGTGGTCGGGATGACCAGGCCGAGGAAGCCGTAGCCGACGAACAGCAACGCCGCCATCACGTCGAGCCGGTCGATGCCTGTGGCCATCACTGCGAACAGCACCACCATCGTCGTGGCGTAGCCAGTCACCGCGACTCGCACCACGCGCCGCAGCCCGAACCGCTCGGCCAGCAGACCGGTCAGCTGCGACATGCCGATGAAGGCGACCGCATTGATCGAGAAGAACACGCTGTAGACCGAAGGCGAAAGCCCGTAATGATCGATCAGGATGAACGACGAGCTCGACAGATAGACGAAGAAGCTCGCAATGCCGAAACCGGCGATCGCCACCAGACCGAGGAAGTTGCGATCACCCATCAGAAAGCGGTAGCCGGAAAGCGCGGTTGCAAAGGAGGATCCGGCGCGGTCTTCCACCGGCCGCGTCTCCTTGAGCGAAGTCGCCAACAGGATGGTGGCAAGCACTGCCGCACCCGTCACCGTCCAGAACACGGCGCGCCAGCCGAAATTCTCGATGATCTGGCTGCCGGTCAGCGGCGCCAGGATCGGCGACACCGAAAACACCAGCATCAGCAGCGACATCAATTTGGCAGCCTCATTGCCGGTGTGCAGGTCACGCACGATGGCTCGTGGTATGGCCATGCCGGCGCTGGCGCCAAGGCCCTGCAGGAAGCGGAAAGCGATCAGCCATTCGATGGTCGGCGCCATTGCCGAGCCAATGCCGCCGATCATGAACAGCGCAAGGCCGCCATAGAGCGGCAGCTTGCGGCCGACCATGTCGGAGATCGGCCCAACGACGATTTGGCCAAAACCCATCGACAGGAAGAAGATCAACAGGCTCATCTGCACGGCGGCAGTGCCAGCGTGCAGATCCGCGCCGATCGAAGGCAGCGCGGGCAGATACATGTCGATGGCGAACGGGCCGATGGCGGACAACAAGCCGAGCACGACCGCGATGCGGAGGAATTTGGGACTCATGATAAAGGCTTCTTTCGAATCTGGTTGCCGCCGCAGGCCGGCGGGTAACCCAAGGACGTTCCATCCCCTGAAAATTCCGACTCTCCAAGAGCGAATTCTCTTCGTCTCTCCGGAGCCAAATCTCTTCATATTGTGTCCACAAATTTAGACACTCTTGTCTAATTCGTCAATCACCTCTATATAGATTTCGATGAAGATGCACGTTTCTCCTGACACTTTCCCGCCACGCGGCCATGAGGCCAAGCGCATATCGATCGTCGACGCCGCCGCTGGAGTCTTTTGCCGCGAAGGTTATGCCGGCGCCAACATCGACCTGATCGCGGTCGAGGCCGGCGTCTCACGCCAGACCGTCTATAACCATCATGGCGACAAGGAAAAATTGTTCGTCGCCGTGGTGCGCGATCTGACCGAGCGCTGCAATACCGGCATTTTCGCCACCATTGCTACCTTCCCCGATCAACCCAAGGACCTCGAAGCCGACCTGATCGGCTTTGCCGTGCGCCTGAACCAGAACTGCATCTGCAACCGCGACGGAAAATTCCTGCGCAAGCTGATCCAGACCGAAGGCGAGCGCTATCCCGAACTGTTTGCCGAGTGGCTCGAGCAGGGCCCAGGCCGGACATGGCCGGCAATCGCCGCCCGCTTCGCGCGGCTGGCTTATGGCGGTTACCTCGCGATCGAGGATCCCGATGTAGCGGCACGCCAGTTTCTCGGCCTCGTCAATGCCGAGCTGCAAACGACCTTCATGCTCGGCGGCACGCCGAGCGAGGACGAGGTGCTCCAGTCGGCGACCAATGGCGTGCGCACCTTCCTGCGTGCGTTTGGCAAGCGCCGGTCCGTCGCATCGGTTGAAAAGCAGGCCGCGCTGGCCAGCGCCTGAGCGATCAAATCGTCGGCAATAGTCCTCGTCTCGGTGCGGAGGTGGTCTATATGCGGTTTACGCCGCGCTCAAGCTTGATTACAGCTATGCGGACGATTCAACGGAACCCGACCGCCACATGGCCGACGACCACATCCGCTACGACATTCTCGCCCAGGAGGCGTTGCGCGGCGTCATGCGCAAGGTCCTGGCCGAAGTCGCGCGCACCGGCCTCCCCGGCAACCACCACTTTTTCATCACCTTTCTGACCGGCGCGCCGGGCGTGCGCGTGTCGTCGCGGCTGCGCGAGCGCTATCCCGAGCAGATGACCATCGTCATCCAGTTCCAGTATTGGGACCTTAAGGTGACCGACACCGGCTTCGAGGTCGGCCTGTCCTTCTCCGACGTGCCGGAGAAACTCGAAATCCCCTTCTCGGCCGTACGCGGCTTCTATGATCCTTCGGTCAATTTCGAACTCGAATTCGACGTCAAGACGGACGGTGTGGCTGCCGAGGAACTAGCCGCTGAAGCCTCGCCCGAGCCGCTGACCATCGTCTCTGAGAAAAAGCCGAAGGCCGAGAAGAAGGCCGCCGCCGCCGAGCAGGAGAAGAAGCCCGCTGCTGCCGACGCCGCCACCAAGGGCGCCGAAGTGGTCTCGCTCGACGCCTTCCGCAAGAAATAATCCACGCTTCGCGCCATGGCCGACATCGTCAACCTCCGCCAGGCCCGCAAGCAGAAGGCGCGGGACGAGAAACTGCGCGTCGCCGAACAGAACCGGGCGCTGCACGGTCGTTCCAAGGCCGAAAAGGAACGCGACCGCATGATCGCCGACAAGAGCGACAAATTCGTCGCTGGCCACCGTCGCGAACCCTTTGACGACAAAGACAACCAGAGCATCGGACCGAAAAGTGCGCGGCGGCTTCCGGATGAATCCGATGCTTAGAGCAAAATGAGCACTCCGCCGTGAGCGCCGTCGAAAAGCGCTCGGTGACCATTCGCGGTCACCGCACCAGCTATTCGCTGGAAAAGCCCTTCTATGACGATCTCGTCGCGATCGCATCGATCAGGAAGCTGACGCTCGCCGGTCTTGTCGCCGAAGTCGACGAGACGCGGCCCCGCGACACCAACCTGTCTTCGGCTCTCCGGCTCTTTGTCCTGCAGTGGGCAAAGCGCGGCGCCAGCTAAATCTTTGTCTTTACGCACTTCCGGACGGAAACCGCTAGACACTTCCCGGAAACGGCGAACCGCTCTAACTCGTTGTTTGAAGCACTTTCGGACGGAAAACCGCTAAACCCTTTTCCTGGAATTGCTCCTAGAGGCTCTCGACCGCGTCCGCCTTTTCCTGCGTCTGGTGCCGAAGCCAAGCAGGGTCGAGCGATCGCGTTCCTCGGCCTGTTTCCTCGACCGCACGCGCATCAGATCCTTCCAGCCGACATAACCGACCAGCTGCAGGCCCTCTCGGGTGACGACGGGCAGATGGGACACGTTGGCCAGCAGCAGCTTGTCGGAGAGACCCTCCAGATATTCATCCGGATAGGCCAGCGTGATCTTGCTGCCGGCGAGCAGCTCGCCAAGCGTCGTGGTACGGTGCCTGCCGGCGCGTCTCCAGCGCAGGATCGCGGGCGGATCGATGAGACCGATCACATGCCCGTTCTCGTCGACGACGGGAAAGCTCGGATGCCGCGTTTCCGGCGCCGTCAGGAATGCCGCCGCGCCATGCAGCGTCATCGCAGCAGATACGCTCTCGACCTGAGAGGTCATCACCTCGCGCACCCTGGTCAGGGCGAAGGGATCGACACGGTATTCGCGAACCAGATGATGTCCCCTTCTGGCGATCTTCTCGGTCAGGATCGAACGCTTCATCAAAAGCACGGTGACGGTGTGTGCCGCCGCACAGGCTGCGATCAGCGGCACCAGCATGTGCGTGTCGCCGGTCAGCTCGACGGCAAAGAACGTTGCGGTCAACGGCGCCCGCATCGTGCCGCCCATGGTGGCGGCCATCGCCAGCAGCGCCCAGAAGCCCGGATCGGCCGCGGGCAAAACGCCGGCGAGCACGGCTCCCATCGCACCACCCATGATCAGCAGCGGTGCCAGCACGCCCCCGGACGTTCCCGAACCGAGCGCCACCGACCAGATTATGGCTTTGACCACAAGGAGGATGAGTGCCGCGGTGGCGACCGTGCGGCCATCCAGCATGTCGGTGATGTTGTCATAGCCGACGCCGAGCGCCTGCGGCTCGATCAGTCCGCCTAGGCCGACCACCAGGCCACCCAGCATCGGCCACCACATCCAGTGAATTGGCAGCTTCTGGAAGCCGTCCTCGCAGGCATAGACCATCTGCGTCAGCAGCCACGACAACAGGCCGGCCGCAACACCGATCGAGACCCAGCCGGCAAGGCCGATGAAGGACACCTCCATGCCGCCCTGAAACGGAAAGATCGGCCCGGGCAGATGCAGCATGGTGCGCTCGACCTCGGCAATGATTGCCGCGACCGCCACGGGAATGAAGCTACGCGGGGTCCATTCGAAGAGCAGCAGTTCGACCGCCAGCATGATGGCCGCGATCGGTGTGCCGAAGACCGTGGTCATTCCGGCCGCCGCACCTGCCACCAGCAGCGTCTTGCGCTCATTGTCGCTGACCGGCAGCATTTGGGCGATCAGCGAGCCGATCGCGCCGCCCGTCATGATGATCGGGCCCTCGGCGCCGAACGGGCCGCCCGAGCCGATCGAAATCGCCGACGACAGCGGCTTCAGGACCGCAAGCTTGGCGTCGAGCCTCGAGCGCCCGAGCAGGATCGCCTCGATGGCCTCTGGAATACCGTGGCCGCGGATCTTCTCGCTGCCGAAGCGCGCCATCACCCCAATAATCAGCGCGCCGATCACCGGGACGACCACAGAGGCAAGTCCAAGCGGCGTGTCCTGTAGCTTCAGATCGGCAAGCGTAAACTGGCCAAAATAGGCAATGTTGGTGGCAAGCCGGATCAGTTTCAAAAGCGCGATGCCGGCAGACAGCCCCGCCGTCGCCACCACCACGGCGATGGCGGCGACGAGCAGCACCCTGGCATCGGTGGTGAAATCCCTGAGATGACCGGGATTGGAG
This sequence comes from Mesorhizobium sp. CNPSo 4670, assembly GCF_057784235.1. Classification (NCBI taxonomy): domain Bacteria; kingdom Pseudomonadati; phylum Pseudomonadota; class Alphaproteobacteria; order Hyphomicrobiales; family Phyllobacteriaceae; genus Mesorhizobium; species Mesorhizobium sp. CNPSo 4670. The sequence goes on along the minus strand of NZ_JBWJFQ010000004.1, from coordinate 265,790 downwards.
TGATTGGGCTGCATGACGGACTTTGCTTTCTGGCGGCGAGCCGTATCTCGCGGCATGGTCGAGGTGGCCAGCCGGCTTTGTCGGCTGGCTATGTATCGTAACACGATATAAATATTCAAGCCGATTTTGCTCGAAATCCGTTTGAGCTTTCCGGGAAAACGAACAAATGTCTGGTATGACGCAGCCGCAGAAACCTCGCCCCGCCATCAAGCAGTCCGACTACCAGCGGCTGTCCGAATTTCGCTACCTGATCCGGCGCTTCCTCGAATTCAGCCAAATCCAGGCGGAAGGCGCCGGCCTGACGCCGCGCCAGCATCAGGCGCTGCTGGCAATCAAGGGATTCCCGGACGGCGGACCGGTGACGGTTGGCGATCTGGCGGAGCGCTTGCGCATTCGCCATCACAGCGCCGTCGAGCTGATCAACCGCCTTTGCGAGGCAGGGCTGGTGGCAAGGGACCAGGACAAGGATGACCATCGCCGCGTGCTGCTACAGCTGACCGAGCGCGCCGACGACTGTCTGGCCGAGCTGTCGGCAGCACATCTCGACGAGCTGTCGCGCATTGAACCCATGCTCAAGCGCCTGCTCGTCAACGAGTGACGCGCCGGCGTCGTGCATTACGGCTGCGAATTATTCCTGGCACCCCGAATCCTTGGGCTTCCCGGGAACGTCTCGACAAGAGTGGGCCGGCAAGGCGAAATACGATCCAAGGAACAATCAAGATGAAACGCCATCTGATACGCTACAAGACCAAGCCGGAGCTGGCCGATGAGAACGAGCGGCTGATCAAGGCCGTGTTCCAGGAACTGAGCAACAAATCTCCGGACGGCGTTCGCTATATGACTTTGCGGGCCGTCGACGGGACCTTTGTCCATCTGGTCGAAACGGAAACTGATGCCCATGCCGAACTCATCACCGGGCTTGCGGCATTCGAGGCCTTTCAGAACGGCATCCGCGACCGTTGCATTGAGCGCCCACAACGTGAGGAAATGATCGTGGTGGGCAGCTATCGGATGCTGGGCGAGTAGTCGGGATAGAGGCGCATGAACATCCCTGGCGATATCCGCGAGCCGTTCGATCGGCTGTTCGGAGAATTGCGCCCCAAGCTGCACCGCTACTGCGCCCGCATGACGGGCTCGGCCATCGACGGTGAAGACGTGCTGCAGGAAGCCCTGGCCAAGGCGTTCGAAGCTCTGCCCAACACCGGCCCGATAGCGAATCCGGAGGGTTGGCTGTTCCGCATCGCCCACAATGCGGCGCTTGATTTCCTGCGCCGTCGCGCCCGTGAAAAGGCCTTTTCCGATGAGGATCCGGACATGATCGTCGACCCGGCCAACCCCACCGTCGACCGTCAGGCCGCGGCCGCCGGCCTGCACACCTTCATGCGCCTTCCCGTCGCGCAGCGAAGCAGCGTCATTATGATGGACGTTCTGGGCTATTCGCTGCAGGAGATCAGCGCCATGCTCGACACCAGCATTCCGGCCATCAAGGCGGCGCTGCATCGTGGCCGCGGCCGCCTGCGACAACTCGCCGATGAACCCGAGGATCGCCCTTCCCCCAGGCTGAGTGCGTCCGAACGCCTGCTCCTCGACGCCTACATCGATCGCTTCAACGCCCGCGATTTCGACGCGGTGCGCGACATGCTGGCGGATGAGGTGCGGCTGGAACTGGTGGCCAGGGCGCGGCTGAACGGGCGCAAGGAAGTCGGCACCTACTTCCACAATTATTCGAGCGTCCAGGACTGGCGGTTCGCGCCGGGCTTTGTCGAAGGGAGGCCGGCAGTCCTCGTCTGCGATCCCAACGATCCGGCGGCGCGGCCCTCCTACTTCGTGCTGCTGGGATGGCAGGAGGGCAGGCTTGCCGCCATTCGCGATTTTCGTCACGCTCGCTACGTCGCGGACAGCGCCGAGATGTCCGTCCTCTGACGCAATTGTTCGGCGCGCCGGCGGCGGTTTGCGCTACTGCAACGACTTCAGCAGATTGTCGATGGTGAACGGATTGGACTTGGGCTTGGCCGGCGGCGGATTGTCGTTGGCCTCCGGTAGCGGCGCACGCTCTACCTTCGGCGCCTGCTGCGCGGCCTTGCGTTCGGCCTCGAGCCTTGCCTTTTCCTGCGAGGCGATGCGTCTCGCTTCTTCGTCTGCTTGCGCCTTGGCTGCCTCGTCGGCGGCCTGCTGCTCGGCCGCGGCCTTGGCGTCGGCCTGGGCTTTCGCTTCGGCATCGGCTTTCGCCTTTGCATCCGCTTCAGCCTGGGCCTGCGCATCTGCTTGGGCCTTTGCCCTGGCGTCGGCCTCGGCTTTCAGCCGCGCTGCTTCCTCCTGCTGGCGCAGTTCCTCGGCCGCCCTGTCGCGCTCGTCCTGCAACGCCGCGTAGTAGCGCACCTCGCGCCGCAGCCGCTGCTTTTCGAGCAGGGCCGCCTGCATCGCCTCGACGCGCTGCTGTTCCCTTTCAAGCGCGCGCTGGGTCAGGAACTGTGCCAGCGGCTCGCTGTCGAACTGCCGTTTCACGGCGCCGAACGGCCCCTCGGCGGTGAAGTTCATCACCGGATCGGAGCCGACCAGCGCGTCGTCGCCGGGCCGATAGGTGATCGCTCCCTTGGCGGAAACCATGGCTGCGTTGAGGTCCGCAATGATGTCGGCGGACAAGGTCGCCGCCGGATTCTCCAAGCTGATCGGCGGTGCCCGCACCGTGCCGCCGGCAACCGTGAAGGCGACAGATGTATCCTTTGCGGCAAAACTGCCATCGGCGGCGATTTGCGGCGCGAAGGCGGCGGTCTTGGCCGCATCGATGTCGCGCCCTATCGCATCCGCCTTGGCGAGAAACGCGTTGAACGCATCGGGATTGACGCCGGCGACCTGCAAGCCCTTCAGCGCCGCCGTGCCGGAGCCGGACAGAGCCGCCACCATCGCATCGACCGACTTGCCGCTGGTCGACAGTGCCGTCGAGAAATCACCATTGCCGCTTATGCCGGCATTCGGCAGCACGGTCGCCAGATCGGCGCCCGCCAGTTTCATCTGGCCGGTGAAAAGTCCGGTGCCGTCATTGTTCTTCAATTCGAACAGGCCCGTCAGCGCACCATTGAGGAATTTCGCCTTGAGATCCGAAACCCGGATGCCTTCCTGGTCGAGCTTGAGCGAAAAGCCGGCGTCATAGGCGGTGGCGAACGGCCCGGCGGCAAGTGCCGCCGTCGTCAGGTCGAGATCGGCGGTGAATGGCAGGCTGGATTTCTGGCTGAACGGAGCAGCCGGCCAGCCACCATTCTTGTCGCCCCCACCCTTATTGGCAAGAAAAGCAGAATCGCCGAACAGCGCCACAGCCATCGGATCGAGGTCAAGTTCGTCGAGCACCAGTGCGCCGGCCAGATGCGGCACGCCGTCCTTGACGTCGACATTGACGTCACCGGACACCGCCGCCTCGTTGAGGGCGCCGTTGAGATTGTCCAGCACCAGCAGGCCGTTGCCATAGTCGCCCTGCGCCGTGAGCGACGCCGACATGCCCGCGCCCATGCCCGGCAGGCCGATGCCGGTCGTCATCAGCCACGGCTCGATGTCGGCGGCATCGAGGCTAAGCTTGCCTTTGGCGGTAGCCCCTTGCGGCGTGTCTGCAACGGTTCCCTCGAAATGGGCCTTGAAGTCGTTGCCTGCGAGGCTGAAAGTCGTCGCTAGGCCGCCGCCAAGCGTGCCCTTGGCCTGAACGTCCGTGCTCGCCTCGCCCAGCATGCCGAGCGGCAGCGCCGGCAGGCCGTAGAGCGCCAGCAGCGCCGTGGCGTCGGGGTTCCTGGCGTTGAAGGTCAGCGTCACCGGCGCTTCGAGCAGCTTGTCCGCTGCTCCCTTCCCCGACAGCGACGCCGAAAAGGCCGAGCCGCCGGCCTTGCCTTGGCCGCTCACCGCCAGCCCCGTGGTGCCATCGCCATTGTCGGCGGCACTTGCCACAAGGTCGACGCGCGCATCCTGGAACAACTCGGGATAGGCCGCTGCACGGCTCGCCAGCCCCTTAAGCACGGCATTGTCGGGATAGTGCTGGGCGGCGACGTCGACCAGCGGCTTGAGATCGACGGCAACCACCGAAGCGTCGAGCTTGCCGGTCGGACTTGCCGGAAAATCCTTGATCCGGCCGGTGGCGCTGATCGAGGCGCCGGCCAGCCCGCCCAACGACAACCGGTCGATTTCAAGCAACCCGTCGCGCAGCCTCAGCGCCGTATCGACCGTGTCGGCGGTCAGGCCGCCGGCGCTGACCGGCCCGGCCTTGATCTGGAAATCGAGGTCGCGGTCGGCAAAGCGATTGGCGCCCTTGTCGCTGACGAAGATCGAGGCGAAGGCCGCCAGCCCGTCGACATCGAGCTCACCGCCTTCGAGCCGCATCAGCACCGACGGTTTGGCATCGTCAGGCTGGCTGGAATCGATAGTGCCGGAAAACTTCGCCTTGCCCAGGATCAGTTCGAGATCGCTGAAGGCCTGGCGCTTTTCCGTGAGATCGACCGTGGCCTTGAAACCGGCGGCGGGCAGACGGCGGATCGCCTCGTCGACATCCTTCGACAGCCAGGCGGCAAAGCCTGAAGGTTGCGCCACGGCCAGCAGCAGCGACCCGGTGAATCCGAAATGATCCTCGACGCTGAGCATGCCGTTGGCCTCCAGCGTGGTGCGGCCTGGCAGTGTCGCGGCGAGCGATTCCACCAGCCAGCCGCCATCGGTCGGCTCGGCGGAAAGATGGACGTCGCGCACCGTGGTATCGCCGGCGACCACCGCCGGCAGCTTGACCTCGACGGTGCCGGGTATGGTCGGCTTCGGCATCTCGTGCAACGCCTGTTCGAGCGCGGCGATGCGCTGGTCGAGCGTCGCGCCGGCGCCGGCCTCGGCGCCCACCGCCTCGTCGAACTGCACCTGCGCGCCACTGGCCTCGATGGCGAAGCTCGGCTTCAGGCCGAGATCGACCGAAGCCTTGCCGTCGGCGGTGTAGGGATTGTCCAGCGGTCCGGTCTCGAAGCGGAATTCGTCGACACCGAGCTTCTGGTGATCGAGCGAAAACTTACCATTCAGCCGAAAGCCTGGATCGGGCTTGCCGGCACTGACCTTCACCGTCTCGCCGTCGTTGCCACGCAACGCGGCGCTGTTCTTGTCGGCACCGGAGATCTTGAACTGGCCGGAGTAGACGGCGGCACCCTTGACGATGCCGGCATTGCCGTCGGTTTCGATGACCAGCGGATAGGCATCGGGATCAGCCTTCAGCCGAAGCCGCATCTGTCCGGTGCCTTCGGCCTTTCCAGTGGACGCCACGACCGTGGCGCGAAGACCGTCGAGCCGCAGTGTACCGTCCATGCGCCATGGCCCGGCCAGCGACTTGGCCGAGATCGTCGAATTGATCTCGGAGATGAGATGGCTGCGCCCACCAGCGGCATGGCTGAGTTTGATCTGCCCTTCCGTCACCGTCAGCTTTTCGATCGAGATCTGGTTGAGGTCGAAGGGCGAGGATGGCCGCATCGCCCAGTCGACGGTACCGTTGCTGGCAATATCGATGGTCGCTTTCGGCCGCACCAGCCGCATGTCGAAGATCAGCACCTCGCCACGCAGGAAGGGCGCCAGCTCCGCATCCATCGAAAACGTCTCGACGGTCATGGCAGGTTGGCCATTCGGGCCACCGGCGACGGTGACGTTGGAAAAGGTCACCGAGGGAAACGGCAACAGCCGCGCCGTGGCATCGCCCTGCACGGTCACCTTGCGGCCGAGAATGGCGCTGGCCTCCCGCTCGAATTCGGCGCGGTAGCCGGTCCAGTCGATAAAATACGGCACCACCAGCGCCGCACACAGCACCAGCACGAACAGGCCACCGAAGATCACGAACAGGCGAGCGAGCATCAGCTCCGAACGGGTTGATTGAAATTCTGCCGCACTCTACCCGCATCCACGTGTCGATAAAGAGGCAATTCATCCAGTGTTGCGTGATGTCTCATCCGCAGTTGCGTGATCTCGGGTGATCTGAAACAAATCCTGGAAAAAGCGGAGATTTTTCGGATGTCAGGGAAGAACTGGGACCGCGTGCCGATCGATGCCCAAAGCGTCGACGCTCCATTGTCGTTGTCGGCCGTCTTTCTTGTCGTCACCGTCGCAAGCGAGCAGAGCGCTCTCGTCAAGGTCGCGGCCGTGCTCGGCGGGCTTGACGATCTCGTCAAGACAGTCGGATTTCGCGACCTTTCCGGCCGGCTGTCGTGCATTGCCGGCATCGGCCGCGAGTTCTGGGATCGTCTCTCTCCGGACCGGCGGCCGCTGGAGCTGAGATCGTTTGCGCCGATCAAGGGTGCGGTTCATTCGGCGCCGTCGACAGCGGGCGACCTTCTCTTCCACATCCGGTCCGAGCGCCCCGATATGTGCTTCGAGTTCGAGCGCATTCTGCTCGACAGCCTTGGCGACAGCGTGACTGTCGTCGACGAGGTCTCGGGCTTCCGCTATTTCGATGCGCGTGACCTGCTCGGCTTTGTCGACGGCACGGCCAACCCCACCGGTCTCGATCTGCCTGCCTCGGCGCTCGTCGGCGATGAGGATGCCGATTTCGCCGGCGGCAGCTATGTCGTCGTTCAGAAATATCTGCATGATCTCGATGCGTGGGCGCGAACGCCAACGCCACTCCAGGAAGAGATCATCGGCCGCACCAAGATCGACAACATCGAAATCGATGACGACGACGCGCCGCGCAAATCGCACAAGTCGCTTGCCACCATCGAGGATGCCGATGGCAACGAATACGACATCCTGCGCGACAACATGCCTTTCGGCCAGCCGGGGCGACGGGAATTCGGAACCTATTTTATCGGCTATAGCAGGTATCTCTGGGTGATCGAGAAGATGCTGCAGCGAATGTACATCGGTGACCCGCCGGGCGCTTACGACCGGTTGCTCGATTTCTCCACGCCGCACACCGGGACGACGTTCTTCGCGCCAACCCGCCCTATGCTGCAAACGCTTGTTCAGGGCGCGCAGGAGAAGCCTGCATCAACTGCGCCGCAGAAGCCTGTCGAGTAAGCGAACCGGTTTGACCTGGCGCATGGGCGCCTGTGTCCGGCAGCCGACATCTAATAGCCGACGCCCGGCAATATCTTGCCGGGGTTCATGATATCAAGCGGATCGAGCGCCTGCTTGATGGTGCGCATGATGTCGACGCCATGGCCGAGTTCGTGACGCAGGAAGCCGATCTTGCCCTGGCCGATACCGTGCTCGCCGGTGCAGGTGCCATCCATGGCGATCGCCCGCATGTTGAGCCGCGCGACAAATTTTTCCGACAGCGCGATCTCCTTGGGGTCGTCGACGTCCATCAGCACCAGTACGTGAAAATTGCCGTCGCCGGCATGGCCGACGATCGGCGCGATCAGCCCCATCTCGGCGATGTCGGCTTCGGTCTCGGTGACGCATTCGGCAAAGCGCGAGATCGGCACGCAGACATCGGTCGACAGCCCTTTGGCGCCCGGCCGCAGCGTCAGCGACGACCAGTAGGCGTCGTGCCTCGCCTTCCACAATTTCGTCCGCTCCTCGGCGACACTGGTCCACAGGAACGGGCCGCCGCCATTCTCCTCGGCAATCATGCCGAAGGTCTCGGCCTGCTCGGCAACGCCGGCGTCGCTGCCATGGAATTCGACGAACAGGCACGGGCTCTCGGGATAATCGAGTTTCGAATAATTCTTCATCGCCCGCATCTGCAGTGCGTTTACGAGTTCGATGCGCGCCACCGGAATGCCCATCTGGATCGTCGCGATGACCGCGTTGCAGGCCGCCTCGACACTCGGGAAGGGACAAACGCCGCCGGAGATGGCTTGCGGAATGCCTTGCAGCTTCAGTGTCAGCGACGTGATGATGCCAAGCGTGCCTTCCGAGCCGACCAGCAATCGCGTCAAATCGTAGCCGGCCGAGCTCTTTTTCGCGCGCTTGCCGGTCGTCACCGTCTCGCCGTCGGCCATGACCGCGGTCAGCGACAGCACGTTCTCGCGCATCGTGCCATAGCGCACCGCATTGGTGCCGGATGCCCGCGTCGCCGCCATGCCGCCGAGCGAGGCATTGGCGCCCGGATCGATCGGAAAGAACAGGCCGGTGTCGCGCAAATGCCGGTTCAAATCCTCGCGTGTGACGCCGGGTTCGACCGTGCAGTCGAGATCCTGCGGATTGACCGCCAGGATACGGTTCATCCGTGACGTATCGACCGAGATGCCGCCGCCCGGCGCATTGGTGTGGCCTTCCAGCGATGAGCCGACGCCGAAGGCGATCACCGGCACCCGATACGCGGCGCAGGCGCGCACGATCTCCTGCACCTCGGCCGTCGTCTCCGGGAAGGCAACGCCATCCGGCGCCTGCGTCGGAATATAGGTGGTGGTGTGGGCGTGCTGGGAGCGGATGGCCTGGCCGGTCTGGAAGCGCTCGCCGAGCCTCTGCTTGAGGATGCCGAGCACGGCCGCAATGCCTTCCTCGTTGCGTTCGACCGGATTGAGGTCGCTCAGAGCCATGAATTCCTCCGCGAATGGACCAGCGCGCAACCTTGTTGTGCATCTATGGATGATGCGCTCGGCAATTCCAGGAAAGGCGTGGAACGGCTTTCCATCGGAATTGCGTCAAACAAGGAGATAGAGCAGTTCGGCGTTTCCGTGAAACGATGACCGATCTAGTCTCACCGGCAACAGTCTGTCCAGCGCCAGAACAAGGAAGTTTCGATGCCCATCCCCGCCCCCTTCGTCTCCCAATCCATGGACATCGAGAAGGACTGGATCGACTACAACGGCCATCTCAACATGGCCTATTACAACGTGCTGTTCGACCGCTGCTCGGACGACGCCTTCGAGGCAATGGGCATGGGGCCGAACTACGCCAGAGACCGCCGCCTCACCATCTACACGGCGGAAGTCCATGTCTGCTACGTGCAGGAGTTGCATCTCGAGCACAAGGTCACCGTCACCTTCCAGCTGATCGACCATGACGACAAGCGACTGCGGGTCTACCAGGAAATCCGCCATGTCGACGGCTGGCTCGCCGCCACCTCGGAATCGCTTTCGCTGCATGTCGACATGGCCGGGCCGAAGGTGGCGCCGTTCCCCGCCGATGTGCTTGCCAAGGTCGAAGCCATGCGCGCCGCCCATTCGGCACTGCCTATGCCGGAGCGCGCCGGCCGTTCGATCGGGATTCGCCGCAAGACCGCTTGAAGCGACACGACGGCCACGTTAACCTTACCGAGGTTTTAACGGGAACAAGCCAATTGAGCCATTGAACGACTCAGCGGAGCGGTCGAGAACGATGCTCATGGGTTGCGATACGGCGGCGGGCGAAGCCGGTTCGAGGGACGTGCATGAAAACCGACATCAAGGTCGAAGTGGACAGGCTCGTGGCCGATCCGCGCATCACCGACTATGATTTCTGGCGCTCGCTCAAGAACGTCAACAACGAGATCTTCCACATCGCCAACAACAACGAGCCGATCCCGTTCGACATGATCCGCTGGCGCGCCATCCTGAAGCAGGCGCGCATGAGGCGCGGCCACGCTTAAAGCCTTCGGACCGACATCCTCGCCCTCAAGACTGGCCTCGCCCTCAAGATTGGCGCTTCACCGCTCCCAGCGGCGAGCGTGCCACCACCGGTGACGACTGGATGATCGCCGTGTTGGTCATCGCGTAGGGGATGATGCGGTCGATCACCCGTTCGAGCTCGGCCACCGAGCCGACATGCGCCAGCGCGATGAAACAATCCTCGCCGGTCACCCGGTCGCATTGCGCAATCTCCGGCAGGTCGCGGATGATCTCGGCCACCACAGCCAGTTGCCCCGGCACCGGACGGATGCGCAGCCATGCCGATAGCGGCAGGCCAAGTGCGGCAGGGTTGATTCTGACCGAATAGGCCTCGATCACGCCGCTCTCCTGCAGCCGCTTGATGCGCTCGGCGACACTCGGCGCCGACAGGCCGACCGAGCGTGCAAGCTCCGCCGTGCTGATGCGCGCGTCCTTTTCCAGCAGGCGCAGGATCTTCATATCCGCCGCATCGAGGTCGGTGCTTTCAGTTCGAAGGCGTTTCATCGAAAACTCCTTGCATCCGGGCGAAACCTAGCCAGCAGAGCCAATCATCCCCCATATAAATCGACAAAACTGCCTGCGATACTGATCCGATGGATGATCAAACGCAAGCTCTCGCGGCAGGCCCTGCCCCTGCCGGCCCTGTCCAGGGCGGGTTGGCGACAAGACTGCCGCCACATGTCTGGTTCGGCGTCAGCGCCGTGTTCCATTATCTCGGGCCGGCATTCGCCGTGCTGCTGTTTCCGCATGTCGGCGTGCTCGGCATGGCGTGGCTGCGCATCGCCACCGCCGCCCTGATCTTCGCGCCGCTGACCCGTCCATGGCGTACCTTCGCCCGCGCCGATCGCTCGACGCGGCAGCTGTTGCTGGCCTTCGGCGCGTGCCTGGCGATGATGAACTGTTCGTTCTACCTGGCGCTCGACCGCTTGCCGATCTCGCTGGTGGCGGCAATCGAATTCGTCGGCACCATCGGCATCGCACTGATCGGCCTCAGGAGCCCGCGCAATCTTGCCGCCCTTGCCATTGCCGTCACCGGCACATTGCTGCTCATCGACGTCAAGTGGTCGAGCGATCCGCTTGGCCTGTTCTGGGCCTTCCTCAACGGCGCGCTGTTCGTCGGCTACATCGTGCTCGGCCACCGCGTCGCCCGCGCGGGCGCAGGCGACGGCATAGCGGGCCTCGGCGCGGCCATGGCCATCGCCTTCATCGTCGTGCTGCCGATCGGCCTCACCGACGCGCTGCCGGCCTTCTTCTCGCCATTGCTGTTGCTCGCCGCCATCGGCGTCGGAATCTGCTCGTCGGTCATTCCCTACATCTGCGACCAGCTCGCCATGTCGCGGCTGCCGCGCGCGAGCTTCGCCCTGATGCTGTCGCTGCTGCCGGTCACCGCGACGCTGATAGGGGTCATCGTGCTGCGCCAGATTCCAAGCCTGACCGATTGCCTCGGCATTGCGCTGGTCGTCGCCGGCGTTGCCTTCCACAAGCCGGCGCGCTGAAACAATCGGTGCCGCGGATCGGCTACCCTAGCTTCTCCTTCAAGAAAGCGATCGTGCGCCCCCAGGCGAGGTCGGCCGCCTTCTTGTCGTAGCGCGCTGCCGAGGTGTCGTTGTTGAAGGCGTGGTTGGCGCCTTCATAGACATAGACCGTGTATTCGACATGCGCGGCATCAAGCTCCTTCTTGAAGGCGTCGATGCCGGCATTGGTGCGCTCGTCCAGGCCGGCATAGTGCAGCAGCAATGCAGCCTTGATCTTCGACACATCGGCGGCCTTCGGCTGCATGCCGTAGTAGGCGACGGAGGCGCTGAGATCGGGCGCGTTGACGGCCAACATGTTTGCCGTCCCACCGCCCCAACAGAAGCCGACGGCGCCGACCTTGCCGTTGCCGTCCTTTTCGGCCTTGAGGAAAGCGACCGTTGCCACCCCGTTGGCGACGGTCTGCGCGGAATCCAGTTTGGTGAACATGTCGCGCGCCTTGTCCTCGTCATCAGGCGTGCCGCCTAACGGCGACAGGAAGTCCGGCGCCAGCGCCACGAACCCTTCGAGCGCCACGCGCCGCGCCACATCGCGAATATGAGAGTTGAGCCCCCTGTTCTCGTGGATGACGATGACGGTGCCGAGCTTGCCAGACTGGTTCGCCGGCTTGACCAGATAGCCCTTCATCTCGCCGCTGCTGCCGGGATATGTGACGTCCTCGCCCTTCACGCGTGGATCGTTGTCGGCGACGATTGCCGCTTGCGCCGAATTTGCCGCCAAAAGCGGTGCGATCGCGGCCGCGGCGGCACCCGATCCGGCAAGCCGGGTCAGTTGCTCCATGAAGCGGCGGCGGTCGAGCGTCAGATGGGTGTATTCATCATAGGCGTCGATCATCGCCTGGGTGATGGCAGGTTTCGTCATGGGCGCGCTCCTTCGATCCGCTTTGGTACCGATCGCAAGATAGGAGCGAGGCTCCTGTCGTCCAGTCACGGCTCGGTGACACTCGTCCTCCCTCGCAATTGGCTGGAGGCTCCCAGCATCATCACGTTTTGGTCATCGGCCACAAATCTTGATGGCGCTGCCACAATAGTGGAGGACACTGACCGACGTCGGCCGCGCCTCGGCGCGGTCACGGTCCTGATCTGAAAGGCCCGATCTGGAAAGGAACGACGCCGATGACCATGCCCTCGCCAATCCTGGCAACCGCCTTCCTGTTTGCCGCGACCGCCATTCCAGCGTTGCGCGCGACGATCGTTGCCGCAAGTCGAAGGTCCATGGTCAAGGTTCGCATCCGCCCGCGCCATCCGGCAAACACGAAACCCAGGGTTGAGGTGAAGTCATGGACGTACAGGACATCGTGAACACTGTTTCGCAGAAGGCCGGTCTCGACCAGGCGACGACGGAAAAGGTCGTCGGCACCATATTCTCGGTGCTGGAGCACGAAGCGGAAGGCACCAGCGCCTCCTCGTTCTTCGCCAAGATCCCCGGCGCCGATGCCTTGGCGCAGAAGTATGACGTCATGGCCGCCGCTCCGGCCGGCGGTGGCGGCTTTCTGTCCTCGCTGCAGGGCGCGCTTGGCGGCGTTCTCGGTGAGAAAGCCGGCGCATTGGTCAACGGTATTGCGGCGCTCAAGGCATCGGGCCTCGACATGGCGCAGATCCAGAAGGCGGGCGCGACGCTGATACAGCAGGCCGAGGCCGCCGCCGGACCCGACCTGACCAACGAGGTGCTGGGCTCGGTGCCCAGCCTGAAGAGCCATCTCGGGATCAGCTGAGGCGTCGATCCGTGAAGACAATGCCGGCTTGAAGTAGTCTCCCCTACTTCGGCAGCGCGTAGGCCATCACATAGTCGCCCGGCTTTGTGCCGACCGAGCCATGGCCGCCGGCAACGATGACCACGAATTGGCGTCCGTCGGCGACGGTGTAGGTCATCGGCGTCGATTGCCCGCCGGCCGGCAGCCTGGCCTGCCAGAGCTGCTTGCCCGATGTCAGGTCATAGGCGCGCAGATAATCGTCGACCGCGGCGCCCAGGAAGGCAACGCCGCCGGCGGTGATCATCGGTCCGCCAATGCCCGGCACCCCGACCTTCAGTGGCAATGGCAGCGGCGTCATGTCGTAGACGGTGCCGTTGCGATGCTTGTAGGCGATGGTGCCAGTCCGCAGATCCACACCCGCGACATAGCCCCAGGGCGGCGCCTGACAGGGAATGCCGAGCGGCGACAGGAACGGCCCCATCACCACGGCATAGGGAGCGCCGTCATTGCGGTTCAGCCCCTGCTCGCTGCCCTTGGTGTCGCTGCCGGGCGGCGGCACGTCCGCGCGCGGGACGAGTCTCGACGTGAAGGCCAGATAGGTCGGCATGCCGAACAGCACCTGCCGCACCGGATCGACCGCGACGCCACCCCAGTTGAAGGTGCCGAAATTGCCGGGATAGATCAGTGACCCCTGCACCGAAGGCGGTGTGTAACGGCCTTCATAGCGCAATTTGTGCAACGCGATCCGGCAGGCCAGCTGGTCGAACATGGTGATGCCCCACATGTCGGCGTCGGTCAGCGGCTTGGGATTGAAGGAGAGGTCCGACGCTGGCTGCGTTGGCGCGCTGTGGTCACCCTCGATGGCGCCGCCGGGCGCCGGCACTTCCTTGACCGCAACCACCGGCTCGCCGGTACGGCGGTCAAGCACATAGAGGTCGCCCTGCTTGGTCGGCCCGACCAGCGCCGGCACCACCGTGCCGTCGGCCTTGGTGATGTCGATCAGGCTCGGCTGCGCCGGAACGTCCATGTCCCAGAGGTCGTGGTGCACGGTCTGCCGCACCCAGCGCAACTGCCCGGTGTTGAGGTCGAGCGCGGTGATCGAGGACGAGAACTTCTCGACATTGTCGCTGCGCCCGGCGCCGAGCTGGTCCGGCGTCTGGTTGCCGAGCGGCACGTAGAGCAGGCCGAGCTTCTCGTCGGCGCTGGGCGTTGACCACATGTTGGGCGAGTTGGCGGTATAGGTCTGGCCCGCCGCCAGCGGCGTCGTCTGGTCCGGATTGCCGGAATCCCAGTTCCACACGAGGGCGCCGGTGTTGACATCATAGGCGCGGATGACGCCGGACGGCTCCTGCGTCGAATAATTGTCGTTGACGGCGCCGCCGACGATGATCTTGCCGCCCGATACCAATGGCGCCGAGGTCGAATAGTAATAGCCCGACTTCGGATAGGGCATGTTGGTCAACAGGTTCAGCGTGCCGCCTTCGGCGAAGGCCGGACAGACCTGCCCGTTGGCAGCGTCGAGCGCGATCAGCCTCGCATCGGAGGTCGGCAGGTAGACGCGGGTCGCACAGGGCTGGCCGGCGGCGATTGCGGCATCCGCATAATAGGACACGCCGCGGCAGGTCTGATGCTGGCGATCCTTGTCGAGCTTGATCTTGGGATCGTAACGCCATTTCTCCTTGCCGCTCGCCGCATCGACCGCGATGGCGAAATTGTGCGGCGTGCAGATGTAGAGCGTGTCGCCGATCTTCAGCGGTGTCACCTGATACGTTGTCTCGCTGATATCGTCCGGCCCTTTCACGTCGCCGGTGCGATAGGTCCAGGCCGGCTGCAGCTTGGCGACATTGTCCGGCGTGATCTGGTCGAGCGGCGAATAGCGTTGGCCAAACTGCGTGCGGCCGTAATAGTGCCACTCACCGGCCGGCACATCGTTGCCGAGATTGGCATTGGGGATCACCTTGTCGGTGTCGAGCTCGCCGGCAATGTCCTTCGGATCCGCTGTCATTGAATAACCGGCGACCGCCAGCGACGCCAGCACGGCAAGGATCAGCGGCGCGCGTGCGTCAGGGCCGGTAATCCCCCGCCGCGCCCACGGCGTCAGCAGCCACAGTGCAATCAGCACGATGATGCCGCCGCGCGGGCCGAGTTCCCACCAGTCGAAGCCGGTTTCCCAGACTGCCCAGGCCAGCGTGCCGATCACGATCGCCGCGTAGAGCCACAGCGCGGTGGACCGGCGCCGGTAGAACAGCCAGGCGGCGATCAGGAAGGCGAGGCCGACGGTGATATAGTACCAGCTGCCGCCCAGCGAAGCCAAGCGGATGCCGCCGCCGCCAAGCACCAGACCGATCAGGAAAAGGATGAGGGAGGTGATGGTGACAGCCAAGATGATACTCCTTCGACTGTTGCGTTTTGCGACGCCCGAGGACAGCCCGATGCACCCGTTCCTGCCCTCCGAGCAGCTTTCTCCCGCCCGCCCCGCCTGTCAAGGCGACGCACACGCCAAGGTGGCAATCCATCTTGCCTGCGGTCGAGTTTTCCAGCAGTCTCCATCATCTCTCCGCAGGAGCAAGCAAATGACGTCATTCGTTCCGCCGCTGACGCGCCTGGTGCTTGCACTCTGTTGCCTTGTCTCTCTCACCGTGACTGCGCCTGCACAGACGCTGCATGAGATCAACAAGGCGAACGGCTTTCACGAGATGCTGATGGCTATCGGCCCGGGTTTCATCGCAGCCGTGAAATCGGCGCCGGAAACGCCGCCGCAAAAGGTCCAGGATGCCTTGGCGGCGGCCATGGAAGGCGCCTTTGACGCGAACAAGATGGAGGCAGCCATCGAATCGCGCATGACGGACAAACTGCCCGCCCAGGACCTGTCCGACCTGGCCTCGTTCTATGCGTCGCCCCTCGGCAAACATGTCACGGCACTGGAAATCCAGGCTTCAACTCCGGAAGAAAGGCAACGCAAGACGATCGAAGGTCCCAAGATCCTGGGCGAACTTCCATCCAGGGATCCGGCTCGGCTCGCACTGTACAAGAAGCTCGTGGACGATCTCAGCGCTGTCGACACCGGAGAGGCCGTGGCCTTGAACATGGGCTATGCAATGCTTTCCGAGATGCTGGGAGCGGCCGGCAAGCCCCTGCCCGACGACCAGATCATGGCCCTGCTGCGTCAGCGATCCGAAGGCCTTCGCCATGACATCGAAACGGACGTCATGGCATCGGCGGCCTACATGTACCGGGATTTGCCGCTTGACGATCTCAAGCTTTACGCGACCTTCCTGGCGTCACCCGCCGGTCGCCGCTATTACGACCAGATGCAGGTCGCCCTCGGCGCCGTGATGACGGACGAGGCGCGCTCATTCGGACATCGATTTTTCGTCGCCCTCGGTTATCGCAAGGCCTGAACAGCCCATATCAGGCACTTTAGCGGAACAAAACGTAGACACTTCTGGCCTTTCGCCGCCGAATCACTACATTCGGGGGAGATGTCCGGCTTTTCCGAAGACATGCCGTTTTTCGATGAACCCAATGCGCGGCCCGCGGCCCCGTCGGGCATTGCCGCGCGCGCCATGGCTGCCCGCAGCGGCCACAACAATGCGCCGGACTATCTGAAGGGGCTGAACCCCGAGCAGAGGCTGGCGGTGGAAACCACCGAAGGCCCGGTTCTGGTGCTGGCCGGCGCCGGCACCGGCAAGACGCGTGTGCTGACCACCCGCATCGCTCACATCCTCGCCACCGGCAAGGCCTTCCCCTCGCAGATCCTCGCCGCCACCTTCACCAACAAGGCCGCACGCGAGATGAAGCAGCGCATCGGCATCCTGATCGGCGAAGGCAATGTTGAAGGCATGCCGTGGCTCGGCACCTTCCACTCAATTGGAGTGAAGCTGCTTCGCAGACATGCCGAGCTCGCCGGTTTGCGCTCCGACTTCACCATCCTCGACACCGACGACGTCGTGCGGCTGATCAAGCAGTTGATCCAGGCCGAGGGACTGGACGACAAGCGCTGGCCGGCCAAGCAGTTCGCCCAGATGATCGACGGCTGGAAGAACAAGGGGCAAGGCCCGGCCGACATCGCCGAGGGCGACGCCCGCGCCTTCGCCAACGGCAAGGGCCGCGAGCTCTACAAGGCCTATCAGGCGCGGCTGCAGACGCTAAACGCCTGCGACTTCGGCGACCTTTTGTGCCATCCGATCCGCATCTTCCGTGCCAATCCGGATGTGCTGAAGGAATACCACAAGCGCTTCAAATACATCCTCGTCGACGAATATCAGGACACCAACACCGCGCAGTACATGTGGCTGCGCCTGCTGGCGCAGCGGCCCGATGCCGGACGCTCTTCAACATCGACGGATCTGCGACAGGCCGAAGGCCGCAAGCCCGACCGTGCGTCGGCCGGCCAGGCCGCCCCCGCGGAGGCCAGCGCGCAAAGCTCGCCTGCGGCCGTGAGCGACAACAAAGTCAACATCTGCTGCGTCGGCGACGACGACCAATCCATCTATGGCTGGCGGGGCGCCGAGATTGACAACATCCTGCGTTTCGACAAGGACTTTCCAGGCGCCACCATCATCCGGCTGGAGCGCAACTATCGCTCCACCGCGCACATCCTGGGGGCTGCCTCCCACCTCATCGCCCACAATGAGGGCCGCTTCGGCAAGACGCTGTTCACCGACCGCGACGAGCCCGAGGACGACAAGGTGCATGTCCACGCCGCTTGGGATTCCGAGGAGGAAGCCCGCGCCGTCGGCGAGACCATCGAGGCCTACCAACGCCAGAAGCACAACCTCAACGACATGGCCATTCTGGTTCGCGCCTCGTTCCAGATGCGCGAGTTCGAGGACCGCTTCGTCACGCTCGGCCTCAACTACCGGGTCATCGGCGGCCCACGCTTCTACGAGCGCATGGAAATCCGCGATGCGCTGGCCTTCTTCCGCGTCGTCGCGCAAGGCGCCGACGACCTCGCCTTCGAGCGCATCGTCAACGTGCCGAAGCGCGGGCTGGGCGAAACCACCATCCGCCAGATCCACGACACGGCGCGCGCGCTGCGCGTGCCGATGCTGGAAGCCGCCGCCAAGCTCGCCGAAAGCGACGAGTTGAAGCCTAAGCCGCGCGCCGCCTTGCGCGAGGTGGCTGCCAATTTCGAGCGCTGGCAGAAGGCGCTGGAGACCACGCCGCACACCGAACTCGCTGAGACCATTCTGGAAGAGAGCGGTTACACCGACATGTGGAAGAACGACCGCTCGGTCGAAGCGCCCGGCCGCCTGGAGAATTTGAAGGAGCTGATCCGCTCCATGGAGGAATACGAGTCGCTGCGCTCCTTCCTCGAGCACGTGGCGCTGGTCATGGACGCCGAGCAGAATGCCGAGCTCGACGCCGTCAACATCATGACGCTGCATTCGGCCAAGGGCCTCGAATTCGAGACCGTCTTCCTGCCCGGCTGGGAGGAAGGCCTGTTCCCGCACCAGCGCGCGCTCGACGAAGGCGGCCGCTCCGGGCTGGAGGAAGAACGGCGTCTGGCCTATGTCGGCCTGACCCGCGCCAAGAAGAACCTGCATTTGTGGTTCGTCTCCAACCGTCGCATCCATGGCCTGTGGCAGTCGACCATCCCGTCGCGCTTTCTCGAAGAGCTGCCGGAAGCCCATGTCGATGTCGCCGAGAGCGGCAATTCCTATGGTGGCTATGGCAATTCCTATGGCGGCGGTTCTTTCGCCTCCGGTCGCGGTGGCCGGCAGAATCCCTATGGCGCCTCGCGCTTCGACAATGTCGGCGTCAATACCGAAAAATCCGGCGCCTTCTCCAACAGCTACGCGACGCCGGGCTGGCAGCGCGCGCAAGCCAACCGCACTGAAGCGACCGACCGTAACTGGGGCTCGCGCTCCGGCCATCAGGTCGAGCGCATCGGCTATGGCGAGACCGACTCCGGCTACGGCGCCGGCCGCACCAGCGTCAAAGGCCGCACCATCGACGGTGAGCTGGTCGCCAAATCCGTCTCGGATACGCCATCCGCCTTCAGCGTCGGAGATCGCGTTTTCCACCAGAAGTTCGGCAACGGCAACATTTCGGCCATCGAAGGCAACAAGCTGACGATCGACTTCGACAAGGCCGGTCAGAAGCGCGTGCTGGACGGGTTTGTGGCTGCGGTTTGAGCGCCCGCTTGCCCCGTTGTCCTACAAGCGACCGCCCAGCTAAAAATCTCCACCCCTCACCGATACCGCGCCTGGTTCCATTTGTGGCCGAGCAGCGACAGGATGATGATCAGCCCGTTGAAGAACTGCACGTAGAAGCCGCTCAGGCCCGCCGCCACGACGCCGGTCTGGATGAAGGACACGGTGACAGCACCGATAGCGCCGCCGACGACGGTGCCGATGCCGCCCCAGGTCGGCGTGCCGCCGACGAACACCGATGCCAGCACCGGCAAGAGATAGCCGTCGCCGGCGGTCGGCCACCAGGTGAAGTTGATCATCACCGAGAAGGTGCCGGCGATCGCCGCGCCGATGCCGACGAAGACGAACACTTTCACCCGCACGCGCTTGACGTCGATGCCCATCTGCTGGGCGCTGTCGGGATTGTCGCCGACCACCCTCACCTGCGCGCCGAAGCGGTGGCGGTTGTAGAGCATCGCCGACAGCACGACGAAGGCGACAGCCCAGAAGATCTGCACCGGGATGCCATAAACCTGGCTGGAGAAAATCTTATAAGCCCAGCTGTTGGCAAGGTTGGTCAGCGCCATCGACTTGCCTTCGTTGATGATCTGGATCAGGCCGCGCAGCAGGAAATTCATGCCGAGCGTAGCAATCAGCGACGACAGCCCGCCATAGACCACCAGCGAGCCGACCAGGAAACCGAGCAGTACGCCGGTGACGAGCGCCGCGGCAATGCCGAGAAACGGATCGTAGCCGGCCTGTACGACCAGCGCGAAGACCCATGAAGCAAAACCCATCGTCGCCGGAAACGACAGGTCGATTTCGCCGCAGGTAACGACGAAGACCAGCGGCACCACCACGAACAGCGCGACCGGCAGCGTGGTCAGCACCGAGCTGTAGAGATACCAGGTCGTGAAGACGGTTGGGTTGGCGATCATGAACACCGCCATCATGACGATGAACACGCCGAGCGTGCCGAGCGAAGCACGATTGTCGAGGATGAACCCGCGCAGCCATTGATCGGATGGGTGTTTCCACTCTTTCTGTGGGCGGGGAATGGCGGTGGACGGCTCGTGCAGATCGGGTTCCATGGTCTTGCTCATCGCACTGCCCTCTCGGCGTCGCCGGTGTCGTGCAGCCCGGCCAACCCGCCGGGGTGTGCGACATCCTCCATGAAGTTGATCAGGTCCTCGGCCGACTTGACCTCGTTGCGGTCGGCGGTGAGCGCGACCTTGCCGCGGTCGAGCACCACGAAGCGGTCGGCGATGTCGAAGACATGATGGATGTTGTGGCCGATGAACAGGATCGAGCGGCCGCTTGCCCGGACTTGGCGCACGAAATGGAAGACCTTGGCGGTTTCGGTCAGCGACAGCGCCGTCGTCGGCTCGTCGAGGATGATCAGTTCCGCCTGCTTGTAGATGGCGCGCGCGATCGCCACGCCCTGACGCTCGCCGCCCGAGAGTTGGCCGACAATCGACTGCGGCGTGAACACTTTCGAGGTGAAGCCGATCTCGCGCATCAGCCGGCTGGCTTCCTCGATCTCCTTGTTGACCTTCAGCCAACCGAGGAAGCCGGTGAGTTCGCGGCCCATGAAGATGTTGCGCACGATCGTCTGCTGCACGGCCAGCGCCCGGTCTTGGAACACCGTCTCGATGCCGGCCTCGCGCGAACGCGCCGCACTCCATCCGGTCACCGCCTTGCCGCGGATCAGGATTTCGCCGCTGGTCGGCTTGACCACGCCGGACAGGATCTTGATCAGCGTCGACTTGCCGGCGCCATTGTCGCCGATCAGGCCAACCACTTCGCCACGATCGACGCTGAGATTGACCCCGCCCAGTGCATAGACCTGGCCATAGGACTTGCTGATATCGCGCAGTTCGATGATGCGTTCGGCCATCGGATCCTCGCCTTGGTTGTTGCTGCCGGCCCCTTTGCCGGCGGTCCTGCCGGCCGGGCTCAGCCCCGGCCGGCAGCTTGGGAGGTCAGCGCAGTGCCTGCTTGGCGAGTTCGGCGACGATCTCGTAATTTTCAACCGTGACGAAGCCGGCGCCGGTATCGACATTCATCGGCGCCAGACCGAGCACCACCTGCTGGCAGAGGCTGAGGATCGGCAGATAGCCCTGCAGGAACGGCTGCTGGTCGGCCGTCAGCTGTACCCAGCCGCCCTTGAAGGCCTCGACGATCTGCGGGCTGGTGTCGAAGCCGAAGTTGAAGATGTCGCCGGCCTTCCTCCCTGCGGCCTGCATATATGTTGGCACATTGCCGAGCATCTGCCCGCCGGGATAGCCGACCGCCTTGACGCCGGGATTGTTGAGCAACGCGGCAGTGATCAACGGGATCGCGAGATTCGGATCGGCTGCCCATTCGGTTTGAGAATTGATTTGAACGACATCGATGCCGGCCTCTTTCAGTGCGGCGACTGTCCCGCGCTCGCGCGCGCCCCGACTCTCATTCTCGAACGGGCCGATCATGATCGCCTTGTCGCCGGCCTTCAGCTTGGCCAGCTTGAACGCCTCGGCGCCGAGGGCGCGGCCCTGCTGCTCCTGCTGGGCGCCGACATAACCGCCGCCGAACGCCGCTGTCACCGTCGGCACCGGCACGTTCTGGTACATCGTCTTGATGCCGTCCTTGTGCGCCTGTTCAGCCAGCGGCATGATCGCCGCGTCGCCGGGGTGGCCCATCATGGCGATGCCGCCTGGCTTGACCGCGACCGCCTCGCGCAATTGCTGCACCATCTTTTCGACGTCCCAGCCGGAGAAAATGTAATCGACCTTCGGCCCGAGATCGGCTGCCGCCTGCTTGGCGCCATTATAGACGATCGTGCCGAAGGCGTCGCCCTCGGCGCCGCCGACGAAGAAGCGGATGTGGACGTCCTTGCACCATTGGGCGTCGAGCGCCTGCGCCGGCAAGGTGTAAATCGCAGCGGCGAGCGTCGTGGCGGCGGCCACGATGGTCGAGCGCAGAAGTGTCCTTCTCATCGTCATGCTCATGCACTTATCCTCCCTTTTTTCCCTGGCCAGGCCGAGGGGTTTCGACGATCGCTTCGGCTATGCGCCGCAATCTTGGCCAGCCGGCACCTCCCGCCGGCTCGCTATCACACCGGGTTAGGCAGGTAGCTGGCACCTCCCCGGCATTGCTTCAGATAGTCCAGGGCGCGTACCTGCCCGGTGATCTCCAGTTCGTTGCGATAGACCGGATCGTGCCAGCCCTCGATGTCGATGGCGCCCTTGTAGCCGGCCAGCCGCAATTCGCTGATCACCCGCGTCCAGTCGCTGTCGCCGAAGCCCGGCGTGCGCATCTGCACGAACGGCAGCCGGCCGAATACGCCGTGTTCGCGGATCACATCCCAGCGCACCGTCGCGTCCTTGCCGTGGACATGGAAGATGCGCGGCGCCCATTTGCGGATCTGCGGCAGGGGATCGATCAGGTAGACGAGCTGGTGGCAGGGCTCCCATTCGAGGCCGAGATTGTCGTCTGGCAATTCATTGAACATCAGCTCCCAGGCATCCGGATTGTGGGCGATGTTCCAGTCTCCACCAGCCCAGTTGCCGTCCATGGCGCAATTCTCGAAAGCGATGCGCACACCCTTGTCGGCGGCGCGCCTGGCCAGCGGACCCCAGACTTCTTTGAAGCGTGGCAGGCTGTCGGGCAACGGCTTGCCGCGGAGGCGGCCGGTGAAGCCGCTGACGATCGAGGTGCCGAACAGATGCGCGTTGTCGATCACCGTTTCCCAGGCCTGGAGCACGCCGCGATCGACATCGCCGCTCTCCAGCGGATTGCCGAACACACCGATCGAGGAGACCGTGACGTCGGCATCGCCGATCGCCTCTCGGATCTCACCGGCAAGCCGCGGCAGATCCTTGCCGCCCAGAGTCTGCCAGAAGAAGGGCTGGATGCACTCGAAGCCGTGCGGCAGGATCGCCTTGATATAGGCGGCCGGGTCATCGAGATTGGCCCGCACCATGGTGCCGATCCTGATGTCGAGAAGCGGGTTTGGCATCATTGTCCTTCCTGCGAAGAGATCGTCACCCGGCGCCCGGTTTCGGCGCTCTCGATGGCGCCGAAGACCATGGCCAGGCTCTTGATGTTGTCGGCGCCGCGCGTCTCCGGCTCGCTGCCGGTCTCGATCGCCCGCATGAAATCCTGGATGATGCCAAGATGGCCGCCGACGCGGTCGGCGGGATCGAGCGGCGGCACGGCAATCGGTTCGGTACGGTCGAACAGGCCTTCGCGGCCTGGCAGGACGACCTCGGCCTTCAGCTCGTCATTGCCGTCCCAGACCAGGCTGCCGCGCTCGGCGACGATGCGCCATGTGCTCTCCCAGCTGGTGCGGAAGCCGGCGGCGCACCAGGAGCCGGCATAGGTGAAGACCTTGCCGCCGCCGAGATCGAAGACGGCGCTGGCCGATGATCCCTGCCGGTACCAGGAACTCGCCGGCTCCCATTCCTGGCAGTAGACGCCGGCCGGCTCGCCATTCACCATGTAGCGGGCGGCGTCGAATGTGTGGATTGCCATGTCGAGCAGCAGGACGTGGGCCATCTCTTCGCGAAAACCGCCGAAATGCGGCGCGACGAAGAAGTCGGCATGGATGCTGGTCGCGGCGCCGATGGCGCCGGAAGAGAGAAAGCGCCTGATGCGCCTGACATTGGCGACGTAGCGGCGATTCTGGACGACGGCATGGATACGTCCGGCCTGGCGGGCGGCCTCGACGATGGCGCGCGCATTCTCCGGGCTGTCGGCGAGCGGTTTTTCCGTCAGGAGATGGCAATGATGGGCAAAGGCCGAGAACGCGACCTCACGCCGGGCGGCGGGAACCACCACGTCGAACACCGCGTCGGGCCTGGTCTGGTCGAGCACCGCGTCGAGGCTGGTGCCGATGACGGCGCTGGTGAGGTCGTATTCGCGCGCCCTCGCCTTCGCCCTGTCGGCGTCAAGGTCGACGAGGCCGACAACGGAAAGTCCGTCGATCTGCCTGACGGCATCGAGCCACTGCTTGCTCATCGCTCCGCAGCCGGCCAGGACGACATTTATCATCCAGCACTCCTCCTCCGCTCGGTCCCTCCAGACCGATCGTCACGGCATTCACGGCATGGCCGTAAACGTTTTCCGTAAACGTTTACGAGAACACACCCGATGGTGTAGAATGTCAATTGGTCGCTCGCAAAAAATTGTCTTGTCGCCTTGGCCTGAGCGCTTACCGGTGCTAGCCAAGCAAGGGGGAGAACAGTCACTTGGCGTCCAGCATTCATGACCTTGCCCGTCACCTGAACATTTCGATCGGCACCGTGTCGCGCGCCCTCAACGGCCGCGCCGACGTCAATGCCGACACGCGCCAGCGCGTGCTCGAGGCGGCCAGGACGCTGAACTATTCGCCGAACCAGTCCGGCCGCAGCCTTCGGCAGGGCGCCACCCATTCGATCGCCTTCATGCTGCAGCCGCATCCGGGCGACCAGCAATATGGCGAGCCGTTCTTCATTCCGTTCCTGATCGGGCTGCAGGCGAAGCTTGCCGAGAGCGGGCTCGACTTGATCGTGGTCATGGGCGCGCCTGGTGACTACCAGCAGGAACGCCTGCGCCGTGTCGTCGAGACGCGCCGCGCCGATGCCGTGGTGCTGGCCTGGACGCGGCGCGAGGACGAGCGCATCGACTATCTCACCCAGGCCGGCTTCCCGTTCGCCACCCTCGGCCGCAGCCGCTCCGGGTCGAAGTCCTACCCTTCGCTCGACCTCGATTTCGAAAAGGCCGGTGCCGATGCGGTCGACCGCCTGGTGGCGCGCGGCCACCGCCGCATTGCCGCCATCCGCCCGTCGCTCAATCTCAATTTCGCCTACCTGTTCCTCGACGGCTATCGCAAGGCCTTGCGGCGGCACGGCATCGAGGTCGATCCCGAGCTGATCGCGTCCGGTTTCATCAACGAGGCCGGCGGCTATGAGGTGACGCCGCAGGTCATGCGCTCCAAGGACCCGCCGACCGCCATCATCTTCAACAACGACGCGATGGCACTTGGAGGCTGCAAGGCGCTGGCCGAGATGGGTATCAGGCCGGGGCACGACATGGCGGTGACCGTCATCGTCGATACGCCGCTCTGCCGCTACTTTTCGCCGGCGCTGACCGCCTTCCGCCCGGCCCTGGAGCCGATGGGTCAGCGGCTCGCTGAAATGCTGCTGGCTTCGATCCCGGCCTTCGCCGGCCCACAAGGTCCGCGCATCATGCGCGAGGTCTGGCCATTGGAACTGGTGGCGCGCGACAGCGATTGATCTGGCCGAAGCAGAGCCAGATCGGTCACGATCTATCAGGCCTCAATCCACCTTCTTCTCACCTCTCTCGCCGGCCTTGACGATGTCGCCGGTGGTGAACAGGATTTCCTTCAGTTCCGCCCGCCAGTCCTTCTTCTGGCGCAGCAGGAATTCGAGATCCATGCCGAAATGCTTGAACTCCTCGCCCTGCGCGTTCTCCATGATGGCGCGGGCCTGCGCGTCCTTCTCCACCGATATGCGCTGTTCGTACCAGCCTATCGCTTCCGCCTCCTCGATCAGCGAGGTGATCATGCGGGCAAAGGTCCGCACCTTCTGCGACAGTTCTTCAGGCGGTTCGTGATACTGGTCGAATCCCATGTCGTCCTCCCTGAGGCCATCTCCATGAATGCCCGGGAACGACGCCGGTTCCGCATCATCGCTGCAATTCCGCCAGCGCCCTCTGCAGGGGCGCCGGCGAAATCTAGATCGGGCCGGAGAAAGGTATGTCCATGTCCAGGATGAGGTAGATCGCACCCGCGATCAGCACGGCCGAAACCACGAAGGTCGAAACCGTGATTGCGTTGCGGGGCGCCCTGAACCCGAAGCTGGCGAAGATCAGCACCAGCCACGCAACCAGCATGGCGATCAGCGGCGCAGGGATCGTACCCTCCGACTGCTCGATCAGAATCCATCGCAACTCCACCACTTTCTGCAGGCGCTGACCGGCATCCTGCAGAAGGGCGCTGTGCGCCGCGTCGGCCGGCTCCAGCGCCCTCAGCCGGGTGCCGATCTCCGTCAGCAGATGTTCGGACAGCCGGTTGGCGACGACCGGCGTTTCACCAGTCGGCGAAGCGTCGCCCGCCACCCTCTGCACATAGACGACCAGCAGCTGGCGCGCCGCGTCGGTCTCCGGGCCATACTCGCGCATGGTCCTGTCGAGCAGGATCAGCTCCGTCGCATAGTCGTGCACGTTGTGATCGATCGATTCGAACGTGTTCTTGGCCGAGTTGATCATCAGGCCGAGCACCAGCGACGTCATGACCCCAAACAGGTTGGCGGCGAGCCGAACCACATTGTTCGTATCGTCGTCGCGATGTCTGACCTGCAGCCGGGGCCAGATCGCCATGCTGACCAGCGGCGCCGCTGTCAGGCACAGGAAGATCATCACTGCGATCAAAGCTTCGCGCATGACGGCCATTTCTGCACGGGATGCGCCGATTGCCAATGACCCGTCACCGATCACCCCGCGAAAGCTGCGCCAGGCGTCTTGCGGACGGCTCCTGCCTCAGGACACCGGCGGTGCTCCGCCCTCTTGTGTGCGCCGGGCGATGAACGCGTCGAGCACACCGGCGGTGGCGACAGCCGAAGCCGGCGGCACGAAATCGGCAAGTGTGCGCCTCCAGACACCGGTGGCGCGCTCGCTCGCCGTCTTCGAGCCGCTTTGAGTCCAATTGCCGAAATTCGACCAGTCGGCGACCAGCGGTTCGTAGAACGCGGTGCGGTAGCGCGCCATGGTGTGGCCGGCCGAGAAGAAGTGACCGCCCGGCTGTACCTCGGCGATTGCCTCGAAGCCGATGGAATCGCTGTCGCCGGGCGTCGGGGCGCAGAGTTCAGCCACCGTCTGCAACGCCTCGATATCAGTGACCAGCTTCTCGAAGGAAACGCTCAAGCCGCCTTCCAGCCAGCCGGCGGCATGGATGCACATCGTCGCTCCGGCCAGCACCGAGCCCCACAGCGCGAACTGCGTCTCGTGCGCCGCCTGCGCATCCGAAATGTTGGCCGCGCTGCCGCCGCCGGACCGCCATGGCAGCCCGGTGAAGCGCGCCAGCTGGCCGGCGCCCAGCGTCGCCTTGACATGCTCCGGCGTGCCGAAGGCGGGCGCACCCGATTTCATGTCGACATTGGAGGAGAAGGAGCCGTAGACGACCGGTGCACCGGGCCGCACGATCTGCGCCAGCGTCAGTCCCGCCAGCGCTTCGGCATGCTGCAACGTTAGCGCACCGGCGACCGTGATCGGCGCCATCGCGCCCGCCAGGCAGAAGGGCGTGATGACCGAGATCTGCCCGGCCCTGGCGAAATCGATGATGCCTTGCGCCATCGGAATGTCGAGCTGGCGCGGCGAGTTGGTGTTGATGACGGTGTAGCAATGGGCGCTGGCGAGGAATTCGTCCTCCGAGAGCCCACGCGCCAACCTGATCATCTCGAAGCCGTCCTCGACCTGCGGCGTGCCGCGCGCGAAGACGAACGGAAGCTTGTCCGACAGCGTCAGCTGAGCGCGGTTGACCGCATAGTGGCGAAAGCGGTTGTCGACGTCCTGCGGCTCGATACAGGGTCCCAGCATATGCAGCACGTCGAAATGCTGCACCAGCCGTATCAGATCCTCGAAGTCGGCCAGCGTGCCCGGCCGCCGGCCGCGCTCGAGATCGGTGACGTTCGGCGCCCCGCATCCGGCCAGGAAGATCATCGAGCCGAGTTCGAGCGTCAGATCGCGGGCGCGAGCACCGCCATGAGCATGGATCGATTTCGGCGCCGAGGCCAGTGCCGCAGTCACCATGTCGCGGCCGATGCGCACCATGTCGGTGTCCGGATCGACCAGGGCGCCGGCACGCGCAAAGTACTCTCGCGCCTGTGGCAGCAGCACCTTGATGCCGAGTTCTTCCAGCACCCGCAACGCCGTGTCGTGGATGGCGGCGACCTGATCATCCGAAAAAATCGGCTGCGACAGGAACGGATTCTTCAGCGAACGGTAATCGGGTCGGCGGCTGGTTTCCGAGCCGGCCTCGCCTGTCCGCCCACGCCGGCGCTCGCGCCTGCTGTCACGTGCCGCGTCATCCATCAGAAATCCTCCTCATAGCCGCATCGCCTTGCCGTCGGGGTCGTAGGGCGAGCCCGCGATGACGCGCGCCGGCCGCTCCGCGCCGACGACATGCACCGAAAGCGCGGTGCCCTCGCCCGTGAAATCACGGTCGACCAGTGCCAGCGCCAGGCTTTTGCCGACCGTATAGCCATAGCCGCCCGAAGTGACGAAGCCGACGCGCCGGCCTCGATGCCAGACCGGCTCGAAGCCGCTGGCGTCGGCGTCGACGGCATCGACCTCCAGCGTCACCAGGCATTGGCCGCTGCCAGCCTCCCGCTGCTTCAACGCCGCTTCGCGGCCGGTGAAGTCGCCTTTCCCAAACGCGATGAACCGATCGAGACCGGCCTGATCGGGTGTGTAGCCCTGCGTGAATTCACGTGACCAGATACCAAAACTCTTCTCCAGCCGCAGGGCATTGAGCGCGTAGTAGCCGATCTCGGCCAGGCCGAGATCCTCGCCGGCGGCAAGCAGCGTCTCGCGCAA
Source organism: Mesorhizobium sp. CNPSo 4670 (assembly GCF_057784235.1). Taxonomy (NCBI): domain Bacteria; kingdom Pseudomonadati; phylum Pseudomonadota; class Alphaproteobacteria; order Hyphomicrobiales; family Phyllobacteriaceae; genus Mesorhizobium; species Mesorhizobium sp. CNPSo 4670. The sequence goes on along the minus strand of NZ_JBWJFQ010000004.1, from coordinate 237,321 downwards.
GCCGGCATGCATGGTGACCGGACAACTGATCTCGAAGCCGAGCTCGCCGGCGATCGAAAGGCGGGCAACCCGCGCGGGCACCATGCCGATGTCGAATGCGCCGCAGGCCATGAACGGCAGTGCCGCGCCCGACACGTCCTGATGCGTCGTGCGCGCCAGGATCTTGCGTGCATTCGGCCCGGTCAGCAGGAAGCCGCTCACCGTGTCGGAAAGGTCTGTGACAGTAATCCCTTCCGCCGCATGGCTCTCGAACCAGCGCATGTGGAATTCCCTGAGATAGTAGGAGCCCATCAGCCAATAGTCGCCCCCACCCCAGTTGATGACCGTGAGGTCGCCCTTCAGTCGTCCGTCATGGCCAAGCATCGGCGCCAGCCGCGCCTGTCCTGGTTTCGGCAGCCTGCAGGCCAGCAGCCGGTCAAGCCATGCTTCCGCGCCGGGCCCGGAAACCGCATAGCGCGCGTAGGCCGAGATATCGACGAGACCGGCGGCACGCCGAACCTGCAGCGCCTCGTCGCCGACGATGTCGAAGGCGTTCGAACGCCGCAGCGTCGTGTTCTCGCGAAACCCCATCGGCGCGAAATAGGCCGGGATTTCCAGCCCCCAGGACGCCGTCCATTCGCATCCCGCCGCCGTCATACCGTCATAGGCGCCGGGGCGTTTCAGTGGCCGGCCGGCGGGTAGCCGCTCATTGGGAAAGGTCATGACGAAGCGGTGCGAATAGAACTGGCGCGTCGTCTGCCTGAGATATTCGCGGTTGGCGGCGAAGGCGCCGTAGCGAGCAATATCCATGCCGAAGATGTCGGCCTGCGGCTCACCATAAATCATCCACTCGGCCAACGACTTGCCGACGCCGCCGCCCTGGCTGAAGCCGGCCATGACGCCACAGGCAAGCCAGTAATTCTTCCGCCCGCGCACCGGCCCGACGATCGGATTGCCGTCGGGGGTGAAAGTGAAGGCGCCGTTGACCCACTTGCGGATGCCGGCCGTCCTCAGGCACGGAAAGCGCTCATAGGCCTTGGACAGTTCCGGGCTGATGCGGTCGATGTCTTCCGGGATCAGTTCGATGCCGTAATCCCATGGCGCGCCATCCATGTTCCAGTGCTTCGGGTTCTGCTCGTAGACGCCGAGCAGCACGCCGTTGCGCTCTTGCCTGAGGTAGGAAAAGCCGTCGAGATCGACCGCAAGCCCGAGTTCCTTGTCGAGGGCGGCAACCTCCGGAATGTCCTCGGTGATGAAATAGTGATGCTCCATCGGCGTCACCGGCAAGTCGACGCCAGCCATGCGGCCGAGCTGCTTTGCCCACAGCCCGCCGGCGTTTACGACATGCTCGGCCACGATCGTGCCTTGCTCGGTGACGACATCCCAGTGCCCGTCGGCACGCGCCTTCAACGCGACCACGCGGTTGCGCAGGATCACGTCGGCCCCACGCTTCTTCGCGGCGCCGGCATAGGCATGCGTCGCTCCATAAGGGTCGAGATGGCCTTCGTTGGAATCGTAGAGGCCGCCGAGTACGTCGCTGACATCGACGATCGGGCAGATCTCCTTGATCTCTTCCGGTGTCACCAGGCGAGCCGTTTCGATGCCGACCGACTGGAACACGGCCCAGGCCGATTTCAGCCATTCCCAGCGCTGGGGATCGCTGGCCATGTTGACGCCGCCCGTCTTGTGCAGGCCCGCGTTCTGGCCGGATTCGGCCTCGATCTCGCGATAGAGCTTGATGGTGTAGTCCTGCAGCGCCGCGACGTTGGGATCGGCATTGAGCGCGTGGAACCCGGCCGCCGCGTGCCAGGTCGAACCGGCCGTCAGTTCGGCCCGCTCGATCAGCGCCACATCGCTCCAGCCGAAACGCGTCAGATGATAGAGCACCGAGGCTCCGACCACGCCACCCCCGATAACGACTGCGCGGTAGTGCGACTTCAAGGGCTTCCCTCCCCGGTTCGTCCGAAGGCTGCACCATATACGCACTGGACATAAGTGTCTAGTGCGATGCGGGGCACACCTCGCTTTGTCGACCGGAGCCTGAGGGGGTGATCAATTCTTTCGTGCGGCCACACGTTTTTGTCGGCTTGCAAAGATGCCGACGGGCGGGCATTGCGCGCTGTCACGCAAGCATCATGTTCGCGCCGTAGACCGCTTTTCGGGGAGGCGCACGCGGCATCATCGATGCCGCACCTCTTTCAGCTTTTACGCCATCGGCCGCTCCGGCACGCTTTGTTACAAAGAGGATCATCCATGAAACACCTGCACCGAACCGTGTCGCTCGGCGTCGCGCTGGCAATGTTCAGCGCCTTGACGCCGGCGCTGGCCGACAGCACCGCGACCGTCGGCGGCACCAGCTTCGTCAACAAGGGACTGGTCGGCGTCGGCCGCATCCCGGCCAGCCAGAAGGACAAGTTCGGCGAGACGTTCGGCTCGGGTTCCGGCATGGCGATCGACACCGCCGGCTGGACGCACGGCGCCGACGGCTACAAGGGTTCGCTCTGGCTGCTGCCGGACCGCGGCTACAATGTCGTCGGCACCACCGACTACCGGCCGCGCCTCAACACGATCGGCATCGAGTTCGCGCCGACCGCGCCTGGTGCGGCGCCCGCTGCCGGCCAGGAGCAGTCCGGCGTCAAGGCGACGCTCGCCGACACCATGCTCTTGACCGACGACAAGGGCGCCGATGCTACCGGCCTCGACCCGCTGAACGGCGTGCGCGCAGCAAGCGGCGACATGCCGATCCTGCCCGAGGCCAACGGCAAGCTGGCGCTCGACAACGAGGGGATCGTGCGGCTACCCGACGGCTCGATGTTCATCTCCGACGAATACGGCCCGAACATCTATCGGTTTTCCGCCGAAGGCCATCTGCTGTCGGCGACCCAGCCGCCGGCGGCCCTCGTGCCGATGCGCCATGGCGCGCCGAACTTCGCCTCGGACAATCCTGGTCCGAGTGCTGCCGAGCCCGATCCGAAGGATCCAGATACCGGCCGCCAGAACAACCAGGGCCTCGAAGGCATGGCGATGACGCCGGACGGCAAGTTCCTGATCGCCGTGCTGCAGTCGGCGCCCCGGCAGGATGGCGGCGATTCCGGCGCGACGCGCCAGAACACGCGCGCGCTGGTCTATGACGCTTCCGACCTCGCCCATCTCAAGCTGGCGCACGAATATGTCGTGCCGCTGCTGGTGTTCAAGGATGCCAAGGGCAAAACCAAGGTGGCGGCGCAGAGCGAGATCGTGGCCCTGTCCGACCAGACCTTCCTGATGCTGACCCGCGACAGCGGCAACGGCCAGGGGTTGAAGGGCGACACCTCGCTGCTCCGCCAGATCAACATCGTTGACCTCTCCGCCGCGACCGACATCGCCGGTGGCGCCTTCGACGCCGCCGACAAGCCGGTGGCGCCCAAGGGCGTGCTCGACCCATCCGTGACGCCGGCCAAGCTGACGCCCTTCATCGACCTCAACGACAAGGGCGAACTCGGTCGCTTCGGCCTGCACAATGGCGCGCCGAACGACAAGAACAACCTCTCGGAAAAGTGGGAGGCGATGTCGGTGGTCAGCGTGCTCGATCCGAAGCTGCCTGACGACTATTTCCTGTTCGTGGCCAACGACAACGACTTCCTCACCCAGGACGGCTTCCAGGTCGGCGCACCCTACAAGGCGGAAGACGGCGCCGATGTCGACACCATGTTCACGGTCTATCAGGTCACGCTTCCCGGCCTCGCCAAGAAGTAACGACACCACCCAGGCGGACGCGCCGAGCGCGTCCGCCTACAGATCGTGAAGGCACACTTACTGCAACATCTCCGCGTCCTTTGGCACGCCCGCGTCGATCGGCTCGGCCGTCCTGTTCGACACGGCGGTGATCTTCGCGGCGGCCGACAGGTTCGCGCGCACGAAGACCGGCGCGACGCCGTTGACGCGGCCGTAGAGGTCGATGATGTCCTGGTTCATGAAGCGCACACAGCCGGACGAAGCGTTCTTCCCGATCGAGTCCCACTCCGGCGTTCCGTGCAGCCGGTACATCGTGTCCTTGCCGTCGCGGAAGAGATACAGCGCGCGGGCGCCAAGCGGGCTCTGCGGGCCGGGCGGCATGCCGTCCTTGTATTTCGCCAGTTCCGGCCGGCGCTGGATCATTTCCGGCGGCGGCGTCCAGACCGGCCATTTCTTCTTGGCCTGGACCACGGCGCTGCCGGTCCATCCGAAACCGGCCTTGCCGAGGCTGACGCCATAGCGGATAGCCTTGCCGCCGTCGCGCACCAGATAGAGGAAGTGCTCGGAGACATCGACGACGATCGTGCCGGGTTTTTCTCCGGTCGGGTCGGACACGATCTGACGCACGAACTTCGGATCCATCTTGGCCACCGGGATTGCCGGCAACTGAAAGCCCTCGTCGACGCGCGCAGCATACATGCTTGCGACATCGCCGAAGGCCGGATCGCTTGGCGGTGCTGCCACTGGCGGCGTCACCACCTCCGTCGTGGTGCACGCCGAAAGAGCCACGGAGGCCGCGCCCAAAGCGGAGGCACCGAGAAACGCGCGCCTGTTCAGGCGCTCAAAAAACAGTGGAATATCGGACATGAACCCCCGGCTTACGAGTTTGATCTAGTAAGGAACGCGCCCCACGCGCCCAGAACCAGTATCCGATTACCGAAGCTTTGAGAACATGGTTAGATCAAGGCACGGACCGGACTGAGATCAGCCTTCGCAGAGTTCCCTGCCATGGACGACAAGATGCCCACGCGCCGGCGCACCGGCGACCTGACCACCGGCCCGATCCCGCGCACGCTGCTGCTGTTCGCCTTGCCGGTGCTCGGCTCCAACGTGCTGCAGTCGCTCAACGGCTCGATCAACGCCGTCTGGGTTGGCCGTTTTCTCGGCGAATCGGCGCTGACGGCCACCTCCAACGCCAACCTCGTCCTGTTCCTCATCCTCGGCACGGTGTTCGGCATCGGCATGGCGGCCACCATCCTGGTGGCACAGTCGGTCGGCGCCCGCGATCTGCCCGAGGCGCGCCGCATCGTCGGCACCAGCGCCACCTTCTTCTTCCTCGTCTCGGTGGTGTTCGCGGTCTGCGGCTGGATATGGGTCGACGCCATCCTTAACACGCTCAGCACTCCGGCCGATGCCTTGCCGCTGGCGCGCTCCTATCTGCGTATCATCTTCGTCGCCGTGCCGATGACGAACCTTTTGTCCTTCGTCATGACCGTGCTGCGCGGCGCCGGCGATTCACGCACGCCCTTTTTCTTCATGGCGCTCGCCGTCGTCCTCGACATCGTACTCAACCCGTTGCTCATCCGTGGCATCGGGCCATTCCCGGAACTCGGCATCGCCGGCTCCGCCACCGCGACGCTGATCGGTCAGACGGTCAGCGTGATCGCCATTCTGATCGTGCTCTATGTGCGCAAGCACCCGTTGCGGCTGGCCGGCGCGAACCTTGCTCTGCTGCGGCCCGACCCCTCCTTGCTGCGCATCATCGTCTTCAAGGGCGTGCCGATGGGCCTGCAGATGATCGTCGTCTCGGTAGCGGCACTGACGGTGATGGGCATCGTCAACTCCTACGGTTCGCAGGTCGCCGCCGCCTACGGCATCGCCGCGCAGCTTTGGACCTACATCCAGATGCCGGCGCTCGCCATCGGTGCGGCGGTCTCCTCGATGGCGGCGCAGAATGTCGGTGCCGGCCGCTGGGACCGGATCGGCCGCATCGCCGCCTCCGGTGTCGGCTTCAATCTGGTGCTGACCGGCGCATTGGTTGCCGTGCTTTGGCTTTTCGACCGTTCGGTGCTGAGCCTGTTCCTGAGCAGCGACAGCGCTGCGATCGACATCGCTGCCCACATCAACAATGTCGCGTCATGGTCGTTCATCCTGTTCGGCATCACCATCGTGCTGTTCGCCACCGTGCGCGCCACTGGCGCGGTGATGCCGCCGCTGATCATCCTGGTGATTTCGGTGCTGGTCGTGCGCACCGGCTTTGCCTATTTCATGCGCCGCGTGATCGGCGAGGAAGCGCTGTGGTGGAGTTTCCCGGCCGGCTCGATCACCTCGCTGGTGCTGGCCGCCGCCTACTACCGCTTCGGCCGCTGGCGCACCATGCACATGATCGAGGACAGGCCGGCCGCCGGCGAGCCGCCGGATACCGGCCTTGGCGTGCCGCGCCAGCGCGCGAATATGGCGCCCGAGACGCCGAACGGCTGACAGACCGGCGATACCTCCGCAGTTCGCCGGCAACGGTGGCGAATTGATCTTCTTCCACCCGAACCGCACCGATCCGTCCCGTCGTCAGAGGTGGTCGCCCAGCCACATGGCGGGTAGCCGCCCGTCCCACCATCGCGTAGATATCGTCGATAGAGGGGGAGGACTCATGGGCAAAGGCAGGGTCGAAGCATTCACCGACGGCGTGGTCGCCATCATCATCACCATCATGGTGCTCGAGCTGAAAGTGCCGCATGGCGAGGATGTTTCCGCCCTCTTGCCGTTGTGGCCGATCTTCTTCAGCTATGTGCTGTCCTTCATCAACGTCGGCATCTACTGGAACAATCTGCACAACATGTTCCACACGGTGCAGCGCGTCGACGGCCGCGTGCTGTGGGCGAACCTCAATCTTTTATTCTGGCTGTCGCTGATGCCGGTGACGACGGCCTTCGTGGGCGAGAACCACTTCGCACCGGTGCCGGTCGCCGTCTATGGCATCGATCTCGTGCTATGCGCCGTCGCCTATACGATACTGGCCGCAGCACTGCATCGCCTGCACGGCAACGAGACCGCCTTTGCCAAGGCGCTGGGCAATGACCGCAAGGGCAAGATCTCGCTGACCCTCTACATCGCAGGCGTCCTGCTGACCTTCGTCAGTCAGTGGATCGGCGTCGCGCTTTATGTGCTGGTTGCGATGATCTGGTTTGTGCCGGATAGGCGCTTCGCCCGGGTGATCGAAAAATAGCGCTTTTTGTCTGACGCAATTCCTGGGGAAAGCGCTACGCGCTTTTCCCGGGAAAACCGCTTCACACTTTTCCTGGAATTGCTTTACTTGCGCATCGCTTTCAGCTTTTCCGCCACCGAGGCGGCAAGGTCGGCATAGCGCTCCTCCAGCCGTTCCGCCGCCTTGATGATCGAGAAATCATGGCCGAATTTCTCCAGTGCCATGCGCAGCTTCTCGACGAACTCGGCTTGTTTCTCGAGGGCGGAAAAGAGCGTTTTCACCTGCGCTTCGCTGATGTCGGGGTTGGCCAGCATCTCCGGCACGTCGCGGCTCATCTGATCGCCGGTGGCGGTCTGTTCCTTCAGAATTGCGACCCAGTCCGTCAATCAGGAAATCTCCATTTCTCACGGCAAAAGTCTCCTTTTGCCGTGGCAACATGCGCAGCCTCGGCCGGGCTGGTCAACCCGGGCCAATGCATGCCGCCCGAATGGGTGCAGCGGCTTTGGGACGACGACATGCATGAAACAAGGCCTGAAGCGCGCCACATAAATCGCTTCGAACCCGATGCGCTTTACGCGCAGTGAGGCTTGCGCTGGCCCGTTCCAGCGCTAAGTTCTGCGCCATCGAAAGAAGGACCCCATCGCCCATGATCACCGACGCCGAAATCCAGACCGCCCTGCCCGCGTTTGGCCCGGGCAACACCGCCGTCATCACCGGCGCCGCCAGCGGTATTGGTCTTGCGGCCGCCAAGCGGCTTGCATTGATGGGCATGAAGATCGTGCTGGCAGACATCGGCAGCGCACGCCTTGACGACGCCTCCCGCGCCGTTTCCGCGATTGCGGGCGAGGATGCCGTGCTTGCCGTTGCCGCCGACGTTTCGAACGCGGACGAAGTGCACCGTCTCGCCGAAAGAGCGTTCGGCGCCTTCGGCGACGTGTCGCTGCTGATGAACAATGCCGGCGTTGGCAACAACCCCGGAAAGCCCTGGGAAAACCGCGATGCCTGGAGGCGGCTTCTGGACATCAATTTCTGGGGCGTCGTGCATGGCGTCGAGGCCTTCGCGCCGCGCATGCTGGCCTCGGCCAAGCCCGGCCTGATCGTCAACACCGGCTCCAAGCAAGGCATCACCACGCCGCCCGGCAACCTCGCCTACAATGTCTCCAAGGCTGGCGTGAAGACCTACACGGAAGGCTTGGCACACGCGCTGCGCAACGAACCCGGCGCCCATCTCGCCGCCCATCTGCTGATCCCCGGCTTCACCTTTACCGGCCTCACCGAGGGCGCGACGGAAAAACCGGCTGGCGCCTGGAGCGGCGAACAGGTCATTGATTTCATGCTGGAATCCCTGACCAGGGGCGATTTCTACATCCTGTGCCCGGACAATGAGGCGGCGCGGCCGCTGGATGAAAAGCGCATGGCCTGGGCGATCGGCGACATCATCGAGAACCGTCCGGCTCTGTCGCGCTGGCATCCGGACTACAAGGAGAATTTCGCGGCGTTCATGAAGCAATGAGCATGACCGCACGGTTGATCCCGAACTAAACCGCGGACGCTTCAGGCCGCGTGCTTTTTCGGCCCGCGCTTCTGCGCCACAGCCTTCTTTGCCGCCATGGCGGCAATCTTCTCGTCATGCCGCCTGGCCGCACGCTCGCATTTGTCACGGATCTCCTCGACCTCCGATTCGGTCAGATGTTCGATGCCGATGAAGTTGTTGTGGCCCTCGCTGACGCGGATCAGCTCGTCGAGCTTGGCCTGGATCGCCGCGCCGTCGCGGTTCTGGGTGTTCTGGATGAGAAAGACCATCAGGAAGGTGATGATGGTCGTGCCGGTGTTGATGACGAGCTGCCAGGTGTCCGAAAAGCCGAAGAACGGCCCGGTCACCGCCCAAACGACGACGATCAGGCAGCAGGCGGCAAATGTCAGCGGCAGGCCGGTGACGTGGGCGACCCAGTTGGCGATCTTGGTGAAAAGCTTTTCCATGTGTCGAAATCCCTCAACGCAGCGGCGTGATGAGAAACAACCGGCGACCGCTTCAGGTTCCCGGCGCAAACAAATACGTCAGGCGCAATTGGCTACACGCATAAAGAGAACAAGGCGGAAAACACGCCTTATGGCTTCAATGCCACAATAGCGGCACAGGCAAGAGTGCCTGTTCCTTCCGCTACCCAGCGGGTTATCTCCAGCCCCTTCCGCCGCGCCACCCCCGCATGGCGGAAGGGGTTTCAGTCCGGTCAGATGGCGTCGTTTTCCCAGCGGTCGAGGAACGCCTCGATCGGCAATGCCTGCATGTCGGGAACTGCCCTGGCGAGCTTTTCGACCGGCCAGTCCCACCACGCGAGCGCTTCGATCCGAGCCGCGACAGTGGCCTGAAAGCGTGATCTGAGCGGTCTGGCCGGCACCCCGGCGACGATGGCGTAGGACGGTACGTCATGCGTCACCACCGCATTGGCGCCGATGACGGCGCCATTGCCGATGGTGACCCCGGGCATGATCACCGCGCCGTGGCCGATCCAGACATCATGGCCGATGGTCACGACTTTCGCCTGCCGCCGCTCGCGGAATGCGGCGTCGACGCCCAGCCAGCGAAAATACTCGTTCGGCCGGTAACTGACCTTGTGCTGGGTCAGCCGCTCGATGGGATGCTCCAGCGCGTTGATGCGGCTGTTTGTGGCTATCGAACAGAATTTGCCAATCGTCGTGTAGATCGCTTCGGCGTGGCGCTCGAAATAGGAGAAGTCGCCGACGGTCACTTCTCGCAGCACCACCCGCTCGCCGATCGAGGCATAGCGGCCGAGCTTGCAGGCCTTCAGTTCCGCAGTCGGATGGATGCGCGGCTCGGAATCCTTCGGGACGAGATTTTCGGAACGGTCCATGCGGGCGGCTTTACCCCTAGGCGGTTGGTCCCGCAAGCGGGACCAACCCTCCGTAAGCTCGGTTCCAGCCGACCCACCTATTTCGGCTTGCCGCTCGTCCACACCACGTTCTGGCCGTAGAGCGGCACGGTGGTGACCGACATCTTGGCCGAGCCGTTCTGCACCTGGCGTGAATGCGACAGGTAGATCAGCGTCTCGTTGGCCTTGTCGTAGATGCGGTTCACCACCTGCTTCTTCCAGATCAGGCTGATGCCTTGCTTGAACACTTCCTCGCCGCCTTCGCTCATATCGATGTCGCCGATGGTGATTGGGCCGGTCTGGCGGCAGGAGATCGAGGAGTCGGACGGATCCTCGAACCAGTTGCCCTTGTGCAGGCGGTCGATGATGCCGCGATCGAAATAGGCGACGTGACAGGTGACGCCCTCCACCTTCGGATCCTTGATCGCCTCGACGATGATGTCGTTGCCCAGCCAGTCGACACCGACCTTGCCGACTTCATCGGCGACGGCCGTGCCAGCGCCAAAGACAACGCACGCGGCCAACGCGCCGCCGATCAGTTTTCGCCCAATCAGTCCCTGCAACATAGCCTCCTGCGGTTCGAGTTGCCGGTCACAGGTGGGGCGAGCAGCCCGGCTTTGCAAGCGGATACGTCGACCCCATATGCGGTTGCGGCAACGCGGCACTTTGCCTGGGCGGGGTCGAACCGCTAAGACTGTCGTGCTGGCGCGGCATGTGGCCGGCGCTCCCGATGATTCTGCGGACGGACCTTACTGATGATGCGTTCTATTCTGGTCGGCATTCTCGTCCTGATGGCGGCCGGCATCGGCTGGCTGACCTTCGACTGGTACCGTGGCCACTATGGCGGCGAGCCCTTCGGCGCCGCCTTCACGCTGGTCGACCAGAAAGGCGCGCCGATCACCGAGGCCGCGTTCAGGGGCCAGCCCAGCGTCGTCTTCTTCGGCTTCACCCATTGCCCCGAAGTCTGCCCGACCACGCTGTTCGAACTGGCGGGCTGGCTGAAGACGCTCGGCAACGACGGCAAGAACCTGCATGCCTATTTCGTCTCGGTCGATCCGGAGCGCGACACGCCCGATGTGATGAACGCCTATGTCAGCAATTTCTCCGACCGCATCGTCGGCATCACCGGGGATCCGGACAAGGTCCATGCCATGGCCAAATCGTTCGGCATCTACTGGAAGAAAGTCGACACCGGCGACGGCGACTATACGATGGACCATACCGCCTCGGTGCTGCTGCTCAACGCCAAGGGCGACTTTGCCGGCACCATCGCCTATGGCGAAAGCGCTGACACGGCCGTCGCCAAGTTGAAGCGACTGGCCGCGGGCGCATGATCCCGAACCGAAGGACGGCGTCAGCGAAAAGTGGGAACCGGTTTTCGAACAAGATCATGCTCGAGCAAGACACATAATCGATGACCCAGACACGGCTTCATTTCATCACCGGAAAGCTTGAATCCATCAGCATTTTCGCGGCGTTCGAGGCGGCCTTCGAGGATGAAGGCCTGCCGATCGCCGTGCTGGAGGTCGATGAGGATCGCGATATCTACGAAGTGTCGCTCTATGCCGATGGCGACGTCGATGCCGTCGAGACGCGGGCCAAGGACATCCTTGCCGGCCTTTCCATTGCGAGGTCGATCGGCCGCGAGGCCTTACCCGACATCGACTGGGTGGCGCGTTCACTTGAGGGCTTGAAGCCGGTGCGCGCCGGCCGTTTCTTCGTCCACGGCGCGCATGACCGCAGGAAGCGCCACAGCGGCGAACTCGCCATCGAGATCGAGGCGGGCCTTGCCTTCGGCACCGGCCACCACGGCACCACCGCCGGCTGCCTCGAAATGCTGGAAAAGGTCATGCGCCGCGAGCACCCGCGCAATGCGCTCGACCTCGGCACCGGCAGCGCGGTGCTGGCCATCGCCGTTGCCAAGCTGGCGCACATTCCGGTACTGGCCACCGACATCGATCCGGTGGCGGTGAGAGTGGCTGCCGCCAACGCACGACTCAACAACGTCAAGGCACTGGTGGAGACGGTGACCGCGCCGGGCTTTCACCACCCGATCTTTGGCAAGCGCGCGCCCTTCGATCTTATCGTCGCCAACATATTGGCGCGGCCGCTGATGCGGCTTGCACCGCAAATGGCCGCTCACATCGCACTGGGCGGCTCGATCGTGCTGTCAGGCATCCTCGAGCGCCAGCGCGACGCTGTCGTCTCGGCCTATGTCGGCCAGAACTTCCGCCACGTGCGCACCTTGCACCGCGAGGGTTGGGTGACGATCCACCTCAAGCATTGAGGCAGACGAGCCGGCAACGACCCAAGCTGGACCAAGGCCAGCCGGTTGTCAGTCAAGCGATGCTGTAGCAGGTTGCGCCAGCCGACAATCGATTTCGATTTTCAAGCCCGTGCGCTACGGTCGCGCGGAATTCAGGGAGGCCACAATGTTCCAGACCTTCGATTCCGCGGGCGATCCGGCAGTCGGCAAGCCGCGCGTCGCGCTGTTGCGCCAATGGCTGGCGGCCAACGGGCTGGACGGCTTCATCGTGCCGCGCGCCGACGAACATCAGGGGGAATATGTCGCCGATCGCTCGGCGCGGCTGAAATGGCTGACCGGTTTCAGCGGCTCGGCCGGTGTCGCCATCGTGCTGCGCGACCGCGCCTTCGTCTTTGTCGACGGGCGCTACACGCTGCAGGTGCGTCACGAGGTCGATCTCGACATCTTTTCGATCGAAAGCCTGGTCGACAACCCGCCAGCCGTCTGGCTGAGAGACGCCATCGGCAAGGGCGCGCGGCTCGGCATTGACCCGTGGCTGCACACGATCAGCGAGGTCAAGGCGCTGCAGGCTTCGGCTGACAAGACCGGCGCGGTGCTCGTGCCGCTCGACAAGAACCCGATCGACCTCATCTGGACGGACCAGCCCGAGGCGCCGGTTTCGCCGGTCGAGCTCCACCCGATCGGCTTTGCCGGCGAACTCGCCAAGGACAAGCTGGCGCGGCTGGCAACGGCGATCACCAAGGACGGCGCCACCCATGCGGTGCTGACCGACCCTTCCTCCATCGCCTGGGCCTTCAACATCCGCGGCGGCGACGTGCCGCATACACCGCTGGCGCTCGGCTTTGCCATCCTCGCCGCCGACGGATCGCACCAGCTGTTCATGAACCGGCGCAAATTCTCGCGCCAGGTCGAGGCCTATCTCACGCAGCTCGCCGAGCCGCATGAGCCCGGCGAATTCGAAGCGGCGATCGTGGCCCTTGCCAAGGGTAGCGCGAAGATCGCGCTCGACCCGGTGCTGGCGGCCGACAGGCTGCGCATGCTGGTCGAGGACAATGGCGGCACCGTGATTGCCGCAGCCGACCCTGCCCGCATTCCACGCGCCACCAAGAACCAGGCCGAGATCAACGGTTCCCGCGCCGCGCATCGCCGCGATGGCGCCGCGGTGGCCAAGCTCTTGTGCTGGCTGGAGCGCCAAAAACCCGGCTCGCTCGACGAGATCGCCGTCGTCACCAGGCTGGAAGAGACGCGCCGGAAGACGGGCGAGGAAACCCAGATGCCTCTGCGCGACATCTCCTTCGACACCATTTCCGGTGCCGGGCCGAATGGCGCCATCATGCATTACCGTGTGTCGCGCGCCACCAGCCGCAAGCTGCAGGCCGGCGAATTGTTCCTGCTCGATTCCGGCGGCCAGTATCAGGACGGCACCACCGACATCACCCGCACCGTGCCGATCGGCCAACCGACCGAGGAAATGCGCGAACGCTTCACGCTGGTGCTGAAGGGCATGATCGGCATTTCAACGCTGCGCTTCCCCGCCGGCACACGCGGCTCGGAAATCGACGCCGTCGCCCGCATGGCGCTGTGGAAGCACGGCTGCGACTTCGCGCACGGCACCGGCCACGGCGTCGGCTCGTACCTGGCCGTGCATGAGGGACCGCAGCGCATCGCCCGCACCGGCACTGAAAAGCTGCTCGAAGGCATGATGCTGTCCAACGAGCCCGGCTACTACAAGGAAGGCTCCTACGGCATCCGCATCGAGAACCTGATCCTGGTGACGCCGGCGGAAGAGGTCGAGGGCGGCGACATCGCCATGCACGGCTTCGAGACGCTGACGCTGGCGCCGATCGACATCCGCCTGGTGCGCACCGATCTGCTGACGCGCGACGAATTGCACTGGCTCGACGCCTACCATGCCCGCGTGCTGGCTGAGATCGGACCGATGCTCGACGGCGAAACGCTGGCCTGGCTGGAAAAGGCCACCGCGCCGCTGCCGCATGATGCGAAGATCTGACGATTGGCGAAAGCTTCAAAGCAGGCGTGTTTCTCCCCGTTCTACGGGGAGAAATGCCCGGCAGGGCAATGAGGGGCAGCGCCGACGTTCGACACGATCGCGCCGGTGAAACTACCCGACGAACTGCCGCGCCAGTATCAACACCGCTGCGCCCGCCAGAAACATAGACATCAGCCCGCCGCGCAACGAAACCACGGCGGTGACGACCAATGCCGCCCATTCTGCCGGTCCGGCGTTCAGCAGCTCCGGCGCGACCAGCGTCGTCAGCACCGCCGCCGGCACGGCATTGAGGCCGGCCTCGACGCGCGGATGGATGTTTTCGAAACGGGAGATCACCAGATGCCCGCCGATGCGCGTCAGGTAGGTCGCGATCGCACCGGCGATGATGATCCAGAATGTCGTGCTCATGGCCGTGCCTTCACGCCGCTGTGGTGGGGAGGCAGGACGACGGCGAGCAGCACCCCGGCAATTGCGCCGATCGAGACGTGCCAGGGCGAGCCGACGGTCTTGTAGGCGATGATCGAGGCGGCAGCGCTGGCAATGACCACCGGCAGCCACAGCGGCCGCTTGCGAAAGCCCAGGACAAGGCCGAGAAAATAGATAGGCAGCAGGAAATCGATGCCCAGCGCATGCGTGTCGGGGATCAGCTTGCCGAACACCGCGCCTAGCGCGCTTTCAATCACCCAGAACACATAGACCGGCAGGCCGAGTCCGAGATACCAGGCGAAGCCGACCGTCTGGCCGGATTGCGCCCTCGCCTCGGCCACCGCGAACTGCGGATCGGTGAGGATGAAATAGCCGAGCGCCTGCTCGATGATGGGCCAGTGCGCGATGCGCCGGCCGATGCCTGCCGAATAGAGCACATGGCGGAAATTGACGGCGAAGATCGACAGCACGATCAGCCATGGCGCTACATGCTGGCCGAACAGCTGGATGCCAACCATCTGGCTGGCGCCCCCGAAGACCAGCGCGCTCATCAGAAAGGCTTCGACGACCGAGAAGCCATTGTCGACGGCGAGTGCGCCGAACAGCACCGCAAACGGCGCCGACGCCACCACGACAGGCATCGAGAGCCGCACGCCCTGCCAGAAATCGCTCCTTGCGCCGCTCTCGGAGATTGCGTCCGTCGCCATCAACCACTCCCTTGCGAAGGGCGGTATGTAGGTGGCGCAGCCCGGTCTGTCACACGAATTCGCTTGAGCCAAATGATCAGCGGAAATGATCGTCGTGATACCTTGTCGCAGGCTAGGCGGCGAGGACTTTGCCCTCGACCGCCCTGCCCCAGTCAAGCAGCGGCCTGGCGCGCAAGGTGAAATCGACGAGCTCATCGACCAACGCCGGACCATGGATCCCCGCCGGATCAATCACATGCTGGACGACAAAATGCCGGTTGCGGATGGCGTCGGCTAGATCGGGTTCGCTGATCTGCTCGAAGCCGCGTGGCGTACGCTTCATGCGGCCTTCCGTCTCGAGTTCAAGGCCGTTCTTCTTCAGCGCCTTTGCCATGGCGCGAAACTTGTCAGGCTGCGTCGCGATGGCTTTGCGCATCGCCAGCAGCAGCGCCGGCTCCGGCTGCCACCAGGCGACGTCGGCAAAGCAGCCCTCAAGCCCGACATGAACATAGAACACGCCCTGCACCATCTTGGTGCCGTCGGGCGACAGGATCGCCGACAGGTGCCGGTTATAGGGCCGCTTGTCCTTGGCGAAGCGCACATCGCGGTTGATGCGGAACAGCGACTTCTTGCGATCCCCGCGCAGGCCGAGCCCAGCTTGCGTGAAACGCTCCGTGAGCGCTTCGACCAGATCGCCGAAGGGGTCGCGCAACTCCTTTTCGAACAAGGCGCGGTTTTCCAGGAACCACTCCCGGCTCTGATGGAAATCCAGCGCCTTCAGGAACGGAATGGCCTTCAGCCCGAAACCCTTGAATGCACCTTCCATCATTCCTTGCCGATCCGCACCAGCCAGGCGTCCTCGTCGATCACTTCGACGCCGAGCTCGCTGGCAAGCTTGAGCTTGGAGCCGGCACCCGGCCCGGCGACCACCAGATCCGTCTTGGCCGAAACAGAACCCGCGACCTTCGCGCCGAGGCGTTCGGCCATCGCCTTGGCTTCGGGGCGGGTCATCTTTTCCAGCGTGCCTGTGAACACGATCGTCTTGCCGGCCACCGCGCTGTCAGCCGAGATGGTCACGATATAAGGCTTCGGCTTGACCTGTTTGAGCAGCGCGTCCAGCACGTCGTCGTTGCGTTCATTGCCGAAGAAGTCGCGCAGCGCATCGATGACTGTGTCGCCGATGCCGTTGACCGATGGGAAAACGGTGTGTGGATCGTCGGCCGCCGCTGTCTCCTTGCCGACGCGGATCAGTTCCTCGATGGTCGAGAAGGTTTTGGCAAGCACCGCGGCCGTGGTTTCGCCGATATGGCGGATGCCGAGCGCGAAGATGAAGCGGTCCAGTTCCGGTTCGCGGCGCGAGTCGATGGCAGCAAACAGTTTGTCGAGGCCTTCGTAATTGCGATCCTCGACGCTGCGCACATTCTTGCGCGTCTTGCCCGATGCCGCCTCGCGCTGCCTGGCCTGCTCCTCACGCCGCTCGGCCAGCGCCTTGGTGACGGCGGGGCGGCGATCCCTGAGCGTGAAGATATCGGCGGCTGTCTTGATCAATCCCGCGTTGAAGAAAGTGTCTATGTTCTCGGCGCCCAGGCCTTCGATGTCCAAGGCACCGCGTGACACGAAGTGCCGCAATCCCTCCACCGCCTGCGCGGGGCAGATCAGTTCGCCGGTGCAGCGTCGACGGGAATCTTCCTTGCCGGTCTTCTCGTTGATCTCGCGCGTCGCCGGCGAGCCGCAGATCGGACAGGTGTGGGGGAATTCGTATGGCACGGCGTCGGGTGGACGCTTGTCGATGACGACGCTGACGATCTGCGGAATGACATCCCCTGCCCGCTGGATCACCACCGTATCGCCGATGCGCACGTCGATGCCGTCGCGGATCGGCTGGCCTGTGCTGTCCAGGCCCTTGATGTAGTCCTCATTGTGCAGCGTGACGTTTTCAACCACGACGCCGCCGACCGTGACCGGCGCTAGCCGCGCAACCGGCGCCAGCGTGCCGGTGCGGCCGACCTGGATGTCGATCTTCTGCACGGTCGTCATCGCCTGTTCGGCGGGGAATTTATGCGCAACCGCCCAGCGCGGCTCACCAGTGACGAAACCCCATCTGCGCTGCAGTTCCAACTGGTCGACCTTGTAGACGACCCCGTCAATGTCGTAGCCCAACGAGGAGCGCTGCTCCTCAATCCGATGATAATGCGCGATCAGCTCCTCGGCCGACTTCGCCCGCACCATCAGCGGGCTGATCGCGAAACCCCAATCCTTGAACTTCTGCACAGCGCCGTACTGGGTCGGAGCGGGATCCTCAGACGTATAGCCCCAGGCATAGGCGAAGAATTTGAGGTTGCGGCTGGCGGTGACGGATGGATCCTTCTGGCGCAGGGAACCGGCCGCCGTGTTGCGCGGATTGACGTAGTCCTGGCCGCCAACCGCCGCCGAGCGTTGCTTCAGCGCCTCGAATTCCGCGTAGGTCATATAGACCTCGCCGCGTATCTCGATGATTTCTGGCCAGCCCGAGCCCTTCAGCTTCGCGGGGATGTCGGCGATCGTCCTGAGATTGGCGGTGATGTCCTCGCCGACGGCACCGTCGCCACGCGTTGCGCCCTGCACGAACACGCCGCTTTCATAACGCAGCGAAGCCGACAGACCGTCGATCTTCGGCTCGGCCGTGAAGGCGATGTCGAGATCCTTGTCGCGATCGAAGAACCGCCGGCCGCGTTCGATGAAGTCGGCGACATCCTCGTCCGTATAGGCCTTGGCGAGGCTGAGCATCGGCACCGCATGGCGCACCTTGGCGAAGCCTTCCGCCGGCGCCGCGCCGACCCTGCGCGACGGCGAATCCTCGCGCACCAGCGCCGGAAAGCGCTCCTCGATGGCAAGATTGCGCCGTGTCAGTGCATCATATTCCGCATCGGAGATTATCGGCGCATCCTCGGTATGGTAGCGCCGGTCATGCTCGGCGATCTCTTCCGCCAGGCGCTTCAGCTCGGCTTCGGCTTCGCCGTTTGTCAGGGCATCGACTGGTTTTTCGGACATGGTTTCAGACCCGGCTCATAGATGTATGCCACCCAAAAATGCGCAGCGGTTTTGGGACAACGACACGCATAGCAACAAAGACCCAGAGCACGTCGCGCAAATCCGATTCGACGCGACGCGCTTTGGTGGTCCGCGACCATAGATCAGCTTTCGGATTCAAGGGAGCAAAATTCTGATAAAACCGCGCCGAAACAGCGGGATGGCGCCACAAGCTGACTCTGTTGCGAAGCCGGAATTTTTGCCGGCCTGGCGAACCGTGCATCGTCAGGACGCGGCGGTGTTCTCGCGCAGCAGCCGCTCGGCGGCGGCGCGAGCCTCGTCGGTGATGGTGGCGCCGGCCAGCATGCGCGCGATCTCTTCCTGCCGCGCCGGCCGGTCCATCTCGGCAATGCCGGTCGCGACGCGGTCGGTGCTGCCCGACTTGGAGATCAGGAAATGCGTCGCCGCACGCGCCGCTACCTGCGGCGCATGCGTGACCGACAGCACTTGGACGCGCTTCGACAATCGCGCCAGCCGCTGGCCGATGGCGTCGGCGACCGCGCCGCCCACGCCGGTGTCGATTTCATCGAAAACCAGCGTCGGCGCCGAGCCACGGTCGGCCAGCGCCACCTTCAGCGCCAACAGGAAGCGCGACAGCTCACCGCCGGAAGCGACCTTCATCATCGGCCCGGGTCGTGTGCCTGGATTGGTGCGCACCCAGAATTCGATCTGGTCGATGCCTTCTTCCATGCGGCCCTCGGCCTCGCTCTTCATCTCGACGATGAAGGCGGCGCGTTCGAGCTTTAGAGCCGGCAACTCGGCCATGACCGCCTTGGTCAGGCCGACCGCCGCCGCATGGCGCAGCGAGGACAACTGTGCGGCGGCAATGTCATAGGTCTCGCGCGCCGCGGCCGCCTGCTTTTCCAGCCCGTGCAAGCGTTCCTCGCCGGCATCGAGATCGGCGAGATCGGCCGACATCGTGTCGCGCAATTGCGCCAGGTCGTCGACGGCGACAATGTGCTTGCGCGAAGCGGCGCGCAGCGAAAACAACCGCTCCTCCGCCTTCTCCAGCCGTTGCGGATCATATTCGGTGGCGCGCAGTGCGGCCTCGACGCCCGATTGCGCGGCGTCGAGCGACAGCATCGCCTCGTCGAGCGACTTGACCACGTCGTCGAGCAGGCCTGGCGCCTCCGTCACCTTGCGCTGCAGCCGTCTGAGCAGGCTCGCCAGTTGCGGCAAGGGCGAGGACGGACCGGACAGCACATCTTGCGCGTCGTGGATTTCGGAAGCGATCTTCTCCGCCCGCATCATCGATGCGCGCAGCTCTGCGAGATCGGTCTCCTCGCCCGGCTGCGGATCGAGCTTCGTCAGTTCCGCCACCGCCGCACGCAGATAGTCGGCCTCGCGCGCGGCCGCCGCCACCTTGGCGCTGTGGCGGGAAAGCTCCTGCTCGCAGGCGCGCCAGTGCCGCCATGCCTCGCCGGTCGAGCGCACAGCGCCGAGATGGCCACCGAAGGCGTCGAGTACATCGCGATGCGCACCGGGATCGACCAAAGCGCGTTCGTCGTGCTGGCCATGGATTTCGACCAGCGCGCGGCCGACATCGCGCATCAGGGTGACGCTCGAGGGTTGATCGTTGACGAAGACGCGGGTGCGGCCATCGGCCGTTTGCAGGCGGCGCAGGATGATATCGCCGTCATCGTCGATGGCGTTTTCGGCAAGCAGTGTGCGGGCCGGATGGTTACGCGGCACGTCGAAGACGGCGATCACCTGGCCCTGCGCCGCGCCATGGCGTACCAGCGACGCGTCGCCGCGCGCACCGAGCGCCAGCGACAGGGCATCGAGCAGGATGGATTTGCCGGCGCCGGTTTCACCGGTCAGCACGGAAAGACCCGGCTGAAAGTCGATATCCAGCTTCTCGATCAGGACGATATCGCGGATCGACAGTCTGGAAAGCATCAGAACCCGGACCTATTGCATGTCGCCCAAAAGTGGACCCGGTTTTGGGATAACGACATGCACAAAAACAAAGGATTAAAGCGCGACGCGCTCTAAAGCGGCACGCGACCATCTGGAGTCGCAGCGCCGCACTATCTTTTTGTTTGAGCGCCGGATCAATCCGAAAAAGCGCTGCGCGCGCTTCGGTCCAATGCTCTGGGGTCAGGCACCGCCGGTGATCATCTTCCCGGCCTTGGATATCCACGAGCCGGCATTCTCGCGCGGCGCAAGCCCGTTGCTCTGCAGCAGCTTGTAGGAATCCTTGTACCACGAACTGTCGGGGTAGTTGGTGCCGAGCACCGCGGCGGCGGTCTGTGCCTCCGAGGTCAGCCCCATCGCGTAGTAGCTTTCGGTCAGGCGGGCGAGCGCCTCCTCGACATGGCGCGTGTTGGAATAGTTCTCCACCACGGTGCGGAAGCGCTTGACGGCGGCGATGTATTCGCGGCGCTCAAGATAATAGCGGCCGATCTGCATTTCCTTGCCGGCCAATTGGTCGTTGGCGAAGCGCATCTTTTCCTTGGCGTCGTCGACATATTCCGATGTCGGCCAGCGCGTCACCAGGTCCTGCATCGTCTGAAGGGTCTGGCGCGCTTCCTTCTGGTCCTGCGTCACGTCCTTGATCTGGCGATAGTAGCTCAAGCCGATGATGTACTGCGCGTAGGCGGCGTCATCGGTCGACGGATAGAGCGTGAGATAGCGCTTGGCCGAGCCGATCGCCTCGTCGTAATTGCCCTGTCGATAGTCGGCGAAAGCGCCCATCACCATCGATTTGCGGGCGAATTCCGAATAGGGATGCTGGCGATCGACGGCATCGAATTTGCGGCTCGCCTCCTGCAGGCGCCCGGCGTTCAGATTGGCAAGGCCTTGATTGTAGAGAACATCGGCCGGCTCGGTCTGGTCGACATAGGTCGACAGGTCGATATCTTTCTCCGACGACATGCAGGCTGACAGGAAGAGCGATGGAACAACCACCGAAAGCGCCAGGAAAACAGCCCGCTGCGGCGCTTTCGATTGACCAACTCGCTTGAAGAACATGATTGGATTCCGCCCTTTCGGCGTTATTTCAATGCGTGTTGCATGCCGTGGTCCCAAACTTGATCCCCACTTTTGAGCGACATGCCCTAATCGACGTCAGCAGCCATAAACCATAACCGCCTTGCCCGGCAACGCTATCGCCGGCCAATCGCACATTTTTGTGGCGGTCGGACGCGGCTTGAAAATCCGTGCAATTTCACCAACAGGTGATGCATTCGTGCAACACCTCTATCGGCCATGGAATCCGAAAAAGTTAAGTAAATCAGATCATCCAGGGCGCGTAGAGCGGCGCGTTGACGGCGTTCATCTCGGCGCTGCGGCCACGCTCGCGGCGTGTCGTCTCGACGATCTCGAATGCCGTGCGATCCGACAGCAGGCGGCGCAGCGCGGCGGCATTCATCCTGTGCCCGCCGCGATAGGAACGGAAGCAGCCGATGAAACGGGCGCCGGCCAGCGCCAGGTCGCCCATGGCGTCAAGCGTCTTGTGGCGAACGAATTCGTTGGGATAACGCAGGCCGCCCATGTTGATGACGCGGTTGTCGTCACCGATCACCAGCGAATTCTCCAGCGAGGAGCCGAGCGCATAGCCGGCGGCCCACAGCCGCTCGACATCCTTCATGAAGCCGAAGGTGCGGGCGCGCGCAAGGTCGCGGCGGAAAATATCGGCGTTGAGGTCCGACGCAAACAACTGCCGGCCGATTGCCGGGCTTTCGAAGTCGATCTCGATCTCGAAACGGGTGCCGTCGTAAGGCTTGAACTCCGCCCACGAGGCGCCGTTCTCGATGCGAACCGGCTTGATGACCCTGATATAACGGCGCTTGACCGACAGCGTCTCGACGCCGGCCTGGTCGATGGCTTCGACGAACGCCATGGCGCTGCCGTCGAAGATGGGAACCTCGGAACCGTCGATCTCGATGGCGACATTGTCGATGCCGAGCCCGAACAGCGCCGCCATGATGTGCTCTACCGTGGCGATGTGCTCGCCAGCGGGATCACCAAGCATGGTGCACAGGTCTGTGGCGCCGACTTCGGAAACCAGGGCGCGGACCTCACGGCCCTGCTCGGCGCCGTTCAAAAGCTGGAACACGATACCGGTATCGGCATCTGCCGGCATGAAGCTGATGGAAACTTCCTTGCCGCTGTGGACGCCGGTGCCGGTAAGCGACGCGCGCGTCTTCACTGTCGTCTGATAGTCGTGCAAGACAATCCCCATAAGCCCGCAATGCCTAAGGTCCGCTTCTCCAGCCCGAGGGCGCGGCTCTTGTTGAAATCGGCAGGCAGGGCGACTTCCCCCGAAATCCTGACAAACCGACTATGGTGGCCGGAAGATAATGTCGCGGGTTGGAGACTCCAAATCACGGTTTCTTACTCTTTGTAACCGCGAGCCGGATTCAGTTGAGCTTGATAAGTCATTGAAATCTCATCATTTCAAACGTTAACAGGCAAGCAATTTCTTGCTTGCCTGTTAACAATTCTTAAAGCCCGTTTACCGATCAGTTGGCCTGGCGGCGCAGGAACGCCGGAATCTCCAGCTGATCATCGTCCTGAGTCGCCCTCACCTGCGGCGTCAAACGGCCCTGCTCGTCGAGTTGACCGCGGCGCGGCGCGTAGAGCTGCGCGTCCTGGCTGGCAAGACGGCGCACTTCAGGCGCTGCCTGGCGCAGCTTGGGTTCGCGCGGCTGCGCCGGCTGCAGCCGTGCAGGCTCTTCCTCGCGACGGGTCAGGCCGTTGGTCAGGCGCTTCAGCAGGCCCATCGGTCCGCTGTTGTTCTCGTGGTCGGCCGGGCGGCTCTTGGCATCCACCTCGGCCTTGACGACCGGCGGAAAGTCCTCGACGCGCGGCATCCGCTGCGGCGCCATAGCAACCGGCTGCGGCGCTTCACGCAGCATTTCGCGCGGCTGCGGCGCCGGCTGCACCACGGGCTGCGGCATCGGCTGTGCTGGCGGCGCCTGGAAGATCTTGCTCTGCGGGCGGAAATCCTCCGCATGGGCAACGGGAGCCGGACGAGCCTGCGCCATCGCCGCTGCATTTGCTTCCGCCAGCTGGATGGCTTCGGCGACCGGGTCGGCGGCGCGCGGTTCGTAAGCTGCCTGCTGGACCGGCGCGGGGCGGCTTTCCACAGCGGCAACGGCCGGGCGGCTGACCGGCTTCTGCGGAGCGGTGCGGATCGAGATCGGCGCTGCGGCGATTTCCGCCGCCGACTTGTCGATGCCGGTGGCAACCACCGAGACGCGGATGACGCCTTCGAGTTCTTCGTCGAAGGTGGCGCCGAGGATGATGTTGGCATCCTGGTCGACTTCCTCGCGGATGCGGGTCGCCGCTTCGTCGACCTCGAACAGGGTCAGGTCACGGCCGCCTGTGATCGAGATCAGCAAGCCCTTGGCGCCCTTCATCGAGGTCTCGTCGAGCAGCGGGTTGGCGATCGCCGCTTCTGCGGCGGCCATCGCGCGGCCCTCGCCCGAAGCCTCGCCGGTGCCCATCATCGCCTTGCCCATCTCGCGCATGACCGAGCGCACGTCGGCGAAGTCGAGGTTGATCAGGCCTTCCTTGACCATCAGGTCGGTGATGCAGGCAACGCCGGAATAGAGCACCTGGTCGGCCATGGCGAAGGCGTCGGCGAAGGTCGTCTTGTCATTGGCCAGCCGGAACAGGTTCTGGTTGGGGATGACGATCAGCGTATCGACGCATTTCTGCAGCTCTTCGATGCCAAAATCCGCCGTCTTCATGCGGCGCTGGCCTTCGAAATGGAACGGCTTGGTGACGACGCCGACGGTGAGGATGCCCTTTTCGCGTGCGGCACGCGCCACGACCGGAGCCGCACCGGTGCCGGTGCCGCCGCCCATGCCGGCGGTGACGAAGCACATATGGGTGTTGGACAGATGATCGATGATCTCGTCGATGCATTCTTCCGCCGCCGCGCGGCCGACTTCCGGCTGCGACCCGGCGCCAAGGCCTTCGGTGACATGTGCGCCGAGCTGGATCAGCCGATCGGCTTTCGACATGGTCAGCGCCTGCGCATCGGTGTTGGCCACCACGAACTCGACACCGCGCAGACCGGCGGTGATCATGTTGTTGACAGCATTGCCGCCGCCGCCGCCGACACCGAACACGGTGATCCGCGGCTTAAGCTCGGTGATGTCCGGCTTCTGCAGATTGATCGTCATTGTCTCCGTCCTTTGCCTTTCACGCCGCTTCGCCGCCGCGGCCGCCTATGGGGCTGTCCCCGTCAATTAGAAACTGTCTCTCAACCACTGACTCATGCGATGCAGTTTTCCACCCGTTCCAGTCATTCTGAGACCGGAAATTCCTTTCGCCGGATGGCTCTCGAAGCTCGCCATCTGCGGATAGATCAGAAGCCCCACCGCAGCCGAGAAGGCCGGTCCCTTTGCCGCTTCCGGCAGGCCGGCCACGCCAAGTGGGCGGCCGATGCGCACATTGCGTCCGAGGATCCGGCGCGCCGCCTCCGGCAGGCCGGCAAGCTGGCTGGCGCCGCCGGTCAAGACGACGCGCTTGCCCACCGCATTGCCGTAGCCGGACTTGTTCAGCCGGTCGCGCAGCAATTCGAGCGTCTCGTCGATGCGGGCGCGCACGATGCGCGTCATCACCGAGCGCGGGATCTGCAAAGGCACGTCGCCGTCGTCGCCGATCGGCTGGATCGAGACCAGGTCCCGGTCGTCGGCACTGCCTGGCAATGCCGAGCCATGCATCACCTTCAGCCGCTCGGCGGCGTCGAGCGAGGTCGACAGGCCCTTGGCCATGTCCAGCGTGACATGGTTGCCGCCGATGGCGATGGCGTCGCCATGGACGAACTTGCCTTCCGAAAACACCGAGATCGTGGTCGTGCCGCCGCCCATGTCGATGCAGGCGGCGCCCATTTCTAGTTCGTCGTCGACCAGGGCGGCCAGCCCGCTGGCATAGGGCGTCGCGACCATGCGCTCGACCGACAGGTGCGACCGGTTGATGGAAAGCTCCAGGTTGCGCATCGGCGCGGCGTCGCCGGTCAAGACATGCATGTCGACGCCAAGTGCGTCGCCGACCATGCCGCGCGGATCGCGCACGCCGCGCTCGGCATCCAGCGAAAAGCCGACGGGGAGCGAATGGATCACCTCGCGCTCGGCCTTCAGCGCCTGCTTGGCGCCGGCACCGAGAACGCGCTTGATATCGGCCTCGTCGGCCTCGTGGCCGCCAAGGTTGATGGTGGCCGAGAACGCTTCGCTCTTCAGCCGGCCGGCTGTCATGTTGACGATCAGCGAATCGACCGTCAGCCCAGCCATGCGCTCGGCCGCATCGACGGACAGACGAATGGCATGCTCGGCGCGATCGAGGTCGACGACGACTCCCGACTTCACGCCTTGCGACTTCTGATGGCCGATGCCGATCACCTGGATCCGGTGCGAGCGGCCGCGCAACAGCTTGCCGTCTTCGCTCGGCTTCAGCTTGGCCACCATGCAGCAGACCTTGCTCGAACCGACATCCAGCACCGTCAGGGTGCCGGATCGGCGCGACGCGGCGTCGCCATGACCGCCAAGCCAGCTCATATTTTTGTCTCCGGCTTGCGCTTCAGGCTTTTGGGTTTTTCGTTGAGGGCCGCTTCGCGCTGCGTCGCCGCCTCGGGCGTCAACTGCACGACCAGCCTGTCCGTCAGGCGCATGTCGACGGCGGCGATATCGCGCGACAACAGCCCCTTGTCCTGGTCCATCTTGACGAGCTCGGCGATCGCCTGATCCTCGCCATCCTCGGGAAGCTTGACGGTGATGCCGTTGTCCAGCTTCAGGTCCCAGCGCCGTTCACCAACGCGGACATAGCCTTTGATCCGGCTCGCGAGTTCAGGATACTTTTCGACCTTGACCAGGAAGTCCGGCGCCTTGGCCGGCGCACCGCCGCCGATCAGCAAAGGCAAAAGCACCTGCTTGCCGCCGGAGAACGGCGCGATCACGGCACCATTCTTCTCGATAACCGAGAGCTCATCGCCCTGCTGCCAGAGCGCGAAGGGCTCGCGCTCCTCGACACGCACTTCCAGCGTGTGCGGATAGACCTTGCGCACCGCGGCGACCTCGATCCAGGGCAAGGTAGAAATGCGCTCCCGCGCCGCCTCGGCGTCAAAACCGATCAGCGAGGTCCAGCCATCGAGCTCGAGCCTGTCGAGGATGTCGATCTCGGAGGTCTGGCGATTGCCGACCACCTTGACCTGATCGACGGCAAAGCCGGTGCGGGCAGTGATGCTTTGCACGATGCCGTCGACATGGCCGCCGAGATAGGCGCCATAGGCACTGCTCGAGACAAGCAGCACGGCAGACATCATGGCCGCGGAGAAGCGCGGCGCCTGGAATTCACCCACGCCCAGGCGCGCAAGAACGCGCACCGGGCGGCGAAGCACACGCGGCAGCACGAAATGGCCTGATGACAATGGCAGGCCGAACAGCGCCGGCCCGGCCGCGCCCTTCCCCTTACCTTGTCCCCATTTCAACGCAGACACGAAGCGTCCTCCACCATCCAACTCAACAAATCGCCAAACGAGTGCCCGGCCTGGGCGGCGATTTCAGGCACCAAGGACGTCGGCGTCATACCCGGCTGGGTGTTGACCTCGAGCCAGACAACCTCGCCGTTTTCGGAATGCCGATCGTCATAACGGAAGTCCGACCGGGAAACGCCCCGACAGCCGATCGCTTGATGAGCCTTGAGCGCCAGTGTTTGTATTTTTTGGTAAATATTCGGTGAAACTTTTGCGGGGCATTCGTGCTTTGATCCCCCAGCGACATATTTTGAATCATAGTCGTAGAAGGAATGGCCGGTCGGGATGATCTCGCAGACCCCCAGAGCCACATCGCCCATTACGGCGCAGGTCAGTTCGCGGCCATGGATGTAGCGTTCGACCATGACGGTATCGCCATATTTCCACTCGGACGAACCGATGACCTGGGGCGGATGCGACTGCCCCTCATGCACGATGACGACGCCGAAGCTCGACCCCTCGTTGACAGGCTTGACCACATAGGGCGGCTTCATCGGGTGCTTGTTCTGGATGGCGAAGCGGCTGGCGACCTTCGATTCGGCGACCGGGACACCGACCGATTTGGCAACCCGCTTGGCCTGCTCCTTGTTCATGGCCAGCGCCGAGGCGAGCACGCCTGAATGCGTATAGGGAACACCGAGATATTCGAGGATGCCCTGGATAGTGCCATCCTCGCCGAACGGACCATGTAGCGCATTGAAGGCGACATCCGGCCGGAGTTCGGCAAGCACCGAGCCGACATCGCGCCCGACATCGACGCGCGTGACCTGGTAGCCTTCCTTCTCGAGCTCATCGGCACAAGCCTTTCCCGAGGACAAGGACACGGGCCGCTCGGATGAGAAACCACCCAGCAGGACGGCCACATGCTTGTTTTTCATTCCCCGTCATCCCCTCTCACGGCGGACCAAAAACCAAGATTTCCGCAACATTGAGTCCGAGTCTCCCGGCAGGTTGCCCCCCAGACGGAAAACGCTGAAAACGCGTCGAACGACTCAAATCAGGAAACGCTTTGGAGCAGAGAATCAGAGAGTTGATTCACTGGCAAGTACTTACGATTCCGAGAGATTCACTTTCTGAGAAAATGGATGCGAAAACCGTGCCGCTGAGTCTTTACAGCAACGGTCGTGGACCATTTCGGCCCCGTTGAAGTTCATGCATCACGTGAACTTCAATACCCGCTACAGGAGTTGCCCGAGAAACTCCTGGACGGCATGCCCAGGTCGGAAATTGCCGATGCGCTTGATTTCCCATTGCAGCCGGATGCCCGCATTTTCCAGCACCCGCGTGCGCACCGTCTCACCGAGATATTCAAGGTCGTAGCCGGTCGCGGTTCCCGTGTTGATCATGAAGTTGCAATGCATAGGCGACATCTGCGCACCGCCGATCATCAGGCCGCGGCAGCCCGCCTTGTCGATCTCCTTCCAGGCTGACGTGCCTTCGGGATTCTTGAAGGTCGAGCCGCCGGTCTTTTCGCGGATCGGCTGCACGGTCTCGCGGTGGTTCTGCACCGCGTCCATCGCCGCCTTGATCGCTGTCTTGTCCTCGGCAAACCCCTCGAACAAGGCCGAGGTGAAGATCAACCCGGAAGGTGCCGCCGAATGGCGGTAGGCGTAGCCCATGTCGGCATTGCTCAGCGTTTGCACATTGCCCGCACGGTCGAGCGCACGCACCTCGACGACGCGTTCGCGCGTCTCGACACCGTTGGCGCCGGCGTTCATCCGCAGCGCGCCACCGACGGCGCCGGGAATGCCGTGATAGAAATGGAAGCCACCAATGCCGGCTTCGAGCGCCACGGCGGCAACGCGCTTGTCGGGTGTCGCCGCGCCCGCCTTGATCGTGGTCGGCGAAACAATTTCGGCCTCACCAAACCCCTTGGCCGAAAGCCGGACAACAAAACCCGCAATGCCGCCGTCCCGGACCAGAAGGTTCGAGCCGACGCCGACGATGGTCAGCGGGATCTCTTCGGGAACGGCTTTGAGGAACGCGGCCAGGTCCTCCTCGTCGGCCGGCTGGAACAGCACCTCGGCCAGCCCCCCGGCGCGGAACCAGGTGATCTTGTCCATCTCGGCATTCGGCGTCAGGCGGCCACGCAGGCCGGCAAGCCGGTCGCCAAGTCTGTCGATCAGGGCCTGGCCGTGCATCATGATCATGAGACTGTCCCGCCAAGCTCCTTGGGCAGCGCATAGGCCCATTGGGTAATGTTGCCGGCGCCGAGGAAGACGACGAAGTCACCGGGCTTGGCCAGATCACGGATGATTGGCGCGATTGCTGCCGGACCCTCGATGTAGCGCGCGTCGCGATGGCCACCCGCGCGGATGCGCGACACCAGCGCGTCGGATGTCACGCCTTCGATCGGTTCTTCGCCGGCCGCGTAGACCGGCGCCACCATCACCGTGTCGGCGTCGTTGAAACAGGTGGAAAACTCGTTGAACAGGTCGTGTAGCCGGGTGAAGCGATGCGGCTGGGCAATGGCGATGACGCGGCCCTTGGTGGCGCTGCGCGCCGCCTTCAGCACCGCCGAGATCTCGACCGGATGATGGCCGTAATCGTCGAACACATCGACGCCGTTCCACGAACCGGTATGGGTGAAGCGGCGCTTGACGCCGGCGAAGGACGACAGGCCCTTCTTGATGGCCTCGGCGGACAGGCCAAGCTCATGCGCGACAGCGATCGCCGCTGTCGCGTTGGAGACGTTGTGGCGACCGGGCATCGGCAGGCGCAGACCGGCGATCGTCGTCTGGCCACCGCCTTTGCGGTTGCGGATCATCACGTCGAACTCAGATATGGCACCCGCCATGCGGTGGTTGGTGAAGCGCACGTCGGCCTGCGCATTCTCGCCATAGGTGATGACGCGGCGATCCTCGATGCGGCCGACCAGCGCCTGCACCTCCGGGTGGTCGGTGCACATCACGCCGAAGCCGTAGAACGGCACGTTCTCGACGAACTGGCGGAACGCCTCCCGCACCTTGTCGAAGCTGCCATAGTGGTCGAGATGCTCGGGATCGATGTTGGTGACGACGGCAATCTCGGCCGGCAGCTTGAGGAAGGTGCCGTCGCTCTCGTCGGCCTCGACCACCATCCACTCGCCATCGCCCATGCGCGCATTGGTGCCGTAGGCATTGATGATGCCGCCATTGATAACGGTCGGGTCGAGCCCGCCGGCTTCGAGCAAGGTCGCCACCATCGAGGTCGTCGTCGTCTTGCCATGCGTGCCGCCGATCGCTACCGCCTGGCGAAAACGCATCAGTTCGGCCAGCATCTCGGCACGGCGCACGATCGGCAGCAGCTTTTCGCGCGCGGCCTTCAGTTCGGGGTTGGTTTTCTTGATCGCCGTTGAAACGACGACAACCTCGGCATCGCCGAGATTTTCGGCCTGGTGGCCGACGAAGCATTCGATTCCCTTGTCGCGCAGCCGCTGCACATTGGCACTGTCGGCCTGGTCGGACCCCTGCACCTTGTAGCCGAGATTGTGCAGCACTTCGGCGATGCCGCTCATGCCGATGCCGCCAATACCGATGAAATGCACAAGGCCGATGGTCTGCGGCATCTTCATGCGTGCGTCCCCTTCCTGAAGTCTGAAACGGTTTTTTGGGACGCAATAGCCTCTGTGAGATCGGCGAGCAACCGTGCCGCGTCGGGCCGGCCGGCCGATTTCGCTCCCGCCGCCATGGCCGCCAGCCGCTCGGGGCTGTCCATCAGCCCGCCGATGAGGGCCGCGATGCGCTCGGGCGAAAGCGAGGATTGCGGGTGCACCTCGCCACCGCCGGCGGCGGCAAGGGCCGCCGCGTTCGCCGCCTGGTCGTGGTCGAGCGCGTAGGGATAAGGCACCAGCAGCGCCGGCCGGCCGATGACGGCGATCTCCGAAACGGTCGAGGCGCCGGAGCGCGAGATCACCAGATGCGCCGCCGCCATGCGCTGCGCCATGTCGGTGAAGAACGGCGAGACTTCGACGGCGACGCCAAGTGCGGCATAGGCCGCCTTCACCCGCGCTACGTCATCGGCGCGCGCCTGCTGCGTGATCACCAACCGCTTGCGTTGGGCGTCGGAAAGCAGCGCGATCGCCGCCGGCACCGCGTCCGAGAAGAACTGGGCGCCCTGGCTGCCGCCGAACACCAGTAGCCTGAACGGCTGCTCCCCGGACGATGCCGCATAAGGCGTCTTGGCCGCTTCCAGCACTGGAGGCCGGACCGGATTGCCTGTCGTCACCGTCTTGGCGCCGGCGGCACTGGCGTCCTGTGGCAGGAAGCCGCCGGCGATGGCGTCGACACGCCCGGCCAGAGCCCGGTTGGCGCGCCCCATCACTGCGTTCTGCTCATGGATCAGCGTCGGCACCTTGCGCCGTGTCGCCGCATAGAGCGGCGGCAAGGTCGGGTAGCCGCCAAAGCCGACCACCGCATCCGGCTTGATCCTGGCGATGACCGCGGAGGCCTGGCGCACGCCGCGCCAGATTTTCCAGAAGGCACCAAGCAGGGCGATGGGATTCTTCGAGCCCATTGTCGCCGACTGGATCGGATGGATGGCGGCCGCCGGGAAATGGGCGGCGAACCGCTCGGCGCGGTCGTCGGTTGCCAGATGCACCGTCCAGCCGCGCTCGTTCAGCTCATGCGCCAGCGCCTCGGCCGGAAACAGATGCCCTCCGGTTCCACCTGCTGCGAGAAGGATGACGCCTCTCGCCATATCACTCCGCCGGCAAGGCGCGTTGCGGCAGGGCAAAGCCCATCTGCTTGCGCTTTTCGGGCCGCTTGCGCGTCAGCGCCAGCACCATGCCCATCGAGATGGCGATGGCGATCTGCGAGGAGCCGCCATAGGAGATGAAAGGCAGCGTCATGCCCTTGGCAGGCACCAGCTGCAGGTTGACGCACATGTTGATGACGGCCTGCAGGCCGAACACGGTGACCAGGCCGCCGACCGCATAGCGGGTGAAGTCGTCATGTTCCTTCAGCGCCGTGTTGAGGCCGCGCAGCACGATGAAGGCGAAGATCGACATGATGAAGAAGCACATGATCAACCCGAATTCCTCGCCGGCGACCGAAAAGACGAAGTCGGCATGGCTGTCCGGGATGACCCGCTTGACGGTGCCCTCGCCCGGCCCGACGCCGAACCAGCCGCCATTGATCAGCGCCTCGCGGCCCATGTCGACCTGGAACGTGTCGCCTTCGCCAGTGAGGAACTTGTCGATGCGCAAGGCGACGTGCGGAAACACCGAATAGGCGGCAAATACGCCGCCGACGCCCGCACCACCAAGCGCGATGATCCACAGCCATGGCAGCCCGGCCATGAAGAACATCACACCCCAGGTGCCGGTCACCAGCATCGTCTGGCCGAGATCCGGCTGCGCCACCAGCAGCGAGACGACCAGCGCCAGCAGCAGCATGGCAAACAGATTGCCCGGGATGTCGGGCTGGCGCTTGTGCTCGGCAAACAGCCAGGCGCACATGATGACGAAGGCGGGCTTGAGGAATTCCGACGGCTGGATCGACAGGCCGGCTAGCGACACCCAGCGGCGCGCGCCCTTCACTTCGACGCCGATGTAGAGCACCGCCACCATCAGCACCAGCATCAGGCACAACATGATCAGCGCCATGCGCCGGATCTGCCTGGATTCGAGGAAGGACACCGCCAGCATCACGCCGAGCGCCGGCACGGTGAAGATGATCTGCCTTGTGGCAAAATGGAAGCTGTCGAGGCCGATGCGTTCGGCAACCGCCGGGCTGGCAGCGAAGGACAGCACGATACCGAGCCCCATCAGCGACAGGAACGCCGCCAGGAACCAGCGATCGATCGTCCACCACCACGTCGCGACCGGACTTTTATCGAGACGGCTCTGCATTATCGTGCCCCTCCGATGGGTTTCACACCCTCGATAGCATTCGCAGCTTGCCTGAAGGCTTCGCCGCGGACTTCGAAATTCTTAAACTGGTCGAAACTGGCGCAGGCCGGCGACAACAGCACCACCACTTCGCTCGTACCGTCTTGAGCCGCATCATGCGCGGCATGATCGACCGCAGCGGCCAGCGTGCCCGATATTTCGTAGGGGACGGCCTCGCCCAGTGTCGCCGAAAAGGCGGGCGCCGCCTCGCCGATCAGATAGGCCTTGGCGATGCGTGGGAAGAAGCCACGCAACGGCTCGATGCCGCCCTCCTTGGGCAGGCCGCCGGCGATCCAGTAGATGCGCGGAAAGCTCGACAAAGCTGGTGCCGCCGCGTCGGCATTGGTCGCCTTGGAATCGTTGACGAACAGCACATGATCCTTGCGGCCGACCTGCTCCATACGGTGCGCAAGGCCGGGAAAACTTTCCAGTCCGGATTGGATTTCGCCAAGGTCTAGCCCGACCTTGAGGCAAGCAGCGACCGCCGCCAACGCGTTTTGCGCATTGTGCTGGCCGCGCAGCGAGCCTATGCCTTCGAGGAAAGCGACGCGGCTATAGCGGCCGTTCACCGCCTCCATCAGGTTGCCGCCGTCGGCGAAATAGCCGTCGGTCAGCGGCAGCCGCTTGGAAATGCGGATGACATGCCGCCCTGCCCGCTCCAGCCGCTCGGCTATCTGAGCGCACCAGGAATCGTCGATGCCGATGATCGCAGTCTCGCTGCCGGCCGCCAGCCGCTCCTTGATCGAGGCGTAGTGCTGCATGGTGCCGTGCCGATCGAGATGGTCCGGCGTCAAATTGAGCAGGATGCCGGCCGTCGGGTTGATCGAGGGCGCGAGATCGATCTGGTACGACGAGCATTCGACGACATAATGCCGATTGGGCTCGGGCGGATCGAGCGTCATCACCGCGCGGCCGATATTGCCGCCCATCTGGGTGTCGCGTCCCGCCGCTTTGAGGATATGCGCGGTCAATGCGGTCGTCGTCGACTTGCCGTTGGTGCCGGTGATGGCGATGAACGGCGCTGCCGGCGCCGCTAGCATCCGTTCACGGCAGAAAAGCTCGATGTCGCCGATGATCTCGACGCCGGAACCACGCGCCAGTTCCACCGTCCAATGCGGCTTGGGATGCGTCAGCGGCACGCCCGGAGACAGCACGAAAGCGGAGAACTTTGCCCAGTCGGCGCCGCGCAAATCGCCGGTTGCGATGCCGTCCGCCGCCGCCTTGGCAACGCTGTCGGGGTTGTCGTCCCAGGCCAGCACGTCCGCCCCGCCGGCGATCAGCGCGCGCGCCGTCGCGATCCCCGAGCCACCGAGCCCGAAGAGCGAAACATGCTTGCCTGCGAAGGATGCGGCGGGGATCAAGCGGGCTCCTATCTCAGCTTCAGGGTGGACAGGCCGACCAGCGCCAGGATGACGGCGATGATCCAGAAGCGGATCACAACCTGGCTTTCGGTCCAGCCGAGCTTTTCGAAATGATGGTGGATCGGCGCCATCAGGAACACCCGCTTGCCGGTCATCTTGAAGTAGCCGACCTGGATGATGACCGACAGGATTTCGACGACGAACAACCCGCCGACGATAACCAGCACGATCTCGTGCTTGGTGGCGACGGCAACCGTGCCGATCAGGCCGCCCATGGCCAGCGAGCCAGTGTCGCCCATGAAGATCGCCGCCGGCGGCGCATTGAACCAGAGGAAGCCAAGGCCGGCGCCGATGACCGCGCCGAGCACGACCGCCAGTTCGCCGGTGCCGGGCACGAAATGGATCTGCAGATATTCTGCGAACACGGCGTTGCCGGAGAGATAGGCGATAACGCCGAAGGACGCCGCCGCGATCATGATCGGCACGATTGCCAGCCCGTCGAGGCCGTCGGTCAGGTTCACCGCATTGCCGGCGCCGACGATAACGAAGCAGGAGAACGGGATGAAGAACCAGCCGAGATTGATGATGAATTCCTTGGCGAAGGGGAATGTCAGCGACGACGAGAACGGCGCCTGGCCGTTATGCATGATCACCCAGGCGGCGATGCCGGCAATGACGAATTCGAGCGCCAGCCGTGCCTTGCCGGAAAAGCCGAGATGCGACTGCTTGGTCACCTTCAGATAGTCGTCGTAGAAGCCGATCGAGCCGAAGCCCAGCGTCACCAGCAGCACCACCCAGACATAGATGCTCGACAGGTTCGCCCACAGCAGCGACGACCCGATGATGCCCGACAGGATCATCAACCCGCCCATGGTCGGGGTACCGGCCTTCTTGAAATGCGTCTGCGGCCCGTCGGCGCGGATCGGCTGGCCCTTGCCTTGCCGCAACCGCAGCGAATTGATGATGGTCGGTCCGAAGATGAAGACGATGAGTGCCGACGTGATCAGCGCCCCGCCGGTGCGGAAGGTGATGTAGCGGAAGACATTGAAGACCGAGATCTTGTCCGCAAAATCGACGAGCAGTGTGAACATGCGCTTATCGTCCCCCGACCTAGGTCTGTTTGCTTGTCGTTTGAGCCGGGAACTTGCCCAGCAGCGCATCGACCAGTTTTGCAAAACCGATGCCCTTCGACGATTTGATCATCACCACGTCGCCCGGCTTCAGCGCGGCAAGCAGCACCGGCTTCAGTTCCTCGACGCCGGCGCGGTATTCCGTCTTGATTTCGCCTGGCAGCCTCTCGGCCAGCGCCCGCATTTCCGGCCCGCCGAGAAAGACTGTCTGCGTCCCTGAGCCGACGATGAGATCGGCAAGGGCGGCATGCAGCTTGGCCGAATGGTCGCCGAGTTCCAGCATGTCGCCGAGCACGGCGATGCGGCGGCCCTCGCCTGTCACCGGCGTCGCGTTGAGCAGCGCCATGGCAGCGCCCATCGACGCCGGGTTGGCATTGTAACTCTCGTCGATCAGCGTGATCGGCCCGCCGGGGTGGCGCAGCAAATGGCGCTTGCCGCGCCCGCGCTCGGCCGTAAGATCGGCCAGCGCCAGCGCCGCTCTGTCGAGATCGGCGCCGACCAGATGCGCCGCACCCAGCACCGCCAGCACGTTCTGCACCATGTGGCGGCCGGGCGCACCGACCCGGGCCGTCACTTCGTGGCCGCCGATCCTGGCGGTGATGTCGGAATGGTCGGCATGTAGTTCGCATTTGACCAGCTTGAAGGTCGAGCGCGCATTCTCGCCGAAGCCGTACACGTGCTCGACTCCGGCGGCATGCGCCATCTTGTCCAGAAGCTTCCAGCGCCCATCGTCGCGATTGAGGACGGCTGCGCCGTCAGGCTCCAGGCCTTCGAATATCTCGGCCTTGGCCCTGGCGATCTCATCGAGATTGCGGAAGAAGCCAAGATGCGCAGCCGCGATCATGGTGACGATGGCGACATGCGGCCTCACCATCTTGACCAGCGGCCGAATTTCGTCGGGATGGTTCATGCCGATTTCGAACACGGCATAGTCGCAATCGACCGGCATGCGCGCCAGCGTCAGCGGCACGCCCCAATGGTTGTTGAACGACTGCGCCGAGGCATGCACCTTGCCGACGGCCGACAGCACGTGGCGCAGCGCTTCCTTGGTGGTGGTCTTGCCGGCCGAACCGGTCACCGCGATGATCTTGGCCTCGGAGCGAACGCGCGCCGCGACACCAAGCTTCTCAAGCGCAGCCAGCACATCTTCGACGACGATGATCGGTGCCGTCAGCCGACCGAGCGACGGCAGCTTGCCTTCCGCCACCACCAGCACGCCGGCGCCGGCCTTGATGGCGGCGGTGGCAAAGTCATGACCGTCCATCGTCTCGCCCTTGATGGCGAAGAAGGCGTCGCCCGGTTGCAGGCTGCGGCTGTCGATCGAAATACCGGATATGCCTTCCGGCATCGGCCCGAGCGGCCGCCCGTCCATGCCGGCAACCAGCGCCTCGGCGGTCCACAGCAAGCTCATGCGGCACGCTCCCGCAGCGCCGCGCGGACTTCCTCATGATCTGAGAAATGCAGCGTTTCAGTGCCGATCGTCTGGCCTT
The DNA here is from genome assembly GCF_057784235.1 of Mesorhizobium sp. CNPSo 4670. Classification (NCBI taxonomy): domain Bacteria; kingdom Pseudomonadati; phylum Pseudomonadota; class Alphaproteobacteria; order Hyphomicrobiales; family Phyllobacteriaceae; genus Mesorhizobium; species Mesorhizobium sp. CNPSo 4670. Next base: position 200,742 of record NZ_JBWJFQ010000004.1, on the reverse strand, counting down.
CCTCGTGGCCCTTGCCGGCCACGATCAGCGTGTCGCCGGCATGCAGCATGGCTACCGCCTCGTGGATCGCCTGGCGCCGGTCACCGATTTCGATGGCATCTGGCGCGGCGGCAAGAATAGCGGCGCGGATCGTTTCCGGCACTTCCGAGCGCGGATTGTCGTCGGTGACGATGACGACATCGGCGAGCCGCGTCGCGATCTCGCCCATGATCGGCCGCTTACCGCGGTCGCGGTCGCCGCCGCAGCCGAACACGACGATGACGCGACCGGTGGTGAACGGGCGCACCGAGGCCAGCACGTTTTCCAGCGCATCGGGCTTGTGAGCGTAGTCGACATAGACCGGCGCGCCGTTGGTGGTGGTGCCGACAAGGTCGAGACGGCCCGGCGCGCCCTTCAGTTTCTCCAATGCCATCAAAGCTTTGGCGACAGGTGTTCCAGTGGAAATGGCAAGCCCCGCCGAAACCAGCGCGTTCGAAATCTGGAAATCGCCGGCCAGTGGCAGGTCGACCTCGTAGAGCACGCCGCCGGCCTCGACCTCGGCGCGCTGGCGATGGCGCTCGTGCTCGACCCGCTTCAGCTTGAGGAAATCGCCATGGCGGCCAACCGTCAGCACGTCGAGCCCGGCAGCCTGCGCCGCCTGGATCGTCGGCGCCGACCACGGATCGTCGGCGAAAATGACGGCCGGCGCGCCTTTCGGCAGCAACGTGTCGAACAGGCGCAATTTGGCGCGATGGTAGTCCTCGACGGTCGGATGATAATCCATATGGTCGCGGCCGAGATTGGTGAAGCCGCCCGCCGCCAGCCTGACGCCGTCGAGGCGGCGCTGGTCGAGCCCATGGCTGGAGGCTTCCATCGAGGCGTGGGTGACGCCGGCATCCGCCAATTCCTTGAGCAGCTGGTGCAAGGCGACCGGATCCGGTGTCGTCAGCGAGCCATAGTCGTTGCGACCCGGCGCCACCACGCCGGTGGTGCCGATCGAAGCCGCGGCATAGCCTGCCTGCTCCCAGATCTGCCTGGTGAAGGCGGCGACCGACGTCTTGCCGCTGGTGCCGGTCACCGCGACCATGGTCTCAGGCTGCTTGCCGAAATAGCGGGCCGCGCTCAGCGCCAGCGCCAGGCGCGGATCATCGACCGCCAGCACTGGAACCGGCAACCCGGCGATGGCGCTGCCAGCCACGATTGCGGCGGCGCCACGCTGGGCGGCGTCGGCGGCATACGTCGCGCCATCCGCCTTGGTACCGGCGAGCGCGAAGAAGACGACGCCGGGTTTTACCTGGCGGGAATCCGACGAAATCCCGGTAACCTCCAGATCGGCGGAAGCTGTTCCTTCGACTGGCAGGATACCGGCTAGATCTCTGAGCTTCATCGAGTCCCGTTCACCACAACAAAATAGCGCGCAGTTGCCGGCGCGCCCTAAGAATCACTGATAGGAAACCAGCGTTGCACCATTTTCATGGCTGAAATCTGGCTTCACGCCAAGCATGGCCGCGGATCGCTTGATGATATTGCCGGCGATAACCCCTGCATTCGCGGCTGCGACGTCCGTCATGCCGGGCTTTTCCGGGTGCGGGGCGTCGGCGATCGTAAACACGAGGTATTGCGGATCGTCCATCGGGAAAGCGGCGACGAAGGTATTGAAATTCAATTCCTTCGAGTAGCGGCCATTGATGACTTTCTCGGCCGTTCCAGTCTTGCCGCCAACGCGGTAGCCGGGGACTCTGGCGTTTCTGGCCGAGCCCTTCTCGGCGTTGAGCGTATAGAGATAGCGCATGCCATCGACCGTCTTTTCGCTGACCACTTTCTTGGCCATCGCCATCGCTTCTGCCTGTGTGCGGACCAGGAAGGTAGGGTTCATCAGGTAGCCGCCATTCATCAGCGCCGCGCAGCCGACAGCCGCTTGCAGCGGCGTCGTCGATACGCCATGGCCGAAGGCGATGGTGAACGAATTGACCTGTTTCCAGACCTTCGGTTCAGTCGGGCGGGCGACTTCCGGCAGTTCGGTCTGCATCTTGTCCAAAATTCCAAGGCGATGGAGGAATTCGCGGTGCCCCTCGATGCCGACCATCTCGGCCTCCCTGGCCGACCCGATGTTGGACGAATAGAGGAACACCTCCGGCAACGACAGCACACGGTTCTTGCCGTGGAAATCGTGGATCGCCTGATGGCCGACCCGGATTGGATGCGAAGCGTCGAAGCGGCTCGCCATCGTCGCCTTGCCGGAATCGAGCGCCATGGCCGAGGTGAAGCTCTTGAAAGTCGAGCCCATCTCATAGAGCCCCGCCGACATCCGATTCAGCCGGTCCTTCTCCTGTGCATTATAGGGATTGTTCGGATCGAAATCCGGCACCGAGGCCATCGCCACCACTTCGCCGGTCTTGACGTTGAGCACAACGGCGCCAGCGCCCATGGCGCGATAACGCTCCAGGCCGGCGGCGATCTCGTCGCGCACCACATGCTGGACACGCAGATCGATCGAAAGCCTCACCGGCTTCAGATCCTTGGCGACCGCCAGGCCCGATGCCTGCAAATCGCTCAAGCCCTGCTCGTCGACATATTTCTCCATGCCGGAGATGCCCTGGTTGTCGATGTTGGTGAGCCCGACAACATAGGACGAGGTCTCACCGCTCGGATAGAAGCGGCGCTTTTCGGTGCGGAAGCCGAAGCCGGGAATGCCGAGCTGCATGATGTCGGACTGCTGCTTGGGCGTCAGCTGCCGCTGCAGCCAGACAAAGCCGGCGCCGCTTTTAAGCTTGTGGTAGGTCTGCTCGTAGTCGATCTCGGGCAGCACCGTCGACAGCTTCTCGATCGCCTCGTCGGCATCGACGATGCGCCGCGGTTCGGCAAACAGCGAGGCCGTCTTGATGTCCGTCGCCAGCACTTCGCCGTTGCGATCGACAATGTCGGGCCGCGACGCGGTTACCCGGCTCTGCGGGCCGCCCGACATGTCGGGGGTCTGGAAGCCGAGATAGACCAACCGCCCGGAAATGGTCGCGAAGATGCCGAAGAACACCGCCATCGTCATCACGATGCGCGTCCTGCCCTTGCCGCCGGTCGCCTTGCGGGCGCCCTCGACCACGATCGATCCGCCTTCACCGGCCTTTGTGCTGCGCTTCAGCAGTTTGCCGATCATTGGGCGATGCCTCCGGTCACAACGGGATCCTTTTCGTCTAGGGGCGCCTTGTCGGAATTGTCGGCCATGCCGCCCTCGCGTCCTTTGAGGATGTCCTGAATGTCCAGGGCTTTGGCCGGCAGGTCGCCGATGCCGACGATCTGGCGGGCGCTGACCGGCTGGAGTTCGAGCTGCGACTTGTAGAGGTCGGCCAGCTTCTGCAGCCGCGACGGCTGGGTGAGCAGGCTCCAGTCGGCCTTGAGCAGGTCGATCGTGTCCTCCTCATAGCGGATCTGCTCATGGATCTTCTGCACCGCTGCCAATTGTTCCTCGGCCTCGCGCTTGGTCTTGTAGGTAAGGGCCGCCGCCGAAACCATGACGGCGATCAGGACGATGTCGCTGGTACGAAACACGTGCTTACCTCTCCCCCGGCCGGTCGATGCCGGGAAGCTTTGGAAGGCCGAAAATCGAAAAGTCGCTGCTGCGTGCGGGCGCCTCGGTGCGGATGGCCGCGCGCAGCCGGGCCGAACGGGCGCGCGGGTTGGCCGCGACCTCGGCATCGCCGGCAGTCACGCCGCCGCCTGCCTTGCGGAAGGTCGCGGTGCGCGCCTGTGCCTCGGGCATATGGCGCGAGCCGGTCACGGCGTCGGCGCGATCGGCGATGAAGCGCTTGACGATGCGGTCTTCCAGCGAATGGAACGTCACCACGGCGAGCCGCCCGCCCGGCTTCAGCGCGCGTTCGGCGGCCAACAAGGCCTTCGCCAGTTCGCCAAGCTCGTCATTGACGAAGATGCGCAACGCCTGGAAGACGCGCGTGGCCGGATGGATCTTGTCCTTTGGTGCGCGGCCGACATGTGTCTCGATGGCGTCAGCCAGTTCCAGCGTGCGCTCGAACGGCCGCTTTTCGCGGCGAGCCTCGATCATGCGGGCAATACGGCCGGCGTGACGCTCCTCGCCGAGGAAGCCGAAGATGCGGGCGAGATCGCCCGGCTTGAAGGAATTGACGACATCGGCGGCGCTAAGCCCCGCTTGCGCCATGCGCATGTCGAGCGGCCCATCGGCGCGGAATGAAAACCCGCGCTCGGCCTGATCGAGTTGCATCGAGGATACGCCGATGTCGAGTACGACGCCGTCGGCGCTCTCGACATGCTCGTCCAGCGTCGAGAATGGCGCCTGCACCAACCTCAATCGGCCGCCGGATTGCGCCTCGAGATCGCGCCCGGCGGCGATGGCATCCGGATCGCGGTCGATCGCCACGACGGAAGCGCCCGTCGCCAGAATGGCCTTGGTGTAGCCGCCGGCGCCGAACGTGCCATCGATGATGATGTCGCCCGCCACCGGAGCCAGCGCTTCGAGCACTTCGCCAAGGAGGACCGGAATGTGGCGGGCCGATCCGCCAACGGCGTGAAGGTCATCGCCGTGGCCCACTGTCATTCCGGTCGCTCCCCAGGCTTCGTCCCCTGCCGAAGTTGCAAAAGCCGGGCCCGCGCCTGAGCCCCATAGGCGGCTAGCCGTCCGGGCTCCCAGATCTGAAAGAAATTGCCACGCCCGACAAAGGCCACCTCTGCCGAAATGCCGGTATGCTCGCGAATGAAATCGCTCATCGTGATACGGCCGTCCTGGTCGAGCTTCAGGAAGGTGCCATCGCCATGACAGAAGAACGACATGTCGTCCGCCGTCTGCAGGAAGGGATCTTCGAGCGCGATGCGCTGCTCGTAGCGGTCGAGCAGGTCGAGCCCCCCGACATCCATCGCCGGCTGGTTGAGGCAGCGCAGCCCATAGAGCTCCGAATAGCCGCGCTTCTGCACGACGGCACGGAAATGCGCCGGAACGGACACCCGCCCCTTCGCATCGATCCTGCTCACCGTGTTTGACAGAAACCGGTCCATTAAACGTCACAGCCGCTTGCGCCGCCGCACCCCTCTCCATCTTGTAGCACGCGCCGCCCCGGCGCGTTCCCTGCCCCGTATCAGCCTCGTCCACAGGGACAAAAACCGGCAAACGCGCAGCCGCCGCGGCTGCCCGATTGGCGTACGCTTTACCCTGACGCGGAACGAAGGCTTGAGTATTGAAATGGGATATCATGGGGCACTATGGGCGTCAACGGGAACGGCTTCACAAACACACGCGCCGCGACCAATGAGAGCAGCCTTGACGGCACGTCTCGTCTTTATCGTCTATTAAGCCTAACGAACCGTTTAGAGCCGCCTGGCACAACCGGACGCGCCTTGCCGCGAGCCAAAGCCCGGCATAGCGTCTCGCCGCATCCGGTCGGTCGCCAAGAGGGTCTGAGAATCGATGTCTGAAACAGCGAACGCACGCGCTGCGGCACTTCCCCATCTGCGCGACAGTGGGCTTGCCAAGGGCGACCCGATCCCCCTGCCGCTGACCATGGCCGCAATCTATCACACACCCGGCGACGCCAGCGGTTTCGATGAGTACGGCCGCTTCAGCAACCCGACCTGGGATGCGGTCGAACATATGCTGGCGCATCTGGAAGGTGCACCCTGCGTCGCCTTTCCGTCAGGGATGGCCGCAATCTGTTCGCTGTTTTTCGGCCTGCTCAAGACCGGCGACCGTATCCTGCTGCCTTCGGACGGCTATCACACGACAAGAGCCCTGGCCGATCGCTTCCTGAAGCCTTTTGGCGTCACCTATGATGTGAGGCCGACATCGACCTTCCTCGACGGCGGCTTCGAAGGTTACCGCCTTGTGTTTGTCGAAAGCCCCGCCAATCCGGGACTGGATATCTGCGATATCGCGGCCGTTGCAAAAGCCTCTCACAGTGCCGGCGCGCTCCTTGCGGTCGACAACACGACGATGACGCCATTCGGCCAGCGGCCGCTCGACCATGGCGCCGATATCGTCGTTGCCGCCGACACCAAGGCGCCCAATGGCCATTCCGACGTGCTGTTCGGCCATGTCGCCAGCCGCAATGCCGATATCATCACCGCCGTGACCGGCTGGCGCGAAATCTCCGGCAGCATTCCCGGGCCGTTCGAAGCGTGGCTGGTGCATCGCGGCCTCGAAACGCTGGATGTGCGCTTCGACCGCATGTGCTCTTCGGCGGAAGTGATCGCACGGCGGCTGAAGGGCCACCGGGCAATCAGCGGCCTGCGTTTTCCCGGACTGGAGAGCGACCCCTCGCACAACCTTGCCCGCGCCCAGATGGAGCGCTTCGGCTTTCTCATCTCTTTCGAGCTCGCCTCTGAAGACAAGGCCGAGGATTTCATCAACAACTGCGAACTGATGCAGGCCGCAACATCCTTCGGCGGCGTCCACAGCTCCGCCGAACGCCGATCAAAGAGAGGCGATGCGGTTGCCGCCGGTTTCGTTCGCCTCTCGGTCGGCTGCGAGCCGGTGGAAGAGCTCTGGAAGGCGATCGAAGCGTCGCTGGACAAGATCAGCGGCTGACCAGTTGACTACAGTTTCAGATATTTGACGCGCAATCGTTCCATGAGTGGCGGCCCATCCAATGCCGGCCTGCTGTCGATCGCACCAATCTCAAGCAATCGGTCGGCTCCCGCTGCAAAGTCAAATGGCCGAATGGCTTGAATCAGCAGGCGCGCCCGAGGGCGCAACCTTCTGATCTCAAAAGACTTCTTTTCGATGTCGTGGAGAGAGTTGCCAGCTGGCCTGTAAGCCGGGTTCTGTATGGCCCTCGCCCCTTGCGAGGCGAGAACGTGGCGGCCATTCATCTTGGGCGCATGTTGCCATACGCCTCACGCAACCTACCCGGACGGTGAGCCGGAAACAGCCCTCGAGGGTTTCCCCTCGCACCGCCCCTATTCGGTCTTGCTCCCGGTGGGGTTTACCGTGCCGCTCCTGTTGCCAGTCGCGCGGTGGGCTCTTACCCCACCCTTTCACCCTTGCCACGATTAGATCGTGGCGGTTTGCTTTCTGTGGCACTTTCCCTGGGGTCGCCCCCGCCGGCCATTAACCGGCACCGTGTCTCCATGGAGCCCGGACTTTCCTCACCCGCGGCCTTTCGGCTGTTGCGGGTGCGGCCGCCCGGCCAGCTGGCAAGGCGTATAAAGGGGTTCACGCTCGAAAACGCAAACGAAAAAGCCGGCCGCTCCGGCCGGCTCCACGCAACCAGTCGGCTAAAGCGCCGCCATCTGCACCTTGACCTTGCTGCAATAGGCGGCCGACACCGGGTTCATCCGCGTTGCGGCGTGGCCGGCGTTATATTTCAGGATCGTGCCGCAGGTGGTGCCGCCGCCGAGGTCCTGCGCCATGGCGAGGTACTTCATGCCGTATTTGATGTTGGTGTCGGGGTCGAAGAGGCCCTTTGCCGAACCGTTGTAGCCCATCATCCGCGCCGTCGCCGGCTTGATCTGCATCAGGCCGATCTCGCCGGCGCTGCCGACCATGTTCGGCCGGTAGTTGCTCTCGATGCTGATGACTGCATGAGCGAGCGAAACCGGTACGCCGTAGCTCGCGGCATAGCGCGCGACGATCGCCGAATACTGACCGCCGCCGGCCACTGCTGCCGTCGACGCAGCCGCGTTCCTGAGGCCGATCGACGCCGTTGTCGCCATGTCCAAGGCCTTGCGGCCGCGCTTCGTCTGCCTTTTGGCGGATTTCTTCGGCTTGGCAAAACTTGCCTTTTCCATTTTCACGGAAGACCGCTTCGTGGCCTTGGCGTCATGGCCTGCCTTGCTGGGTTTTGCAGATACCGCGACGAGCCCTTGATCAGCCCGAGGGCTGGCATTCGCGACACCGAAGGCAAAAGTCATTACGCCGGCAGCAACAGCTGCCGTTAAAACGGTCAATTTCTGCATGTGATCCTGTTCTGTCTGAACCACGTGAAGGTGTTCACGCAGCAACGCTTAATCAATATCGGAACATCCGGGGGGCTGGGGGTCCGACAACTTGCACGCCGGCCGTTTGAAGCTCGAATTGGTGCCAAACAAGGCCAGGCAAGTCACTTTGAGTGACAGCTTGTAACTTAAGGACTGGAAAGAGCACTTTGGGAGCGGCTTCCCCCCTGGTCAAGACCTTACGGAAGCAAGCAGCCTTTCTAGCGTCCGCTGTGTCGAGCCATCGGCAACACCATCCACTTTGCGCGGCCGGAAATGTCGCTGAAACGCTTCGACGACAATCTCCGTCTGCCGGTCGAAAATGCCTGATATCTCGACGCCATAGCCATAGAGCGCCAGCATCGACTGCAACGCCTCGACATCGGCGCCGGTGTCTCCGGTCTTGAGCACGGCCCCTCGCCTGACGGGTGCGGCCGGCACTAGATGGCCGACGCCGGCCGCAAACAGCGTCCGCCATGGAAACTTCTCGCCCGGATCGATCTTGCGCCCTGGCGCCACGTCGGAATGCGCCAGCACTCGCTCGGCAGCAATCGAGTGCCGACCTGCGATCCCGGCGCACAAGCCGATCACCGCATCGATCTGCCGCCTGGGAAAACCGGGATAGCCCAGCGAATGTCCCGGATTGACGATCTCGATGCCTATCGAACATGAATTGATGTCGGCGCGTCCGAACCACGAGCTCATGCCGGCGTGCCAGGCGCGATCGCTTTCCCTGACCATCTGCACGATGTCGCCATCCTCATGCACAAGATAGTGCGACGAGACCTCGCTGGCCGGATCGCACAACCAAGCTTCGGCGCCAGCACCGGTCGCCATTCCAGTGTAATGCAGCACGATCATGTCGGGCCTGAGCGTGTCGCGCCGCGGACCGAAATTCGGCGATACCCTGACCTCGGCGCTAGGCTCGTCGGGCAGGAAGCCGCTCATGCGTGCCGCAGGCCCCGCTCGATCATCTCATAGGCGGCGTTGATCGCCGCCACCCGGGTCGTTGCGATCTTGATGAACTCCTGCGGCAGGCCGCGCGCGATCAGCCGGTCCGGATGATTGTCGGAGACCAACTTGCGATAACGCTTCCTGACCTCTTCGAACGGCTTGCCGCGTTCGATGCCGAGCACGACATAGGGATCACCGGCGCCGAGATTGACGTGCCGCGCCATGATGCTCTCGTAATGGGCCTCGTCGATGCGGAAAATCTCGGCGATACGATGCAGGAAGTGGCCTTCGCGCTCATGCACCAGCCCATCGGCCTTGGCGATGTGGAACAGACCGTCGAGTATGTCTTCCAGCATCACGCAGTTGGAATGGCCCGAGCCGCACAGTTGCGCCATCCGCTCGGCATAGGTTTCGAAACCGGCGACGTCGCGCTGGGCGAGATCGAACAGCCGCGCCACATTGCGCGTCTCCTTCGGCGGCACCTCGAATATTTCCTGGAACGCGCGCACCTCGTCCTGGGTCACGATACCATCGGCCTTGGCCATCTTGGCCGACAGCGCGATCATCGCCACCGAGAAGGCGACACGCCGGCGCAGGTCAGCGTCGCCGGAGAAAACCGTGCGCACGGCCTCCACGACGTCGGCAACGCCCGACGAGGTTGAGGATGAAACGCGCGTGATGAACTCGCCAAGGCGATCCCAAATCGACATGGCCTGCTTCTTAGGGCTACGGCCTCTTGCTATCAAGCCGGGACAGTGCCGCAGCCTTGGCGCAACCGATCGGCCAGACGCCGAGGGGATGTAGTGACGGGGCGCAGACAATATGAGAAAGGCCAGCGCGCAGCCGGCCTTCCTCAATCATCACACGAGTACTGCTTTGCTGACTACTGCGCGGGCGCAGGAGCTGGTGTTGCCGGAGCCGGCTCGGCAGGCTTCTCGGGTGTGATGCTCTTGGTGGTCGAGTTATCGGTTGCCGGAGGCGTTGCGGCCGGCGGCGTGGCTTCCGGCGTCGCCGGCTTCATCGGCTGCTCGGCGGCTGGCGGATTGGTGCTCTGGGTGGTGGTGTTGTCCGTGCCGCTGTCGCTGCAGGCAGCAACGCCGAGCAACGCCAAAGCGGAAACGGACGCAAGAATGAGCTTTTTCATAACATCTCTCCTTCACTACACGTTCACGTTGCGGTGAACGGTCGAAGGGGAAATGCATCAGATGGCCATGAGTTTCGTAACGTTGCGTTTCCATATGTAACATCATCTGGCCCGTTTGCGATTGCCGGCCAGACAACGGCGAACTAACAGGATGTGTTGAACAAATCGAACTGAAACTGCCGGGAGCTGCCATGACCGCGACGTGGGATTTCTGGATCGATCGCGGCGGTACCTTCACCGACGTCATCGGCCGCGACCCGCAAGGCGGGCTGCATCCGCGCAAGCTTCTCTCCGAAAATCCCGAAGCCTATGCCGATGCCGCCATCCAGGGCATTCGCGACCTTCTCGGCCTGTCCTCCGGCGGCGCAATCCCGCCGGGCCTGATCGGCGACATCAAGATGGGCACCACCGTCGCCACCAACGCCCTTCTGGAGCGCAAGGGCGACCGGGTTCTGCTGCTCATCACCAAGGGGTTTCGCGACGCGCTGAAGATCGCCTATCAGGCGCGGCCGGACATCTTCGCCAAGGAGATCATCCTTCCAGAACAGCTCTATGAGCGCGTCATCGAGATCGACGAGCGCGTGCGCGCCGACGGCAGCATCGAACGGCTGCTCGACATCGCCGCTTGCCGGCCGGCGATCGAGCAGGCGAAAGCCGATGGCATCGACGCCGTCGCCATCGTCTTCATGCATGCCTGGAAATATCCCGACCACGAGAAGGCGGTGGCAAAAGTCTGCCGAAAGCTGGGCTTCGGCCAGGTTTCCGTCAGCCATGAGGTGTCGCCGCTGATCAAGCTGGTCGGCCGCGGCGACACCGCCGTGGTCGACGCCTATCTGTCGCCGATCCTGTCGAGATATGTGCAGAAGGTGGCTGGGGAATTGGGCGCGGCGCCCGGCCAATCTCCCCACCTCATGTTCATGATGTCTTCTGGCGGGCTGACGGCCGCCGATATGTTCCAGGGCAAGGACGCGCTGCTATCCGGGCCAGCGGGCGGTGTTGTCGGCATGGTCGAGACGGCGAAGCTTGCGGGCTTCGGCAAGGTCATCGGTTTCGACATGGGCGGCACCTCCACCGATGTCGCCCACTATGACGGCGAATATGAGCGCGCCTTCGACACCGAGGTCGCCGGCGTACGGATCCGCGCGCCGATGATGCGCATCCACACTGTCGCCGCCGGCGGCGGCTCTATCCTGCACTACGAGGCCGGCCGTTTCCGCGCCGGGCCCGATTCCGCCGGCGCCAACCCTGGCCCGACCGCCTATCGCCGCGGCGGACCGCTAGCCGTCACCGACGCCAATGTCATGCTGGGCAAGCTGCAGCCCGATTTCTTTCCGAGGATCTTCGGTCCCGCCCAGGACCAGCCGCTCGACGTCGAGACGGTGCGCGAAAAATTCACCGCACTGGCCGCCGAAATCGGCGATGGCCGCACGCCCGAGGCTGTCGCCGAAGGGTTCGTCACCATCGCCGTGGAAAACATGGCCAATGCCATCAAGAAGATTTCCGTCCAGCGCGGCTACGACGTCACCGAATATCTGCTCAATTGCTTCGGCGGCGCCGGCGGCCAGCATGCTTGCCTGGTTGCCGACGCGCTCGGCATGGAAGCGGTGCTGATTCATCCCTTTTCCGGCCTGCTGTCGGCCTATGGCATTGGCCTGTCTTCGGTTTTTGCCTCGCGCCAGCAGGCGCTGCTGAAGCCGCTGGCGGAAGAGTCCAGAACCGAGATCGGCAACCTGATCGCCACCTTGAGAAAAGCCGTCTTCGCCGAATTCGCAGTGCAGGGCATCGCCGAAGACATGGTTGCCGCTAAGCCGGTGCTTCACATTCGATATGACGGCACCGACACGACACTGCCGGTGAATTTCGAGGAAGACTCGATTTTCAAGGCCAAGCGCGATTTCGAAATTGCCCACAAGGCGCAGTTCGGTTTCGTCTATGACAACAAGCCGATGATCGTCGAGACCGTCGGCGTCGAGGGGACCGATACCGGTGGCACGGGACGCGACGAAAGCGATTCCGCGCTCGAAGACATCGCCGCAAGCCCTTTGGAAGTACGAAAAATCTTTTCCGACGGCATCTGGCGCGACGCCGGCATCATTCGCCGCGAAGAGCTCAAGCCCGGGCATAGAATTGCCGGCCCTGCGCTGATCATCGAGCCGAACCAGACCATCGTCGTCGAGCCGGGCTGGCAGGCCGAGATCACCGCCAAGAACCATGTGCTGTTGCGCCGCGTCGAGGAGAAGCAGCGGCAGGCAGCGCTCGGCACCGAGGCCGATCCGGTGATGCTGGAAGTCTTCAACAATCTGTTCATGTCGATCGCCGAGCAGATGGGCGTGACGCTGCAGAACACCGCCTATTCCGTCAACATCAAGGAGCGGCTGGATTTCTCCTGCGCCATCTTCGACCGCGACGGCGCGCTGGTCGCCAATGCGCCGCACATGCCTGTGCATCTAGGGTCCATGGATCGTTCGGTCGAAACCATCATCCGATTGAATTCCGGCGACATCCACCCCGGCGACGTCTTTGCCCTCAACGCCCCCTACAATGGTGGCACCCATCTGCCCGATATCACCGTGGTGACGCCGGTTTTCGACGACGCTCAGCAGAAAATCCTCTTTTGGGCCGCCTCGCGTGGCCACCACGCCGATATCGGCGGCACGGCGCCCGGTTCGATGACCCCCCTCGCAACCACGGTCGACGAGGAAGGCGTGCTGTTCGACAATTTCCGCATCGTCGATCGCGGCCGCTTCCGCGAGAAGGAACTGGAAACGCTGCTCACCGAACACCGGTGGCCGGCCCGCAATCCGCATCAGAACATCGCCGACCTCAAGGCGCAGATCGCTGCCAACGAGAAAGGCGTCGCCGAACTCCGCAAGATGGTCGCGCATTTCGGCCTCGATGTCGTCGAAGCCTATATGGGCCATGTCCAGGACAACGCCGCCGAGAGCGTGCGCCGCGTGCTGGAGCGGCTGCCGGACGCTTCCGAATATGAATATCCGACCGATACCGGCCAGCTCATCAAGGTGAAGATCACGGTGGATCGGCAAAGGCGCAAGGCGACTGTCGACTTCACCGGCACGTCGCCGGTCATGAAGAACAATTTCAATGCGCCCGAGCCGGTTGCCCGCGCGGCCGTCCTCTATGCCTTCCGCGTCATGGTCGAGGACATGATCCCGATGAATGCCGGCTGTTTGCGGCCAATCAACATCATCATTCCCGACGGCTGCATGCTTAAACCCGCCTACCCTGCCGCCGTCGTCGCCGGCAATGTCGAGACCTCGCAGCACGTCACCAACGCGCTGTTTGGTGCCATGGGCGCCATGGCCAATGCGCAGGGCACCATGAACAACCTGACCTTCGGCAACAAGCAGTACCAGTATTACGAGACGATCTGTTCCGGCTCACCCGCCGGCCAGATGAACTCCGGCCGCGGCTTTGCCGGCACTTCCGGCGTCCACACCCACATGACCAATTCCCGCCTCACCGACCCGGAAGTGCTGGAACTGCGCTTTCCCGTGCTGCTGGAGGATTTCCACATCCGTGAAGGTTCCGGCGGCAAGGGCAGATGGAGCGCCGGCGACGGCACCAAGCGCACCATCCGTTTCCTCGAGAAAATGGAATGCGCGATCCTGTCCTCGCATCGCAACCGCCCGCCGCAAGGATTGGACGGTGGCGGCGACGGCGAAGTCGGCTCGACCAAGGTCCGCCGGAAGGACGGTGCGATCGACGTGCTGAAAGCCTGCGACCAGACCGTGCTTCAGGCGGGTGACGCCGTCATCCTGACCACACCGACGCCGGGCGGGTTTGGCAAGGCCTGAACTTACGTCAACAGGCTGTCACCGGCCTGTCATGACCTTGGGCTACCCGCTTGCGCCAAAGCAAATGGGGAATCACCTTGCCATGACGGACGTTTCCGCAGATCTGGTTTTTCGCCGCGGCAAGGAAGTTGGAAAGGCCGTCTACCAGAACCGCCCGCTGTCGAAAGCCGGCATCTCGGAGCGGCTGTTCGCCTTCCTGTTTTCCGGCCTCGTCTACCCCCAGATCTGGGAGGACCCCGATGTCGACATGGAGGCGATGCAGCTTGGCCAGGGCCATCGCGTCGTCACCATCGCCTCCGGCGGCTGCAACATCCTCGCCTACCTGACCCGTTCGCCGGCACAAATTGACGCCGTCGACCTCAACGCCGCGCATATCGCGTTGAACCGCATGAAGCTGGAAGCCGTGCGCCACCTGCCTGCGCAGGGCGATCTGTTCCGCTTCTTCGGCGCCGCCGACACCAGCCACAATTCGCAAGCCTACGACCGTTTCATCGCGCCACATCTCGACCCGGTCAGCCGTCACTACTGGGAGCGCCGGAACTGGCGCGGCCGCCGGCGCATCGCCGTCTTCGACCGCAATTTCTACCAGACCGGCCTGCTCGGCCTGTTCATCGCCATGGGCCATCGCGCGGCAAAGTTCTTCGGTGTCGATCCTGCCGGCATCATGCAGGCCCGCAACATCGGCGAGCAGCGCCGCTTCTTCAACGAGAAACTGGCGCCGGTCTTCGACAAGCCGCTGCTGAAATGGGCGACGTCGCGCAAGGCCTCGCTGTTCGGCCTCGGCATTCCGCCGACGCAGTACGATTCGCTGATCACGTCGGGTGACGGCACCATGGCCAGCGTGCTCAAGGCCCGGCTGGAAAAGCTTGCTTGCGATTTTCCGCTGGAGAACAACTACTTCGCCTGGCAGGCTTTTGCCCGGCGCTATCCGAACCCCGGCGAGGCCGCCCTGCCCGCCTATCTCGAAAAGCAGAATTACGAGACGATTCGCGGCAATGTCGACCGCGTCACCATCCACCATGCCAACCTGATCGAGTTCCTTGCCGGCAAGGATGCCGGCGCGGTCGACCGCTTCATCCTGCTTGATGCGCAGGACTGGATGACCGACGACCAGCTCAATGCGCTATGGTCGGAAATCACCCGCACCGCGTCGGCCGGCGCCCGCGTCATCTTCCGCACCGCCGCCGAGCCCAGCCTGTTGCCCGGCCGGGTCTCCAGTTCGCTGCTTGACCAGTGGAATTATCAGGACGAGGCCTCGCGCGAATTCTCGGCCCGCGACCGTTCGGCCATCTATGGCGGCTTTCACCTCTACGTGAAGCGCGCCGCATGAGCACCACCGAGCTGCCGGCCAGCCATGCCGAACTGATGGACGGCGTCTACCGCTGGCAGCGCCACATCTACGACCTGACCCGCAAATACTACCTGCTCGGCCGCGACCAGATGATCTCGGGGCTCGACGTACCGGCCGGCGGCACCGTGCTTGAACTCGGCTGCGGCACCGGCCGCAACATCATCCAGGCCGCCCGTCGCTATCCCGACGCCCGCTTCTTCGGCCTCGATATTTCTGCCGAAATGCTGGAGACGGCCGGCAATGCCATTGCTCGCGAAGGCCTGTCGGGCCGCGTCACGCTGGCGAGGGGCGACGCCACCGATTTCGACGCGGGCGCGCTTTACGGTGTCGAACGGTTCGACCGCATCTTCGTATCCTATTCGCTGTCGATGATCCCTGGCTGGGAAAAGACGGTGTCGGCGGCACTTGCTGCGCTGTCACCTAATGGTTCGCTGCACGTCGTCGATTTCGGCCAGCAGGAAGGCCTGCCAGGCTGGTTCCGAGCCTTGCTGCGCGGCTGGCTCAAGAAGTTCCATGTCGCGCCGCGCTCGACCCTGCGCGAGGTTCTGGAATCGGAATCTCGGCGAACCGGCGCAAGCGTCCGTTTCCGCACGCTTTATCGCGGCTATGCCTGGCTGGCCGTGATCGGGCCGCGTTCGTAGAAGCTAATGTAGCGCGGTCACCAGAGCCCCGACCATCGCCTGAGGGCGGTAGCCGAGCTTGGCTGGCGTCAGCCCAAGCCGCACCACCACCAGTTGCTCCGAGGGAATGATGGTGACCGTCTGTCCGTCATGGCCCTCCATCCAATAGGTGTCCTTGGGCAGGCCCGCCGCCACGCCGGCGCCGGGCTTCTTCTCGTCTCCCGGTGCCTCGATCCACAACTGGCCCTTGCCGTAGACTTTCGAGGCTGGCGCCGGCTCCCGCATCCAGTCGACGAAGCCGGCCGGCAGCACCTGATTGCCGTTCCACACGCCCCCTTGCAGCAGGAACTGGCCGAAGCGGGCCCAGTCATGCGCCGTGGCATAGAGATAGGATGAGCCGACGAAGGTGCCCTGTTCATCGGTCTCGAGCACCGCGCTGTGCATGCCGAGCGGCTCGAACAGCGCGGTGCGCGGCCACGTCAGCGCCTTGCCCTTGTCGCCGATCGCGTCCTGCCAGAGGCGCGACAGCATCACCGCCGTGCCGCTCGAATAGGTGAACACTTTGCCGACCTCGGCTGCCAGCGGCTTGGCTTCGGCGAAGCCTGCCATGTCGGGTTCGAGGTAGAGCATGCGCGTGACGTCGGCAACGTCGCCATAGTCCTCGTTGAACTCCAGTCCACTCGACATCGCCATCATGTCGGCAAGGCTGATCGCGGCGCGGCTATCCGCCTTCCACGGCGCGAACAGGCCTTTGTTGTCGACCGCCATCTTGCCGTCCTTGACCAGCGTGCCGACGATCGCAGCGTTCACCGTCTTGGTCATCGACCAGCCGAGCAGCGGCGTCTTTGCCGAGAAGCCCGCGCCATAGCGCTCGGCGACGACGCGGCCGTTCTTGACCACCACCACCGCGCGCATGCCGCTGCCGGTCAGCGCCGCATCGTCGAGCAGCTTGGCAATCACCGGGTCCTGTGATGGCTCGACCCGTTCGCCCTCCGGCCACAGCGCGTCCTGGCTGACCGCCGACGGTTCGGCATAGACCGCCGTCCGTCGCGCCTTGCCGACATCGCCATCGGGAACCGAGGCGCAGCCCAGCCCGTCACGGGCGACGGCGAGGCTCTTGCCAAGGAAGCCGAGCAGGCCCGCCGAGACCGTTCCCCTATTCTTGTCCACCGAGACCCGCATCAGCCGTAGCAGCGGGTGCCCAGGCGCCTGCACGTCGACCGCGAGCACCTCGTTGGCGTCGCGACCGGCGATGAAGACGTTCGAGCAGACGATCTTGGCCGAATAGCCGGAGCCGACGCGGATCATTTCCGGCGGCGCGATGTAAAGCCAGGCGAAGAGCGCGGCGATCGCCAGCGCGACCAGGCCAAGCAGCCATCTGACGATCTTGGCGACGATCCGCATTTGTTTCCTCCAGGCCCCGTGCCTGACGCTCATGTCATCGATTTGCCGACATTGCTTCCGCAAATCGCAGTGCTTGTCGAGCGCCGTCAACCTGATATCAACCATGTTCGGCGATCACTGGATGCATGTCGCCCAAAAGTGCGCAGCGGTTTTGGGACAACGACACGCACGAAAGCGAAGATACCGGGCGATGCTGTGGGGCGATCGCTCGTCGGGGGCCAGACAAAGCGCCGGCCATCAGTGCACAGACCCATCAGCGACCGGCTGAATCCGGCTCGGGAGTTGCGATGCGCCGTCTTGCGGGCCTCATCATGCTGACGCTGCTTAGCGCCTGCTCGACGGTGGACGATCTCTCGCCACTGTCACCGTCTGCGTCCAGCAGCCCGACGACGGTTGCCGTGCGCGCGCCGCGCTTTGCCGATTCCAAGCCGCATGAATGGGAAAGCGGCGCACCGTGGAACTATGCCGTCCACGGCACAGACGTGTCCAAATACCAGACTTCGGTCGACTGGCCGGCGGCCAAGGCCAACGGCATCTCCTTCGCCTTCATAAAGGCGACCGAGGGCGGTGACCGGTTCGATGAATATTTCAACGAACACTGGGCCCGCACGAAAGCCGCCGGCGTTCCGCGCGCGGCCTACCATTTCTTCTACTTCTGCACGCCCGCCGCCCAGCAGGCGCGCTGGTTCATCCAGAACGTCCCGGTCGATCGCTCGGCGATGCCGCCGGTCCTCGACATGGAGTGGAACCCGAAATCGCCAACCTGCAGGTTGCGTCCCGATGCCGCCACGGTACGCGCGGAGATGACCACCTTCCTCGAAATCGTCGAACGGCACTATGGCAAGAAGCCGATCATCTACACCTCGGTCGACTTCTTCGATGACAACCAGCTATCGACCTTCCGCGGCTATCCCTACTGGCTGCGTTCCGTCGCCGGCCATCCGCGCGAAAAATACGGCAGTCACCCCTTCACCTTCTGGCAATACACCGGAACCGGCATCGTTCCGGGCATGACCGGCAAGTCCGACATCAACGTCTTCAATGGCAGCGAAGCCGCGTGGAACAAGTGGTTGCGGCAGAACACCCGCTGACCCCAGTGTAACGGCAGAGCGGAATAAGGGGCTTCGGCAGAACACCGTTGACACCGGGCCTGCCGCTTGCTTTTCGACACAGCCGGCGGCAAAGAGTGCAACCGGCGGTAATCAAGGGCATTGGGGCTTCCGAGGGGGGCACGACAAATGCCCTCATTCGTTCGAAAGGAAGCTGATGCGACTGCGTTCCCAAGCCCTCGCGGCGCTGTTCTTGTGCGCCACGGCCTTGCCGGCGATGGCGCAGGAATGTGGCGGCGACTTCGAAGCCTGGAAGCAGGGCGTAGCGGCGGAAGCCAAGGCGGCCGGTGTCGGTGCCGTGGGCCTGGACGCGCTGGAGGATGCCACCATCGACGACAAGGTCCTGGCGCGCGACCGCGCCCAGGGCGTCTTCACCCAGACCTTCACCGAATTTTCCAATCGCATGATCTCGGCCTACCGGCTGAAGCAAGGCGCGGCGAACATGAAGAAATACGCCGATGTCTTCGCCCGTGCCGACCAGCAATTCGGCGTCCAGGCACCGATCATCGCCGCCTTCTGGGCGCTGGAGACCGATTTCGGCGCCGTGCAGGGCGATTTCCACACGCTGAGCGCCCTGGTGACGCTGTCCCATGATTGCCGCCGCCCGCAACTGTTCCGGCCTCAACTCGTGCCACTTCTGGAATTGATCGATCGCGGCGTCGTGCCGGCCGATGTCAGGGGTGCCTGGGCCGGTGAGATCGGCCAGACCCAGATCCTGCCTTCCGACTATCTGGCGCGCGGCGTCGACGGCGATGGCGACGGCAAGGTCGACCTGCGCGGCAGCGTGCCGGATGTGATCATGACCACCGCCAACAAGGTGCTGTCGCGTGGCTGGAAACGCGACGAGCCCTGGATCCAGGAAGTCCGCGTGCCCGACGACATGCCGTGGGACCAGACCGGGCGCACCAATAAGCTCCCGTTGACGCAATGGGCGCAATGGGGTGTCACCTACCCCAGCGGCGCGCCGTTGGTCGACAACGGCCTGAAAGCGGGCCTCGCGCTGCCCATGGGCCGCAAGGGGCCAGCCTTCCTCACCTACGACAATTTCGACGTCTATCTCGAATGGAACCAGTCCTTCACCTACGCGCTGACCGCTGCCAACCTCGCCGCCAGGCTGGCGGGCGCGCCACAGTTCGATCCGCGCAATCCCGAGACTGGCCTCAACAACGAGCAGCTGAAGGCGCTGCAGACCAAGCTGGAAGCCAGGGGCTACGATGTCGGCACGGTCGACGGCATCCTCGGCACCAACACCCGCGAAGCCATCCGCAAGGAGCAGATGCGCCTTGGCCTACCGGTGGATGGCTGGCCGACACCGGAGCTTTTGGCGAAACTGTGAATTGCCGGTATGATTTTTGAAGTTGGCGCCAAGTATTGTAGACGTCAGACATGAGCCTCTACGACCCAAAGAATAACTACACCCTAACCTTATCCCGTCGCAACCGAGAGGCCATCGGCATTCATCGCCTCTCCCGCACAAAATCTATGAATGCTCGCAAGGCTGGCGGCACGTGGCGTGCGCTTGGGTGGTATAGATAAAAACCTGGAAAGCTTGGTGACCAAGCCTCGAGAAAACGGACCAGCTTGCCCTTCTCGATCCATGGCTGGACTTGGTAATCCATCATGTAGGCAATACCCGCGCCATCTAGCGCGGCGTTGAGCATCAGGTCGGTTTCGTTGAAAGTCAGGTTACCCTCGACGGCGATTTCCAGAGCCCGTTTGCCGCGCGAGAACTCCCATCGGTAAATGTTGCCGCCGGGCCACTGGAATTTGATGCATTGGTGCTGGTGGAGATCCTGAGGACGGCGAGGGATCGCCCGGTTCTCGAAATAAATGGGAGCGGCGACAGCAGCCATCTGCAGGTCCCCGCTCAGTTTGACCGCCACCATGTCCTTTTCCAACCGTTCGCCGAGCCGGATGCCGGCATCGAACCGCCCTTCGACAATGTTGGTCAGCATGTCGTCGACGATGACCGTCAGCGCGATATCGGGATATGTGCGCTGGAAGTCACCGAGGATCGGCGCGATGAAGCGCACCGCGGCGATGCGCGGCACGTTGATGCGCAGCGAGCCCGCCGGCCGGTCACGCGCTGCATGAACGTCGGCGACTGCACCGTCGAGTTCGCCGAACGCTACGGCAAGACGGGCAAACAGCTTATCGCCAGCGGCGGTCGGTGAAACACTGCGCGTCGTGCGATTGAGCAATCTGACGCCGACCCGCTCCTCCAGCTGCCGAATCGACTGGCTGAGTGCTGGCGGCGACACCCGCAGCCTGGCGGCCGCACGAACGAAACTCCCCTCCTCCACGATCGCCGAAAATGCCTTGAGCTCAGTGAATTCGGATCCGCGCATTGTGTATTCCTGGATTAACAAGCCAATCAAATAATAGGCTATTACATGATTAATTGCATATCGCTATTTTCCCAGCAGGCCTCGTCATACGAAACCGATATGGCCCAGAAATAGTTGAAGGAAATGGATCATGTCTCTGTCGTTGCAAGGCAAAACCGCACTCGTCACCGGCAGTTCGCGCGGCATTGGCCGCGCCATCGCCGAGGGGCTTGCTGCAAGCGGTGCGGCCGTCGTCATCAACTATGTCGCCAACAGGAAAGCCGCTGACGAGGTGGTGGCCGCCATCGCCGGCAGGGGCGGAAAGGCGGTCGCCATCCAGGCCGACATATCCAGTGTTTCCGATGTCCGCCGTCTGTTCGACGAGACCGAAAGTCAGCTGGGCGCGATCGATTTTGTCGTTGCCAATGTCGGCATCGCTGTCATCAAGCCGCTGATCGAGGCCAGCGAAGCCGATTTCGACCTCGTCTTCGGCACCAACGCCAAGGGCACGTTCTTCACGCTTCAGGAGGCAGCGCACCGCGTGCGCGATGGTGGCCGCATCATCGCCGTCTCAACTGGTGGCACCAAGATGTTCTTCACTCAGACAGCCCTCTATCTCGGCAGCAAGGGGGCCATCGAACAGTTCGTGCGCGTCCTGTCGCGTGAACTCGGGCCGCGCGGCGTAACGGTAAATGCGCTGTCGCCGGGCTTCACGGACACCGATCTGCTCCCGGAGCGCGATCGGGCAGTAGCGGCCGGCATGTCGCCGTTCGGCCGTATCGGAGCGCCTCGCGACGTTGCCGATGTCGCGGTCTTCCTGGCCAGCGAGGAGTCGCGTTGGCTGACCGGCGAGAACATCCAGGCCGGAGGCGGCGTTGCTTAGCGCAATTCCAGGAAAAAGTGTGAAGCGGCTTCCGTTTCAAAGGGCGGAAACAAACGGCTAGTTCGCCATCGTCTCCAAACTCGCAAATCCTTGCGGCGCGTCGCCTTCGTCGAACGGGGTCGTCACTTCGACGAAGGTGTCGGGGTAAAAGCCGTTGAAGCGGGTCCGGAGCGACAACGAATAGGCGCCAATATGGCCAATCTCGATCCAGTCGCCGGTGTCGACCGTTTCCGGCAGCCAGAACGGCCGCGACAGGATGTCGACGGAATCGCAGGTCGCGCCGCAGACCTTGAACGGCACGATGTTCTTTTCCTCGCCATTGCGCGAGCGAATCGCCGGATCGGGGATGAAACGCGCCGGCAGCGTGATCTTGCCGGTCCATGAGTCCGACAGCGACGCCCAGATGCCGTCATTGATGTAGAGCCGCTTGCCCTTGCGCAAGAGCACCCGCACGATCAGCGACAGGCAGCGCGCCACGATCACCCTGCCGGGCTCGGCCACCAGCGGTATCTGGTCGAATTGGTATTCCTTCAGGTCGCCGGAAAGCCGCGACATGATCTGGCCGAGCGACGGCATCTCGATCTGCTTGCGGTTCGGGTCGTGGCCGTACTCGGCTGGAAAGCCGCCGCCGACATCGAGCCCGGCAATGTCGAAGGTCAGGCGGTTGCGCACCCAGTCGGCCGACGCCAGCGCCCGCTCATAGGTATCGGGATCCTCGATCTGGCTGCCGACATGGAAACATAGGCCGACCTTGTACCCGGTGCGGTTCAGCCGCTCCGCCAGTTCGACCGCATAGGCCGGCCCGGCGCCGAACTTCTTCGACAGTTCATAGGCGGCCGATCCTTTCGTCTGGACCCGCACGAACACGGCTATTGCGCCCGGATCGATGTCGAGCGCCCGCACCACCCGTGTCAGCTTGGTGATCTCGTCCTCATGGTCGAGCGAAATGACACGGATGGCGTACTTTTCCAGCGCCAGCTTGATGTCCGACTGCGCCTTGACCGGATGCATGTAGAGCATTTCGGCATCGGGTGAGACCGCGCGCACGGCGGCGAACTCACCGGGCGAAGCGACGTCGAAAGCGGAGACGCCGGCCTCGACCAGCGCCTTGAGTACGATTGGCTCACCATTGGTCTTGACCGCATAGGCGGTCTTGCCGGGGAACATGCCCATGAACTGCCTGGCATCCGCCATCAGCACTTGCGGTCGGAAGCAATAGACCGGATCGTCCGGGCGAAGCGCCAGTGCCGCCTCGCGGGCATTCTCGAATCGCTGCATGGACGAATCCTCATGTCGGCTGCGCACAATTAATCCAAGCTAGCGGCTAATGAAAACAATTCTGTGTCTCGTGGCACTGACGCAGCGGCGCTAGATTTTTGGCAGCAACGTTTGCCATTAGTCAGGTTTCGGGTGGCCCTTGTCGCCAGACCCGATATGCGTTCTGGCTGACCGGCCGGCATTGAGGCCGTCTGGGGAGGACAATTGACATGGCAATGGCCGCGACATCCGCATCACGCGGGCCGATGGTGCTCAAGGACTGGGGGCAGCTTCTGCTGCTCGGTGCAATCTGGGGCGGCTCGTTCTTCTTTGCCCGCATAGCGGTGGCAGAACTTCATCCGCTGGTGCTGGTGCTGTTTCGCGTCGCCATCGCGGCGATTGCGCTGCAACTGTATCTGGCTCTCCGCGGACCGTCCTTTCGCCTCGCGCTTCCCCATGCCGGCCTGTTCTTCCTGCTGGCATTCACCAACAATGTCATCCCCTTCTCGCTGATCTTCGCCGGCCAGACCCAGCTTGGCGCCGGCGTCGCCTCGGTGCTCAACGCAACGACACCGTTCTGGACCTTGATCCTCGCCAACGCGCTGACATCAGACGAAAAGCTCTCCTGGAACAAGCTCGCCGGCATTGCGCTCGGCGTCGCCGGCACGGCGGTGATGATCGGCCCCGGCCTGCTTGCCGGGCTCGGCGGTCCGGTCTGGGCCAAATTCGCGCTGATCGGCGCTTCGCTGTCCTATGGTGTGGCGCTGATGGTCGCCCGCCGCTTCAAGGCCGTCCCCTCGCCAGTCATCGCCACCGGACAATTGACCGCCTCGACCATCATCATGATCCCGATCGTGCTCTTCACTTATGGCCCGGCCGGTCTGTTCTCCGCCTCGCCTCCGGTCTGGGCGGCGGTGCTGGCGCTGGCGCTTTTGTCCACCGCCTTCGCCTACATCCTTTATTTCAACCTCGTCGCCTCGGCCGGCGCCACCAATGCCTCACTGGTCACGCTCATCGTGCCGGCCAGCGCCATGCTGCTCGGCTTCCTGTTCCTCGGCGAACGGCTCGAACTGTTCGAAATCTGCGGTGTGGTGCTGATCGCACTTGGCCTCGTCACCATCGACGGACGGCTGTTCGGAAGGCGTTAGAGCGCCGCGGTAGCGCTGCCATGACACGATAGTGACACATCGCCGCCACATTTTGTTCACAGGTCTGAAGCGGGTTTTTGCCGAAGAGTTTCAATGCCTAACGGCAAAAGGCGGGTCGCAAATCTAGCAATCACGTCGCAATGCAGCACATTTTTCGCTTGCCTGTGGCACAAATGAACCTAGACTCTCGGATATAGCTCTTTAAGAGGAGGCTATGTCATGGGACTTACGAGGCCTATCAACGCATTGATGATCTGTGCTGCGTTCGCCTTCATCGGAGCCCTCATTATGGGCTTTCTTCCCTGACCCGCCAAGACGGGGAAGACCAGCACCACATAGTCAAAACCATCGAAAAAGGCCGGGTCTTTACCCGGCCTTTTTGCATTTCGGAAGCCCTTTTGAATATCTTTGCTTGACGCGATTCCGAACGGGGAATTGCTCTAAGCTGCGGCGGTACCGGCCGGCTCGGCTTCGTGTGAGCGGATGCCGATCATGTGGCAGATGGCAAAAACCAGATCGGCTCGGTTCATCGTGTAGAAATGGAATTCGCCGACCCCGCGCTCGACCAGGTCCATGACCTGTTCGGCTGCCACCGCCGACGCCACCAGCGCATGCGTCTGCGGATCCTGGTCCAGGCCCTCGAACCGCTCCGCCAGCCAGCCGGGCACATGCGCGCCCGCCCTCGCGGAAAAGTTCGCGACCTGCTTGAAACTGTGAACCGGTTGGATGCCCGGCACGATGGGGATGTAGATGCCGGCGCGGCGGACGCGCTCGACATAGCGCTCGTAGAGATCATTGTCGAAGAAGAACTGGGTGATGGCGCGCGTCGCACCATTGTCGACCTTGCGTTTCAGCATCTCGATATCGGTGGCGAAATCGGGGCTCTGCGGATGCTTCTCCGGATAGGCCGCGACCGAGATGTCGAAATCCGCGATCCTCTTGAGTCCGGCGACCAGTTCCGCACCATTCTCGTAGCCACCGGGATGCGGGCGATAGGATTCGCCGACACCCGAGGCCGGATCGCCGCGCAGCGCCACGAATCGGTTGATGCCGATCGACTTGCAATCCTGGATGACCGCGTCGACCTCGTCGCGCGTTGCACCGACGCAGGTCAGATGCGCCGCGGCCGGAATGCCGGTTTCCGTCAGGATGCGCTTTACCGTGCGTGCGGTGCGCTCACGCGTCGAGCCGCCGGCGCCATAGGTCACCGAGACGAATTTCGGCTTCAGCGGCTCCAGCCGGGTCACCGTGTCCCACAGCCGTGCCTCCATCTCGTCGGTTTTGGGCGGGAAGAACTCGAAGGAAACCCTGACCTTGTCGCCAATGTCTGGGCGGCGGGAAAAGCGGAACTGGTTCATCAGGCAATTTCCCTTATCTGCCTTGTGTCGTTGGAAGGATCGGCGATCAGCAGGCGTCGGTCGCGGCCAAGCCAGAGTTTGACGGTGAGCCTGGCCTCGTTGCCGCCGCGTGGCTCGAACTCCTGGCTGTCCTCGAGATCGAGGCCGGCTTCCGTAAACCAGTCGGCGATCTGCCGGTCGGAAAAGCCCAGCCGCATATGCGCGTGCTCGTCGCGCAGGAATTCCAGCGTGTGCGGCGCGAAGTCGACGATGACCAGCCGCCCGGCCGGCCGCAAAAGCCGGGCCGCCTCGTGGATGGCGCGGGCGGGATCGTCGAGGTAGTGCAGCACCTGGTGGATGGTGACGAGATCGAAGGCGTCACGTTCGACCGGCGGCGCGAAGATGTCGCCCTGCCGCACCTGCGCATTCGAAACCCCTGCCTTGTCGAGATTGGCGCGCGCCACGGTCAGCATCTCGCGCGACATGTCGATGCCGACACCGCGCCGGTAGAGCGGCGAGAAGATTTCGAGCAGCCGCCCGGTGCCGGTGCCGAGGTCGAGCATCGACTGGAACGGCCGCTTGCCGACCAGCTTCAGCATCGCGGCCTCGACGGCGCGGTCCGGCACATGCAGCGAGCGGATATGGTCCCAGCTTGCCGCATTCACCGAAAAATATTCAGCCGCGCGGTCCTGCCGCTTGCGCTTGACCGAGCCCAGTCGCTCTTGATCACGCTCGACCTGGGGGTCGGCGCCGCGAATGCTGGAAACCAGCCCCAGCACGAAGTCGCGCGCCGAATCCGTATCCGACAGGCGGAAAAAGGCCCACGACCCTTCCTGGTAGCGGCCGATCAGCCCGGCCTCCAGCAACAGCTTCAGATGCCGTGAAACGCGCGGCTGCGACTGACCGAGAATTTCGGTAAGATCGGAAACGGTGAGGTCGCCGCGCGACAACAGTGCCAATATGCGCAGGCGGCTGGATTCGGCCGCCGCCTTCAATGTGTCCACCATGGTGTCGAGCGAGACATGCATCAGCGTATTCTCTTTGAAAAAGATATAAACATATGTTTATGTCGATTTTCACATCCTTGCAAGCGCTATGTCGCTTCCGGACAAGAAAATGCCGCTTGCGTGATCCCGATCAAACAGATGCGAGGGCGGAATGACCGGACCGCGTGAGATGTTCGAGGTGCGCGACGGAGAGCAGGAGCTGGATACCGATCCGGCGCTGATGCCAGCCGACGGCGGTATCGTCTTCATCGGCCGCATAACCTCGCCATGGACGACACGGGAGACCTGCCCGAAGAATATGCGCGCCGCGCGCGAGACCTGGCAGCCGGCAGTGCTGACCATCGACGCACCCTATCGCAGTGGCCTGCAGGGGCTGGAGCGCGCCAGCCACATCATCATCCTGTCCTGGCTGCACCACGCGCCGAGGACTCTGATTGTGCAGAAACCCCGCCATGCGGCTGAAGCCAAAGGCGTATTTTCGCTGCGCTCGCCTGCCCGGCCGAACCCGGTCGGCCTGCATGTGGCCAGGCTGGTCGGGCTTGACATCGGCGCCGGACGCCTTGATCTCGACGCCATCGACGTGCTCGACGGCACGCCGGTCATCGACATAAAACCCTACTTCGCCTCGACCGATGCCTTCGCCGACGCGACCATCGCAGGGCGCGACGAGCCCAATCGGATTCGGCGATGAAAGCAGCGCCGACCGGACGCCGCCGCGCCATCGCCAAGGCGCTGACGGCACTGCTGCCGCTGGCGCCCTATGCCGACATGGAGAAGATCCGCGCCGATGCCGGCTCGGTTCACATGAAGACATTGCCGCCGACCATCGCCGTATGGCTGGCGACCATTGCCCACATCCGCCACGTGCACACCGATTACGAAAAACTGCTGGGCGAAGGCTACGACCGCGACTCGGCGCGTTTTTTCGTCATCGAACAGACCAACATGATACTCACCCGCTGGCGCGCGACACGCCTGCTTGACGCCGACGACGAGGAGGAATGAGGCAGAGGCCTGTTATTGCCGCGTCAGCACGGCGACCGCATTGTAGGGCTGGCCGTCGGCCTGGCCGGTCCATGTCCAGGACAGATTTCCCTTGAAAAACCTGACGGTGATGTTGCCGCCGTCGATGCACTTGTCCTGACCGTAAGTGATGCTCTCATGGTATTCCGCTGATGTCTCGTCCCTGGACGTCTGGGACAGGGATCCGCCGCAGCCAAGTGACGGATAGTCGATCGATGCACCGCCATCATTGATCGTCATGGCGATCGACCAGTCGGCGCCGGTGGCCCCGGCCGGGCTCTGGTGGCCGCTGCCGACCCAGGTGCCGCTCAGCGTCGGCGCATTCACCGCGCAAGGCACGTTCTGGAAGATCGGCGTCAATTCGCTGCCGGTTTTCTCGCAGCGATAGGTCTGGCCGCTCTGGCACAGTTCCTCGCCTTCGCGAGCGCATTGGGCACTGGCTTGGCCTGTGGCGGCAAAAATCATCATGGCTGCGATGACGGTCCCGAACCTGCCCATGTCCCCCTCCCGGTCAGAGTTCGCAACATAAGGCAAGTCCAGTCCAATGTATCGGCCGGATCGCCATCGAGGACGAACAGCACCTTTCGGCTGGCTCTATGCCTTCAGCGTGGCGCCGATAGCCTGCTGATCCGCCTTGCGCGACAGGACGCCCCGATGAGCCAGACGAAGGCAAGACAGGATGCAAACCCACTACCGACGGTCAGCGACCGCCACGTAGACCCGCATTCCTATCCCGACGGGGTCGCATTCCTCGACGGCCAGTACCTGCCGATGTCGCAAGCCAAGGTCTCGGTGCTGGATTGGGGTTTTCTGCATTCCGACGCCACCTACGACACCGTGCATGTCTGGAATGGCCGCTTCTTCCGCCTCGACCTGCATCTCGACCGTTTCTTCAGCGGGCTCGAAAAACTGCGCATGACGATCCCCTTCGACCGTGAAGGCGTGACCGAGATCCTGCTCAATTGCGTGGCGTTGTCGGGACATCGTAGCGCCTATGTCGAAATGCTGTGCACGCGCGGCGCCTCGCCGACCTTCAGCCGAGACCCGCGCCAGGCGGTCAACCGCTTCATGGCGTTCGCGGTGCCGTTCGGCTCGGTCGCCAATGCCGAGCAGTTGCAGCGTGGCCTGCGCGTCGCCATCAGCGACAAGGTGCGTATCCCGCCGGCCTCGATCGATCCGGCGATCAAGAACTATCACTGGCTCGATCTGGTGCGCGGCCTCTACGATGCCTATGACCGCGGCGCCGAGACCGCAGTGATTCTCGATTTCAACGGCAATGTCGCCGAGGGCCCGGGCTTCAACGTCTTCTGCGTCAAGGATGGCAAACTGTCGACGCCGGCCATTGGCGTGCTGCCCGGCATCACCCGGCGCACCGTTTTCGATCTCTGCGCCGAACAAGGTCTCGTCGCCGTCGCCACCGATGTCAGTGTCGCCGCTTTGCACGAGGCTGACGAGGTCTTCATCACCTCCACCGCCGGCGGCATCATGCCGGTGACGGAGATCGACGGCGGCCGGATCGCGAACGGCAAGGTCGGGCCGATCACCAGCCGCCTGGTGGCGCTCTATTGGCAAAAGCACGACGACCCGGCATGGTCGAGCCCGGTGCAATACCCCTGATCAACAAGGCGGATTGTTCAAAAAGATATCCTTCGCCTCTGGAAAAACGCCGGATCGTCCGTATATGCCCCAAAGCGGAGAAGCCTCCGCTTTCACCCGAAATCACGCCCGCAGGGGCAAGGACTCCACATCATGACAAACAAGATTTGGTTCATCACCGGATCGTCGAAGGGCTTTGGCCGGGTCTGGGCCGAGGCCGCACTCGCCCGTGGCGATCGCGTCGCGGCGACCGCCCGCGATGCCGGCACGCTCGCCGATCTCGTCGAGAAATACGGCGACAATATCGCCGCGATAAAGCTCGACGTCACCGACAAGAAAGCCGTCGACGCCGCGATAGCCGAGGCGCACAAGCGCTTTGGCCGGCTCGATATCGTCATCAACAATGCGGGCTATGGCCATTTCGGCGCCATCGAGGAAGTCAGCGAACAGGAAGCCCGCGACCAGATCGAAACCAATGTGTTCGGCGCCCTTTGGGTCACCCAGGCCGCGCTGCCGATCATGCGGGCGCAGCGCTCCGGCCACATCATCCAGATCTCGTCGATCGGCGGCGTCAATGCCTTTGCCTCGCTCGGTCTTTACCACGCCTCGAAATGGGCGCTGGAGGCCTTCAGCCAGTCGCTCGGCATCGAGGTCGCGGAATTCGGCATCCATGTGACACTGGTCGAACCGGGCGGCTTCTCCACCGACTGGGCCGGTCCGTCGGCCAAGGTCTCCAAGCCGATCGAGGCCTACGCGCCCGCCCGCGCCAAGATGGCCGAGCGCCGCGCCAATTCGGTCGCCGGCGATCCCTTGGCCACCGGACCGGCGATGCTGGCCATCGTCGACGCCGCCGAGCCGCCGCTCAGGGTGTTCTTCGGCGATGGCGGCCTGCCGATGATCAAGCAGGAATACGCCAACCGCATCGCCACTTGGGAAAAATGGGACGACGTTTCCATCATGGCGCAGGGCGCGAAGAAGAACCGCAAGGCCTAAGGCCAGCGCTTTTTGCTACGCCGCCCCCGGCGGCGTAGCCCCCATGCGGAGATGCCTATTCCGATGCGGGCGAGAGTCTAGCTCTGATAGATCCACTGCTCCGGCACGCGCACCGATATCTCCTCGCCGGCCTTGATCGTTCCCGGCTTCTCGACCCAGGCCACGAGGCCGCGCAGGCGCTTCGCCGATTTCGGAAATAGCAGCGCGCCGGCCTCAACGTCGGCCATCCCTGCATGTTCGGCGATCGATCGCCCGGCGAGGCGGCAAGGCCCGTTCTGTGCGTCGACCTTGATGGTCACGCCGTCCTTGAAGAACAGCAGCGTGCCGGCCGGCAGCATGGACAAATGCGGCACACCCTCGATCAAAAGGTTTGCGCCGATCCACTCCGGCTTGATCTCGGCCAGGCCCATGCGTTCGGCGACGATGGCCAGTTCATCCGCCGCCACCACAGACAATTGCCGCTCGTTGCGCATTTCGGTGCCGCGCGGATACCATGGCTCGCGCCCGCCCGACCGCCGCGTCGCGCCAGCGTGGAAATCGCCTGATATGCCATCGAAGCCCAGCCGCAACGCATCGACCGGGCGCGTTTCGAAATGATCCGATGGCGCCAGATAAAGCGCTGCCACCTTGGCGGCAAGCTTTCGCGCCGGGACGATTTCGATCGGCTTTTCAGCCTCGGGGAAGAGATCCAGCATCGGCTTCATTCCTTGGATGATGCGCCCTGTTTTTGCCCTTCGGCCGGCAACGCCGCAAGAGCGGTTTGGGCCAAAGTGCGCAACTCTTCGAACGAAGCGCCGTCCCGCGCCTGGATCGACATGCCGTTCATGACGCCGGCCAGGTATTTGGCGAAGCCCTCGACGGAGAGACCTTTCGGAAAATCGCCCATTGCCCGGCCCTTGGCCAGCCGCTCGGCGATCGCCGCTTCACTTGTCTTGCGATACGCCTTCAGTTCATCGGCGATGGCCTGCGCCTGCGGCGAGACTGCGAGCGCACCGCTGACGAACAGGCAGCCACCCGGCTTGCCGGGCCTGGAATAGGCCTGCGCCGCGCCGAGCAGCAACCGCCGGATCGCCTCTTCCGTCGGCACCGGCGCGCTCAGCGCGTCCAGCGCAAAACCGATCTCGGTCTGGTGGTAGCGCGTCAGCGCCTTGCGGAACAAAGTCTCCTTGTCGGTGAAGGCGTTGTAGATCTGCGGCGGCGTCAGCCCCATCGCCTCGCGCAACATGGCCAGCGACGTCGCCTCATAGCCATGCTCCCAGAACAGATGCATCGCGGCATCCAGTGCCCGGTCGGGATCGAACGCGCGTGGCCGGCCACCCCTTGGCTTTTCCAAATTTTCCATAGTGATCGATACGAAACCCGTTGACTCGCTCTCTCCGCATAACGTAACAATTGATACGAAACATAACAAGCCGGAAGATACAGCCGCCGGCAAGACCTTGGAAACCAGAGAAAAGGAGAGCCAAATGCCAATCACCGTGACCGCGCCGGAAGGCGTACTGACCCCGGCGGGAGAGCGTGAGATCCTGCCGCGTCTCAGCGCCGCCCTCATCGAAGCCTCCGGCGCCACCGGCAATTCGTTTTTCACCGCGATCGTCGGCGGCACTGTCCATATCCTGCCGCTGCATCGCATCTATGCCGGTGGCGCCAATCGGCCGGTCGTCATGGTCGAGCTGAAGCTGCCGAACATCGGCCTTGGTTCGATCGAAACCCGAAATGCCTTTATCACCACGGCTGCCGGGATTGTCGCCGAGCTCTGCGTGCCCGGCCACCGGCCTGAAAACACCTGGATCAACATCATCAATGCGCCCGACGGCGGCTGGGGCATTGGCAGCCGGCAATATTCAGGCGAGGCACTTGTCGCTGCCGCAACCGCCGCAGCGCAGTGATTTGGCGGCCGCGATGAACAGGAGCGAACCGATGCGGCTCTCCCCTTCGCTGTTCTTCACCACCAATTGCGAGTCGGCATTGGCCTTCTACGAACAGTGCGGCCTTGGCCGGGCAACGATCCTGCTGCGCTGGGGCGACAACACCATGCCGGTGCGCACTGAAGCCATGCGCGGAAAGGTGTTGCATGCGCGGTTCGATGGCCCGGGCGTGCTGTTTCATGCCTCGGACAATGATGATGCGGAGCCGATGAAAGGCTCCGCCCTTTGCCTGGAATTCAGCAGCCTGTCGCCGATGCGGGAGCTTTTCACCCGCATGGCCGCGGGCGGCCGGATCACCGTGCCCCTGGCGCGGCAATACTGGGGAACCAGCTTCGGCATGCTGGTCGACGCCTTTGGTGTGCAGTGGATGTTCAACTGCCCCAATGAATGAGGGCGCGGATCACGATCTTCTTACCTGAAATGGAACCAGTCCCAAGCGGCGCCGCATTGCTGACGAGCCGCGCCGGTTTCATGGTGACAGCCAGGCAGTTTCAGGAGACTCACCATGCGACCCGGGACGGCAATCACTCTGCTTTGGTTGATCTGGGCGGTGACTTGGGCCGCCGCAGCGCTCTGGGCCGACCCTGCCCAGAAACGCGCCGGATTCAGGGCGGAGGCTCGCTATCGGGTTCTCTGGCTGGTCGGCGCGGTGTTGCTGTTCGTTCCCGCGCACGGCTACGAAGGCCGGCTCAGGTTATGGATGCCGAACTTCGCCGAGGCATGGATCTGTGTCGCCCTGATCGCCGTCGGCATCGCCTTTGCCTGGTGGGCGCGCCTGCATCTCGGCAGGCTGTGGTCGGGCACCATCACCGCCAAGGCCGCGCACCACGTCGTTGACACCGGCCCGTATGAGCTGGTCCGGCATCCGATCTACACCGGACTGCTGCTGGCGATCCTGGCCACCATGGCGGCCAAGGGTACGGTCTGGGGCATTGCCGGAACCGCGTTGCTCATCATCGGCATCGTGACCAAGGCAAGACTGGAAGAAGGCTTCCTGCGCGGCGAGTTGGGCAGCGCCTATGACCACTATGCCAGGCGCGTTCCGATGCTGGTGCCGTTCGCGCCGGTCCAATACGGCAGTTGAACGCCAGCTCAGCTTGAATTTTTTGTCGCGCTGCTTTGCTGGAAGTGTTCGACAGCGCCATCGATTTGAACCCAATCATGTTTCGACTGCTCGAAAACCGATCTGACGGGGGGCGGGTATTTTGGGTCTGCCAGCGCGCCGACTGCAACGCCGATCAGCGACGGTAGCTTGTCGGCCTTCCAGTAGATCGTCGATCCGCAGTTCGGACAAAAGTAGGTGTGGACCTTGTCGCCGCTGGCTGCATCGCGGGTGAACTCTTTCGCAGCTCCGGAGATGGCGACGGCGTCGACCGGATAAAAGGCGCCGACCCCAAATGGCGCGCCGGTCCTGCGTTGGCAGTCAAGACAATGGCAGGCGACGACCAGTTTCGATGGTCCTGGAAGCGAGAGCGTCAGAGCACCGCAACTGCATCGGGCGTCACTCATTGGAAAAACCTCCATCTTCAGAAGCGTTGATTTCAAACCGAGACACTCCCGAACGCCGGGAGCTGTTGAGATCGAAGTCAGGCTGAGGGGGAGTAGAAGGCGGGTGCGAAGCGAATGGAATGGTGGGTTCCGGGAGCCGGAACCAGGCGCACTTTTGGGTGCGTGAGCACCGGATGCGCAAGAGACTGCCTTCGCAGGCCAGTTGAGTAGCGAATACCCGAGTCTAGAGCACTCTGAGAAGCGTCTAGAGCATTCTGAGAAGCGCGCCGCCTATGGAATAGCCCGCGCCAAAGGCGCAGATCAAGCCGAAATCGCCGGGTTTCATGTCGGCATGGTTCTCCGACAGTGCCACGATGGCGCCAGCGCCCGCCGTGTTGCCCAGCCTTTCCAGGACCATCGGCGCGCGGTCGTGGTCGACCTCGTGGCCGAACGACAGCTTCAGGATCATGGCATTCATGCGCGCATTGGCCTGATGCAGCCAGAAGCGCCGGACTGCCTGCGGCGTCAACCCGTGCTCGGCCAGGAACTCGACGATGAACTTCTGCCCGGCGACGGTGACTTCCTTGAACACCTTGTTACCGACCTGCTTGATCAGATTGCCTTCCAGGTTGATCATGTAGGGATCCTCCTGGGCGGTGCGGGTATGATAGCCCAGATTGGTGCGGATGTTGTTCGACATCTGCGTCCAGATGCGTGTGTCCAGCACCTCGAAACGCCCCGGCCGTTTGTCGCCCTGAGCAAGTCCCTCCACCACCATCGACACCGAGGCGTCGCCGAAGATGAAATGCGTCTGCCGGTCGCGGAAATTGAGATGGCCGGTGATGATCTCGGGCGTCGTCACCAGAATGCGCTTGTGTGCACCCGAGCGCACCAGATTGACCGCCATGTGAAGGGCCGCCGCGGCGGACGAACAGCCAAGCCCCATGTCGAAGCCGGCGCCCCTTGTGCCCAGCGCCTCCTGCATTTCGATGGCGATCGCCGGATAAGGCCGCTGGTGGTGCGAGGCCGAGCAGATGATCAGGTCGATATCGGACGGCTTCAGCCCGGCATGGTCGAGGGCTTTTCGCGCCGAGGCGATGCCGAACTCGGCCTCCAGCGATAGCGCGTCATCGGGCCGCGCCGGCATGCGCGGCGCCATGCGGGTCGGGTCGAGAATGCCTTCGCGCTCGATCACATGGCGAGTGCGCACGCCTGAGGCGTGGACAATGAAGTCGCTGTCCGATTTCGCCAGTGGTGGCTCGTCGGTACCCTGGCGGCGCGCATTCTCCATGTCGACCCAGGCATTGAAGCTGGCGACCAGTTCTTCATTGGTGATCGTGGGTTCGGGGATTTCAACGCCAATGCCGCTGATGATGACGCGATGCATGTCCAGTCCGTCCCATCCGCAGGCGTTGCGGGCTTCATGTGGGCGCCGGAACGCTCCGGCGCAACACTTTTCTCACTGAGGCGGTTTACGCCGACTTAAGCCTGACTTCACCAGGCGCACAGCTTGGTGTGGACAATCAGGCCCGCTTGGCGACGATGAAGATGCGTGGAAACCGCAAAAGCACCTTGCCGTTCACCGTCTTCGGATAGGCCTTGGCGATCTTGGCCGTGTAGCTGTCGAGGAACATTTTGCGCTCGTGCGCCTCGAGCGGATCGAGGAACGGTTTCAACCCGGTCGATTTCACCCATTCAACGATCGCCTCTGCGTCGGCCAGTGGATGATTGTAGGCCGTGTGCCAGATATCCAGCCGGGCGGACAATGGCGAGAGCAAGTCATAGTAGAACGACACTGGTGGCAACGGACCGCGCGCCGCGTCTTTCATCTTCGCGGCAAAAGGCATTTCAGCCGCGGTTTCCCGCATCACCTGATGCGACGGTTCAAGAAGATTGTCCGGCATCTGGATGGCGAGCGCGCCGCCTGGGGCCAAAAAACCCATCAGCCGCTGGAAGACCACCGGATGTTGCGGCAGCCACTGGAACACCGCATTGGCGAAGATCACGTCGACCGGCTCCGCCGGCTGCCACTTGGAAGCATCCGCAAGATCGAAGTTGACGTCAGGCAGGCGCGCCCTCGCCTTCTCGATCATGTCGGGCGACGTGTCGAAGCCGCTCACCTGCGCATCCGGCCAGCGCTCGACAAGCAACTCGGTCGAGTTGCCCGGTCCACAGCCGATGTCGACGACTCGGCGCGGGAAATCCACCGGCACCTGTGCTGCGAGATCGCGCGCCGGACGCGTGCGCTCGTCCTCGAATTTCAGATATTGGGCGGCGGACCAATCAGCCATGTGAGCTCCTCATGTCGTTTTGAGAATTCGCCGCCCAAAAAACCCTTATCGCGTCAGCCTCTTGTAGGTCATGCGGTGCGGGTTGACGGCATCCGGCCCGAGGCGGCGGATCTTGTCTTGCTCGTAATCCTCGAAATTGCCCTCGAACCATTCGACATGGCTGTCGCCCTCGAAGGCGAGGATGTGTGTCGCCAGGCGGTCGAGGAACATACGATCGTGCGAGATGATAACCGCGCAGCCGCCAAAATTTTCCAGCGCGTCTTCGAGCGCCGCCAGCGTTTCCGTATCGAGGTCGTTGGTCGGTTCGTCGAGCAGCAGCACGTTGCCGCCGGTCTTCAGCATCTTCGCCAGGTGCACGCGGTTGCGCTGGCCGCCGGAGAGATTGCCGACCTTCTGCTGCTGGTCGCCGCCACGGAAGTTGAACGACG
Source organism: Mesorhizobium sp. CNPSo 4670 (assembly GCF_057784235.1). Lineage (NCBI taxonomy): Bacteria > Pseudomonadati > Pseudomonadota > Alphaproteobacteria > Hyphomicrobiales > Phyllobacteriaceae > Mesorhizobium > Mesorhizobium sp. CNPSo 4670. The sequence goes on along the minus strand of NZ_JBWJFQ010000004.1, from coordinate 164,728 downwards.
CGCAATAGGCGCGCGTGTTCGCCTCGAACTTGCCGAGCTTGACAACTTCGGCGCCGCCGGAAATCTCTTCCCAAACCGTCTTTGACGGATCGAGCGCATCTCGGCTTTGGTCGACATAGCCGAGCTTGACCGTCTCGCCGACGCGGACCGTGCCGGCATCCGGCTTTTCCTGGCCGGTGATCATGCGAAACAGCGTCGTCTTGCCGGCGCCGTTCGGGCCGATGACACCGACGATGCCGCCGGGCGGCAGCTTGAATTCCAGGCCGTCGATCAGCAGCGTGTCGCCAAAGCCCTTCGACAAGCCGTCGACCTCGATCACTACATTGCCGAGCCGCTCGCCATGCGGGATGACAATCTGCGTGTCTGTCGGTCGCCGCTTGTCGGCTGCGTCCAACAGATCCTGGAACGCCTGGATACGCGCCTTGGACTTGGTCTGGCGGGCCTTGGGGCTCGACTGGATCCACTCGCGCTCGCGGCCGATGGCGCGCTGGCGGGCATCGTCTTCGCGACCTTCCTGCTTGAGCCGCTTGGCCTTGGCTTCGAGGTATTTGGTGTAGTTGCCCTCATAGGGGATGCCGCGACCGCGATCGAGTTCGAGGATCCAGCCGGTGACATTGTCGAGGAAGTAGCGATCGTGGGTGATGATCATCACCGCGCCCGGATAGGCGCGCAGATGCTTTTCCAGCCACGCAGTGGTCTCGGCGTCGAGATGGTTGGTCGGTTCGTCGAGCAGCAGCAGGTCGGGCTGGCGCAGCAGCAGCTGGCAGAGCGCGACGCGGCGGCGTTCGCCGCCCGACAGCTTGGTGACGTCGGCCTCCTTGGGCGGACAGCCCAGCGCTTCCATCGCCATCTCGACCTGCTGTTCGAGGTCCCACAAATTGAGCCGGTCCATCTCGTCCTGGAGCTTGGCCGACTCGTCGGCCGTCTCGTCGGAATAGTTCATCATCAGTTCGTTGTAGCGTTCGATGATGGCGGTCTTGGCGGCGACGCCTTCCATGATGTTCTCGAACACGGTCTTCTTCGCATCGAGCGCCGGCTCCTGCGCCAGATAGCCGACGGTGGCGCCTTCGGCGAGCCACGCCTCGCCGTTCCACTCCTTGTCGAGCCCGGCCATGATCTTGAGGATCGTCGACTTGCCGGCGCCGTTGGGGCCGAGAATGCCGATCTTGGCATCCGGATAGAAGGACAGATGGATGTTCTCGAGCACCTTCTTGGTGCCATAGGCCTTGTTGAGGCCGGCCATGTGATAGATGAACTGGCGTGCCACGCGCGCTTTCCCTGAAAAACTGACTGGCCCAGAGAAACTGACTGGATTTGTCAAATTGAATGGAGGTTGGCCGCTATGTAGGCGATGCGGCGGCGAACGGCAATCGCTTTTGCCGCTTCTGGCCGGTCACACGCGGAAGTGTCCGCCAACCCTGACGTTTTCCGCCGGCCGCCGAGCGCGATGAAAGCTCCGGTTAACCCTTCGGCGTCAAAACAGGATCGGGTGGAATCGCCGGCTTGTCGCGATTCAGGAGAAAGATCGGATCGACGGCATTGCTGAACAGTTTCCTGCTCCTTGCCGAAGCGGTCGTCTACTTCAGCGTCATGGTGACGCTTTTCCGCTGCAGGAAACGCATCGGCCTGGGCGTCTTTGTCTGCGCGCTCGGCGTCATGCACTTCCTCGAGACCTATCTCGCCAGCGTGTTCTATGTCGCCTTGCCGTTCGGCATGGTCTCGCCGGGCTCGGCGGTGCTGTTTTCCGGCAAACTGGTCATGCTTTTGCTGCTCTACATGAAGGAGGACGCCGCCACCGTCCGTCAGCCGATCTATGGTCTGCTGCTCGGCAATGCGCTGATGATCGGGCTGGTGCTGCTGTTGCGCCTGCATGCCATCGCCCCGCTTCCCGATGGCAGGCTCCCCGACATCGGCTTCATCGACGAAATGGGCTGGCTGATGGTGTGGGGCACGACGCTGCTGTTCGTCGACGCCATCCTGATCATCCTGCTTTATGAAAAGCTCGGGCGATACCTGCGCAAGGCACAGTTCGCGCGCATCCTGATTTCGGTCGCCTGCGTGCTCACCTTCGACCAGGCGGGATTCTTCACCGCGCTGCATTTCGTCGCCGGCGCGCCGATCGCGGTGTTTTTCGGCGGTTGGTTTGCCAAGATGGTCGCCGCGCTGACCTACAGCACCATGCTCGTGGCCTATCTCAGATGGTTCGAAGAACGCCAGATCGCGCTGCCGCGCGGACTGACCGACATATTCGACACGCTGACCTATCGCGAGCGCTACGAAGCGCTGATCGAACATGTCGGCCGTGACGGCCTGACCGGCCTGCTGCACAGGGGCCGCTTCGACAGCGATGGTGAAGCCGCCGTCCAGGTCAGTCTGCGAACGGCGAAGCCACTCAGCCTGCTGATCATCGATGTCGACCATTTCAAGTCGATCAACGACCGTTTCGGCCATGCCGAAGGCGACAAGGTGCTGAAAGCCGTTGCGGCCCTGCTTGGCGGGGCGGCAAGTGCGGAAGACCAGGTGTTCCGGATCGGCGGCGAGGAATTCGCCATCCTCAGTTCGCGTCCGCACCCGGTCGCCAGGCTGTTCGGCGAGAGCATCCGATATGCGGTCAAGGCCTCCGCCAACACCAGCCGCTTTGACCTGACCGTCAGCGCCGGCGTCTCCAGCGTCGGCGAAACGACGCGCTGCCTTGCCGATCTGTTCGCGCTTGCCGACCAGCGTCTCTACAAGGCCAAGTCGACCGGACGCGATCGCGTCGTTGGCGAGCCGGACGGCCACGAGGCCGACGCCGCCGTTGCATGGACCAAATCCGCGCAAATCTAGTCGTGACGCTTACTGCGACTTTTTCTGTCGCCGGATGGCCGCCACAGTAGAGACCGCCATCAGGGCAATCGCCAGCCATTTCAGCGCGGTGATGATAGGTCCGGCCTCGATGTCATAGGCGATGAACAGCAGGATGCCTGGCACCAGCAGGCCGCACATGATCAGCATGATGCGGTTGATCTGCCAGGACACTTTTGAGGCCAACGCCTCGTCGCCGGGCGCGGCGATAAGCGCCGCACGCACCGCCCTGCTGGCCACCAGCACCGCCGAAAGTCGCATCGAAATCGGCAGGCCAAGGCCGATGATGAGGAACGCGCAGGCGGCCAGCAGCAGCGAAAACTTAAGCGCGCTCGTCTCGGCCGATATGGGAAACAACACTGTCACCAGCGGCAGGAAGACGCCGACAATGCCGAGCGCCGCAATCGTGATGAAGATCACTGCATTGACGATGGTGAACAGCTGGTAGGTGCCGGCGCCGATCGGTTCGGAGAGCGTCCGCATGCGCGCCCATTCGGAGTCGGCATAGGAAAAACCTGGCCATTCCATGCGCCCGTCGCTGATCGCGACCATGCCCTTGGCCCAGAAGGCCAGCCGCGCCAGCGCGCTGCTCGTCATGCCATCCATTGCGACCCCCGCGCGAATGATGCTCGGTGCAGCATAGCACCACGACGCGGCAAGGCGACAGTCCGGCGTCGGCGTTCAGCCAGTGGTTACTGGAACCCTATCGCGTCGACGGTGCCAGTCGGGCAGCCGGCCTTGTTGGTGGGCACCGAAGCCAGCAGGAGGTCCTTCAGCGAGCTGTCGGGACCAATCGGGCCGGCAAGGCCGAGCGTCAGTTCGCCGATCAGCCGCCTGCCGCTCGACGGATCGATGACGCAGGAGACACGCACCCGGTCCCCGGCCCCAGCGCCAAAGGCGCTGTCGAAGGCGCCGCGGATCTGGTCCGCCGTCAGCTTGCCGCCGATGTTCTTGGCAAAGAGATCGCGCACCGGCGAGCTGTTCACCGCGCGCATCAGATTGAGCGCGTCGGAGAAATAGTCCTGCTGGCTCTTGCCGTAGCAGGTGCCGTGCTTGATCCATTCATGCCGCTCGAGATGGGAAGCCGTACCTGGCATCACCTGGTCGAGTTCCGTGCGGGTGCTGGCGTCCAAATTGACCGGCGGCAGGTCCTTCCAGTGGGCCGGATTGTCGTTGGCTTTGTCGCTCGCTGTCGCCTGGCAATAGAAATTGCCGTTCGGCTGCGGCCACAGGCCGTGCAAGGTGAAATGCGTGGCGTCGAAATCGCTGCCGCTCTGCGCCTTGCATTCGGTCTTGCTCGACTTGGTCTCGCAAAAAGCCGGCTGCCAGCTCAGCGCGAAGACATATTCAGGCTTGCCCGACGCCGCCGGCTTGCCTTGCCCGCCAGGTGCTGCCGGCATCGTCGCGGCGCTGCTGCCGGAGACATGGCCGCAGCTGACCTTCACCCAGCGGCGCTCCGGATCGGCGCCCGGTACGAGGATGAGATAATGCGTCGGTGCATCCTTGTTGCCGGCAAGCAGCTGGTAGCTCTGTCCGGCATCTGTCGAGACATTACCGGGATTCTTGCCGTTCTTGATGGCTTGCGTTGCCGGACAGGCCGCATCGGCAACGAAGGTGCCTCTCATCTTGACATCGGCACGCGCCGCACCGGCCAGCGAGGCCGCCAGCATGGCCAATCCGAAAACAACACCAATGCGCATAGGGAATCCCCGGCTGAAGAAGTGGGCGACAGGCTGAACCTGTCTCCATGTCAGAATTGCGATATTTTGCTGGCCAGACGCAAGAAACATCGTCGCGGAAAAAGCAGGCACGGTGATTGACGCAAAACGGGTGCTGGCGCAAACAAAGCCGGCGCCACGATGGCGGCCAGACCCGGAGACCGAGCGGCATGCCATTCAGCCAGCAGCGCGTGGTTCGCTCGCCGACGGGTGCCGACCTCAATCTCTTCGTCAGGCAGGCCGATGGCAGGCCGCGTGCAGTCGTGCAGATCAATCACGGGCTGGCCGAGCACGCCGCGCGCTATGCCCGCTTCGCCGATTTTCTTGGCCCGCGCGGCTACCACGTCTATGTCCACGACCATCGCGGCCATGGCGCGACCAAGGCGCCCGATGCGCCACTCGGCAAATTCGCCGACAAGGATGGCGCCGCCAAGGTGATCGCCGATGTAGGCGCCGTCCATGATGTCATCGCGGGCGAACAGCCGAACCTGCCGGTCATCCTTTTTGGCCATTCGATGGGTGCGTCCGTGGCGCTGAACTTCCTATTGAGCCACTCGCCACGCGTTCATGCGGCCGCGATCTGGAACGGCAACTTCTCAGCTGGCCTGCTCGGCCAACTGGCCCTGGGTATTCTTGGCTGGGAACGCATGCGGCTGGGCTCGGATGTCCCCTCGCCCCTGCTGCCGAAACTCACCTTCCAGGCCTGGGGCAAGGCAGTGCCCAATCACCGCACGCTGTTCGACTGGCTGTCGCGCGACGCGGCTGAGGTGGCGAAATACATTGCCGATCCGCTCTGCGGTTGGGATGCGTCGGTGTCGATGTGGCGCGACGTTGTCGGCATGGCGCTGAATGGCGGCAGGGACGCCGGCTTTGCCGGCATCAGGCGCGACCTGCCCGTCAGCATCGTCGGTGGCGAGAAGGATCCCGCCTCGGACCACGGCAAAGGGATCACCCACCTTGCCAATCGCATGCGCAAGATGGGGTTTTCGAATCTGGTTTCAAAGGTTTACGCCGACACCCGCCACGAAAGCCTGAACGAGGTCAACCGCGACGTCATCATGAACGATTTCGCGGCCTGGGCCGACGGTGTGCTGGGATCATAACCCGGCCAAAGCGGCGCGAATCCGCGTCGAACTGGCACCTTGGCCCATTGCAAGGGCCGTGACAGCCACCGCCGGGCTTGATAGAGGCTCTGCTTTCGCAGCAATCAAAGTGATTGCAGCAACCACGGTGATTTATGGCCGAACCCCCGCTGAAAGGCGTCCGCGTCGTCGAACTTGCCCGCATCCTTGCCGGACCCTGGGCCGGGCAATTGCTGGCCGATCTCGGCGCCGATGTCATTAAGGTCGAGAGCCCCGATGGCGGCGACGACACCCGCAAGTGGGGCCCGCCCTTCGTCATGGGCAAGGACGGTGAGAACCTGTCGGCCGCCTATTACCATTCCTGCAATCGCGGCAAGCGTTCCATTGCCATCGACTTCTCGACGCCGGAGGGTGCCGAGACCGTGCGCCGGTTGGTCGCGACGTCGGATGTGCTGATCGAGAACTTCAAGCTCGGCGGCCTCAAGAAATACGGCCTCGACTACGACAGCCTGAAGACGATCAACCCTCGCCTCGTCTACTGCTCGATCACCGGCTTCGGCCAGGATGGGCCCTACGCGCCGCGCGCCGGGTATGATTTCATCATCCAGGCCATGGCCGGCATGATGTCGATCACCGGCGAGGTCGGCCGCGAGCCGCAAAAGGCCGGCGTCGCCATCTCCGACATCTTCACCGGCCTTTATTCGGTCATCGCCATCCAGGCGGCATTGCGCCATGCCGAACAGACCGGCAACGGCCAGCACATCGATATGGCGCTTTTCGACACCCAGATCTCGGCGCTCGGCAACCAGAACCTGAACTATCTCGTCTCCGGTAAGTCGCCGGTGCAGATGGGCAACGCGCATATGAACATTGCACCTTACGAGGTGGTTCCGGTCAGGGATGGCCATATCATATTGGCGGTCGGCAATGACGGCCAGTTCGCCAAATTCTGTACCGCCGTCGGGCTGGACGATTTGCCCGCAAATCCCGACTTCGCCACCAACCCCGCGCGGGTCGCCAACCGGGTCAAGCTGCGCGAACACATGATCGAAGCGTTGAAGATTTTTGATCGCGACCCGCTGCTGGCGAAGCTGGAAGCGGCCAGCGTGCCGGCGAGCCCGATCAACACGATCGGCCAGATGTTTGCCGACCCGCAGACGATCGCCCGCGGCATGCGGCTAGACCTTGACGACGGCCATGGCAATCTTCTGCCTTCGGTGCGCGCACCGATGGTGATGTCCGGCACGCCGCTTGTCTATGAACGCCCCTCGCCGCGCCTTGGTGAGCACACGCAAGAAATCCTTGCCGAACTGGAGAAGTCTGGACAATGAAGACTGGCGGACAACTGATCGTCGACGCGCTCGAAGCCAACGGCACCGACCGCATCTATTGCGTGCCTGGCGAATCCTACCTGGCTGTGCTCGACGCGCTGCATGATTCGGCGATCCGCACCATCGTCTGCCGCCAGGAAGGCGGCGCCGCCATGATGGCCGATTGCCACGGCCGCCTGACCGGCAAACCCGGCATCTGCTTCGTCACCCGCGGACCCGGCGCCACCAATGCGTCCGCCGGCATCCACATCGCCATGCAGGATTCTATTCCCGTCATCCTTTTCATCGGCCAGGTCGCCAGCCACGCCAAGGAGCGCGAGGCCTTCCAGGAAGTCGACTACAAGCGTTTCTTTGGCGACATCGCCAAATGGGTGGTCGAGATCGATGATGCCTCCCGCATCCCGGAATTCGTCACCCGCGCCTTCGCGGTGGCGACATCGGGCCGTCCCGGCCCGGTGGTCATCTCGCTGCCGGAAGACATGCTGACCAGTGTCGTCGAAGCGCCCATCGCCTTGCCGCGCACACCGGTCGAAACCCGGCCGGGTGAAGCCGAACTCGACGCCCTGGAGGAATTGCTGGCCAAGGCCAAGCGGCCATTCGTCATCCTCGGCGGCACGCGCTGGGATACCGAGGCTGTGGCGCAGATGCGCACGATCGCCGAAGCGTGGTCGCTGCCGGTCGGCTGTTCCTTCCGCCGCCAGATGCTGTTCGACCATCTGCATCCGAACTATGCCGGCGATGTCGGCATCGGCATCAATCCGAAGCTGGCCACGGCGATCAAGCAGGCCGATCTCGTGCTGCTGATCGGCGGCCGCATGGGCGAAATGCCGTCGTCCGACTACACGCTCTTGAAGAGCCCCTACCCCGACCAGACACTGGTCCATGTCCATGCCGATGCCGGCGAACTCGGCCGCGTCTACCGGCCGACGCTGGCGATCAACGCCTCGCCATCAGCCTTCGTTCAGGCCTTCGCCAAGCGCAGGCCGGCCTCAGCACCGATCTGGGTAGCCGAGACGCCAAAACTGCATGCCGCCTATCTCGACTGGTCGACGCCGCCCGAAAGCGGCCCCGGCCCGGTCCAGATGGGGCCGATCATGAACTATCTCGAAAAGGTGTTGCCCGACGACGCCATCCTCACCAACGGTGCCGGCAATTACGCTACCTGGGTGCATCGCTTCCACCGGTCCCGCCGTTTCGCCACGCAAGCAGCCCCGACGTCAGGCTCGATGGGCTATGGCACGCCGGCCGCGGTCGCCGCCAAAGGGCTGTTTCCGGATCGCATGGTGGTTGCCTTTGCCGGCGACGGCTGCTTCCTGATGAACGGGCAGGAGTTCGCCACCGCCGTCCAGTATGACCTGCCGATCATCGTCGTCGTCGTCAACAACGGCATCTACGGCACCATACGCATGCATCAGGAGCGCGAATATCCCGGCCGAGTCGTTGCCACGGATCTCAAGAATCCCGACTTTGCGGCCTTGGCCCGTGCCTATGGCGGCCATGGCGAAACGGTGGAGAAGACCGCGGATTTCGCTTCCGCCTTCGAGCGTGCCCGCGCCAGCGGCAAGCCGGCGATCGTCGAGATCAGGCTTGACCCCGAGGCGATCACGCCGACCCGGACGATGACCCAGATCCGCGACAAGGCCTGAGCACCAACGGCATAGGCCGAATACATTCGCGCCCCCTCCATCCTGCCGGACAGAGGGGGGCGATGTCCCACTAACTTCGGGGTAAGTCACCCCGGGGACGTTACGCTACTTCGCCTTTTCGATCTGGCCGCGGATCTCGCCGTCCTTGTTGGCGGCGGTGTGGACGTTGACGTAATATTTGCCGGCCTCGAGATCAGCGGCCTGCGCATCGGTCAGCGTCTCCGATCCCTTGATCGGGCTCTTGAGCTTTTTGAACGGAATGACGGGTCCAGCGTTTTCACCCATCGCCGCCGGACCGTGAATATGCGCGGCGGTCGCTGGCCCGCTGAGACCGGAATATTTGACGTTCCAGCTGAGCTTCTTCTTGGCCGTGTCGAACGTGAGAGTGGCCGTACCTTTGCCCTTTGTGGTGACGGGCGGGCTCTGCTGGCCGCCATCGAGCGTGGCAGTGAACTTTTCCATATCGGCCAAGGCCGGCGAGACAAGGAAGATAGAAACAGTGACGGCAAGTGCCGAAACGATCGGCGAAAACGACAGCATGCGCATTTTAGAAACCTCCGTTGGATGCAACACCCTGCGGCCCCCCAGCGCATGGATACATCAACACAACGATCTACCGGCCAAAAGTATCCTGGGCGCACGCATATGTGATGACCGATGAAAAGAGAGGCGGTTACCCGCCTCTCCTGGGATTATCCAATCTCAAAGCCGCGACGGCGCCTCCGCCTCGCTGCCGAGGCGCCCCGGAGACGGTCAGACCGCTGCCAGCGCCTGCGTCAGGTCGGCGATCAAATCGTCCGGGTGCTCGACACCGATCGACAGCCTGACCGTGGTCTCCAGCACCCCGATACGTTGGCGCACGTCGAAGGGAATGCCCGAATGGGTCATGGCCGCGGGGTGGCTGGCCAGCGATTCCGTTCCGCCGAGGCTCACCGCCAGCTTGAAGATCTGCAGGCCGTTGAGAAAGGCGAAAGCCGCCTTTTGCCCGCCGCGTATGTCGAAGGAGAAGGTCGAGCCGGCGCCGCTGCATTGTGCCCGGTAGGCTCGGCCCGCCGGCGTGTCCTCGCCCATGAACGGCAGGTAATGCACCTTCTCGACCTTGGCATGATCGCGCAGGAATTCGGCGACCAGGCGCGCATTGTCGTTCGCCCGCTCCATGCGGATCGACAGCGTTTCCAGTGAGCGGCCAAGCATCCAGCAGGAATGCGGGTCGAGCTGCGTGCCGATCGCGCCGCGCAACGCCTTGATCGGCTTGGTGACGGCCTTGCTGCCCATGGCGGCGCCCGCAATCAGGTCGGAATGGCCGCCGACATATTTGGTCAGCGAATAGACGGACACATCGGCGCCGTGTTCGATGGGCCTCTGGAAGACCGGACCGAGCAGCGTGTTGTCACAGACGACGATCGGCGCCGACCCTTGGTTCGCGCCGATTTCGTCGGCGATTTTGCGCATCAGCGCGATGTCGACCAGGCTGTTGGTCGGATTTGACGGCGTCTCGATCAGGATGACCGAGACACGGCCTTTTTTGACTGCAGCTTCGGCCGCCGCGCGCACCGCCGTCTCGTCGACGCCATCGGCGAAGCCGACAGCACCGATACCGAAGCCGGAAAGCGTGCGCGTCAAAAGCGTCTCGGTGCCGCCATAGAGTGGTTGCGAATGCAGGATGACGTCGCCCGGACGGGCATAGGCGAGAAGTGTCGTTGCGATCGCCGACATCCCTGAGGAAAACAGGATGCAGGCATCCGTCCCCTCATAGATCGCGAGCCGGTCCTCGACGATCTCGCTGTTGGGATGGTTGAAGCGCGAATAGACCAGGCCGGACGCCGTGCCGCTCGGCGGCTCCTTGCGGCCGGACGTGTAGTCGAAGAAGTCGCGTCCCTCTTCCGCCGACTTGAACACGAATGTCGAGGTCAGGAACACCGGTGGCTTGACCGCGCCCTCCGAAAGCTGCGGATCGAAGCCATAGCTCAACATCAGCGTCTCCGGATGGAGCTTGTGATTGCCGATATGGGTTTTCGACGGGCGTGGCGCGGGCATAGCTTGTTCCTGCTTCTTCGAGGAGTGTCGCACGGCAATTTATGCGATCCCGATCGCGCAGTCCTTGCTATTTTTGGGCGCGCATGGCTGCATCCTCGCAACAAATTGCCTGGAGAGGTCGAAAGTGCAGCAAAAGATAGCCGATGATTTCGATCGCAGGATTCTGCAAGAACTGCAGGCCGACGCCCGCATCACCAACAACGAGCTTGCCGAGCGGATCGGCCTGTCGCCGTCGCCTTGCCTGAGGCGGGTGCGGCGGCTGGAGGAGACCGGCGTCATCAGAGGCTACACCACGCTGGTCGATCCGGCCGCCTTCGGCTGGAGCATGGTCGCCATCGCCACCGTCCGGCTCAGCCGTCAGAACGAGGACGAGATCGTCATGTTCGAGGACGCGATCCGCGGCTGGGAAGAGGTGCTGGAATGCCACCTCGTCACCGGCTCGCGCGACTATGTGCTGAAGGTGGTCACGGGCAGCCTCGAACAGTACGAGCGCTTCATAAAGGAAAAGATCGCGCGGCTGAAATGCGTCGCCTCGATCGAGACCAGCTTCGTCATGAACACCATAAAGGAACGGCGCCTCTGACAGAGGCGCCGTTTTCTCAATATCAAGATGGTGCCGGCTAGGCTTACTTGACCGCCTTGTCAGTGATGGCGGTGGTGTAGGCGCCTTTCGGCTCCTTGGTGATGATCTTCTGGTCGAGCAGCGCCTTGGCGGTGCGCTCGTAGGTCGCCGGATCGAGCTTGCCGTCGGCATTGTCGATCAGCTTGGCGACTTCGCTCATCATCCGCTTCTGGTGGTTCTCGTCCTGGCCGCCACCGTCCATGACGATGCCTGCGGCCTCGTCATTGTTGTCGATGGCGTATTTCCAGCCCTTCATCGAGGCGCGCACGAAACGCACCATCTTGTCCTCGAACGCCGGATCCTTGAGCTTGTCTTCCGACGCATAGAGCCCGTCCTCGAGCAGGTCGTTGCCCATCGCCGAATAGTTGAACACGGTCAGCTGTTCCGGCTTGTAACCGGCGTCGATCAGCTGCCAGTACTCGTTGTAGGTCATGACCGAGATGCAGTCGGCCTGCTTCTGGATCAGCGGCTGCACGTCAAAGCTCTGCTTCAGAACGGTGACGCCATCCGGGCCGCCTTCGGTCTTCAGGCCGAGCTTGTTCATCCAGGCGTAGAACGGATATTCATTGCCGAAGAACCAGACGCCGAGCGTGTGGCCCTTGAAGTCGGCTTCGGTCTTGATGGGGCCGTCCTTCGGGCAGACCAGCTCCATGCCGGCCTTCTTGAACGGCTGTGCGATGTTGACCAGCGGCACGCCCTTTTCGCGGGCAGCCAGCGCACCGCCCATCCAGTCGACGATGACATCAGCGCCACCGCCGGCGATCACCTGCTCCGGAGCGATATCGGGGCCGCCCGGCTTGATGTCGACGTCGAGACCTTCGGCCTCATAGAAACCCTTGGCCTTGGCAACATAATAGCCGGCAAACTGGGCCTGCGTGACCCATTTCAGCTGCAACGTCACCTTGTCGGCGGCCATTGCCTGGAACGCGGCTAGCGACATCGCGCCGGCCAGGACAGGAATAATCAGTCTTTTCATCTTTTTACCCTCTGAAGTTAGGACCCTTAGACCCACCGCCCCTATCCACCACGGACAGAGGGATGCCAAAACGTGACGGCTCTTTCGACAAGAGCGACCACGCCATAAAAGACCGAACCCGCAAGTGCTGCAACTGCGATTTCGGCCCAGACCATGTCGATGTTCATCCGCCCGACCTCGGTCGAGATGCGGAAACCCATGCCGACGACAGGCGTACCGAAGAACTCGGCGACGATGGCGCCGATCAACGCCAGCGTCGAGTTGATCTTCAGCGCGTTGAAGATGAAAGGCGCGGCTGCCGGCAGCCGGAGCTTCAGCAGCGTCTGCCAGTAGCCCGACGCGTAGGTGCGCATCAGGTCGCGCTCCATATGGCCGGAGGCGGCGAGCCCGGCGACCGTGTTCACCAGCATCGGGAAGAACGTCATGATGATGACGACGGCCGCCTTGGACTGCCAGTCGAAGCCGAACCACATGACCATGATCGGGGCGACGCCGATGATCGGCAGCGCCGAGACCATGTTGCCGATCGGCAAGAGCCCGCGGCGCAGGAACGGCACGCGATCGGCGAGGATCGCGGTGATGAAGCCGGCGCCGCTGCCCACGACGTAGCCAAAGATCACCGCCTTGAAAATCGTCTGCCGGACATCGGCGCCGAGCACCGGCAGAGAACTGGCGATGCGCGCGCCGATGGCGCTTGGCGGCGGCAAAAGGATGAAGGGAATGCCGGCGCCCCGGGTCACCGCTTCCCAGATGATCAGGATCCAGGCGCCGAAGATGGCGGGGATGATCAGGCGCAGCGCGCTCCGGGCCCAGTTCGCCATCGGGCGAAGTCCCGACAGGACGGCAACGCAGCGCCAGCCGAGCAGCCAGGCAGCCGTAAGCAGCAAGAAGTACGGCGCCAGTGCCGTACCTTCAAAACCGGGTATGCCCGATATCAGTAGCCAGGCGACAAGGTGGGCGCCGACAAACAGCACGACCGCCTCTGCAAGTGCCGGAATCCTGGTCATCGAGATCAGCGCCGCCAGCAGGGCCAGACCGAACATCAAGCCTTTCGTCCCGAGGTAGGGGTAGTTGAAGCTGACTGCCGGGTCGGCAAGTGCTGCCGCTTCCGGCTTCGACATCGCGCCGAGCGCCACCGCGATCAGGCAAAGCACGATGGCGAGCACCGCTTGCCATGAGGGTTTCAGCCAGTTCATGCCGGCCTCCCGCCCATGGCGCGATCGACGATGCGCCCGGCAATGCCAACCACCATGACCAGTAGTGCGGCCACCACCGAACCGGCAACCAGCGTCGACCAGATGTCGATGGACTGGCTGTAATAGGCGCCGGCCAGAAGCTTGGCGCCGATCCCCGCGACAGCACCTGTCGGCAGTTCGCCGACGATGGCACCGACCAGGCTCGCCGCCACGGCCACCTTCATCGATGTGAACAGGAACGGCACCGAGGCCGGCACGCGCAACTTCCAGAAGGTCTGCGAGGCGCTGGCATTGTAGGTGTGCATCAGGTCGAGGTGCATGATCTCGGGCGAGCGCAGGCCCTTCACCATGCCGACTGTCACCGGGAAGAACGACAGATAGGTCGAGATCATCGCCTTCGGCACCAGGCCGGTGATGCCGATTGCCGCCAGAACGACAATGATCATCGGCGCCACTGCCAGGATGGGAATGGTCTGCGAGGCGATGATCCACGGCATCAGGCTGCGGTCGAGCGTCGCCACATGCACGATGCCGACAGCGATGATGATGCCGAGCGCCGTGCCGAAAGCAAAGCCAAGCAGTGTCGACGACAGCGTCACCCAGGCGTTGTAGACGAGGCTACGGTTCGAGGTGATGGGGCGCAGGAACGTGTTTTCGAAGAAATTCACCGCCACCTGATGCGGCGCCGGCAGCGTCGGCTTCGGCTGCGACAGCGTCTTGCCAATGAACTCGCTCAAGGCGGGCGTTTCCCCGGCGCGGCGGTCGAGATCGCGCTGGAACGGCGTGTTGAGGATGACGGCGAAAACGTACCAAAGCACGACCACGCCAGCGAGGATCGAGGTCACCGGGATGAGCTTGTCGCGGAAGCTGTCCATCTAGCGCACCAACTCAATCTTCATAGCTGTGCCCTGCGTGCAGACCATCGCGGACGCGCGCGGCGATCGCCAGGAATTCCGGCGTCTCGCGGATGTGGAGCGGCCGCTCCTTCGGCAGCGTCGATTCGATGACATCAGTGACGCGGCCCGGGCGTGGCGACATGACGACGATGCGCGTCGATAGATAAACGGCTTCCGGAATGGAGTGGGTGACGAAGCAGATGGTCTTGTTGGTGCGTCCCCACAGTTCCAGCAATTGCTTGTTGAGGTGGTCGCGCACGATCTCGTCCAGCGCGCCGAATGGCTCGTCCATCAAGAGAAGGTCGGCGTCGAAGGCCAGCGCACGGGCGATTGACGCGCGCTGCTGCATGCCGCCCGAAAGCTGCCAGGGATATTTCTTCTCGAAACCTGAGAGGTTGACGAGGTCGAGCGTGCGATTGATGCGCTCCGCCTGCTTCGCCTTGGACAAGCCCATGATCTCCAGCGGCAGCCCCACATTGCGCTCGATGGTGCGCCACGGAAACAGGGCCGCGGCCTGGAAGACATAGCCATAGGCGCGTTTCTCGCGCGCCTGTTCGGGAGTCATGCCGTTGACCGAAATCGTCCCCGAGGTCGGCTTCTCCAGATCGGCGATGACGCGCAGCAAGGTCGTCTTGCCACAGCCCGACGGCCCGATGAAGGAGACGAACTCACCCTTGCCGATGGTCAGGTCGACATTGGACAGCGCCTGCACCGCCCCGTCATTGGTCTGGAAGGTCAGTTCGAGTTTGCTTGCCGCGACGACGGCTGGCGAAATCCCTGTCATCGCTTGCTGCCTGCCAGATCCCGCCATTGAGGCGCCGGCTGGAATCCGATTGCTTTTATCGCGATGTTGTTTTCCACTCGCCCCTGTCCCATTGGCCCCCAGTCCCACTAACCTTGTCCCACTCAATCGACGCCCGGAGTTTCCTGATGTCGCCCACTTGTCATCTTATCCGCCCTGAAACCACTTATGAAGGCAAGCAGGGATTGACCTATTTCGCCGGCATCGCCGCGGAAACCGTCGGCTCGTCCGGCATCTGCATGCATATGCTGACCATGCCGCCCGGCGCCCGCGCCAAGGCGCATATGCACGAGAGCCATGAAACGGCGATCTATGTGCTCTCCGGCGAGGTCCATACCTGGTACGGCGACCGGCTGGAGCACCATATCGTCGTCAAGGCCGGCGACCTCTTCTACATTCCGGCCGGCGTGCCGCATCTGCCGGCCAATCTCAGCGCCGCCCCGTCTTCGGCCGTCATTGCCCGTACCGATCCCAACGAACAGGAAAGCGTCGTCCTGCTGCCGGAACTGGATGCGCTGGTCGCTTGAAGCCGATGGGAACGTGATCGTCATCGGCACCGGGAGACTTCCCCCATGACATTGCCGTCCGCATCGGTGATCACCAGCTTCTTGGCGCTCTTGGGGCTTTGCTTGACGGTGAACTCTGCCGGCGACTGCCCATCCTCGCCTTCCGCCTCGCATTGCGCCTTGATGGTCATCGAACCGTCCGATTTCGCCTGCTTGTCGGTGAAGGTGCAGGCGCTGGCCACAGTGACCAGATCCGTGTCCGTCAGCAGCAGCATGTCCTCGGCATAGACTTCCTGGCCGTTCTTGTTGATGCAGCCGGACTTGTTGCCGTAGGGCTTGGACAGATCGATGCCTGCCGCCGAAGCCTGACCGGCAGCTAACACGAGAACCATCGCAACTGACAGGCGAAAACCACGCATGCTCATCCCCCAAGGCCCCACGTCACGAACATGATTGCAGCGGTCCCATTTCCTCAAGGCCGGGAATGGTGACGAAGAAACCATCCTCACCCTTGTTGGTGACCACAACTGTTTCGATCGTCGTCCCCGCCTCGCCCTCGGCGGAACAGGTCGAAGTCAGCGATTGGGCACCCAGCACCGACGTCAATTGCTGCGCGAATCGGCAGCCGCTGCCATAAGTCTCGATGCCTTCGGCGGTCAGCACGATATAGGCATCGCTGTCCTGATAGCCGGCCTTGACACCGGCGCAGCCGACATCATTGCCCCAGGAGCCGGCGAGCACGCCGCTCGCTGCTGCCGGGCCAGCGACAACTGCCGCCAGGACCAACGAGATGAGCGCGGCCGAGCGCGCCAAGCTCAAACCCCGGTCGCCGGGATGCCGGTGCGTTCGACCTTGCGCGGCGCGGAAATTTCCTTCCACGTCGAAAGCGCCCGGTTGACCGCCGCGTTCGGCTCGCGGGCCACGAACTCGCCGTGCCCCGGCTTGGCCTTGACCTCAGCCTCCTGGATCGACAATTCGCCGCGCGAGAACACGAAGCGCGGCAGGCCGGTCACCTCGAACCCTTCGAAGACATTGTAGTCGATCACAGATTGCTGCTTCTTCGACGAGATCTTCTTCTTGCGCTTCGGATCCCAGACGACGATGTCGGCGTCAGCACCTTCGACGATAGCGCCCTTCTTCGGATACATGTTGAGGATCTTGGCGATGTTGGTCGAGGTCACCGCGACGAACTCGTTCATCGTCAGCCGGCCGGTGTTGACGCCGGTGGTCCACAGCACCGGCAAGCGGTCCTCAAGCCCGCCTGTGCCGTTCGGGATCTTGGTGAAATCACCGACGCCGTTGCGCTTCTGCTTGGTGGTGAAGGCGCAATGGTCGGTCGCCACCACCTGCAGCGAACCCGCCTGCAGGCCGGCCCACAGCGAATCCTGGTGCAATTTGTTGCGGAAAGGTGGGCTCATGACGCGGCGCGCCGCATGGTCCCAGTCCTTGTTGAAATACTCGCTCTCGTCGAGCGTCAGGTGCTGGATCAGCGGCTCGCCGAACACACGCATGCCCTTCTGCCGCGCCCGGCGGATCGCCTCGTGGCTCTGCTCGCAGGAGACATGCACGACATAGAGCGGCACGCCCGCCATGTCGGCGATCATGATAGCGCGGTTGGTCGCCTCGCCTTCCACTTCCGGCGGCCGCGAATAGGCATGACCCTCGGGGCCATTGTTGCCGGCAGCAAGCAACTTCTGTGACAGGGCTGCAACCACATCGCCATTCTCGGCATGCACCAGCGGCAGCGCGCCAAGGTCGGCGCAACGCTGGAACGACGCATACATCTCGTCGTCGTCGACCATCAGCGCGCCCTTGTAGGCCATGAAGTGCTTGAACGAGGTGATACCCTTGTCGACGACGGTGGCCATCTCGTCGAACACCTGCTTGCCCCACCAGGTGATCGCCATGTGGAAGGAATAGTCGCAGGATGCTTTCGAAGTCTTGTTGTCCCACATCTGCAAGGCTTCCAGCAGCGACTGCTGCGGCGCCGGCAGGCAGAAATCGACCACCATCGTGGTGCCGCCAGCAAGCGCCGCTCGCGTTCCGGATTCGAAATCGTCGGCCGAATAGGTGCCCATGAACGGCATTTCGAGATGGGTGTGCGGATCAATGCCGCCCGGCATCACATAGCAGCCTGTGGCGTCGAATTCGTGGTCGCCATGCAGGTCCGAACCGATGGCGACGATCTTGCCGTGCTTGAACAGCACATCGGCCTTCCACGTGCGATCGGCGGTGACGATGGTGCCGTTCTTGATAACTTTGGTCATGTCTTGTTCCCTTGTTCTCTTCGCGCTTCTTTGCGAGCGGCGTTTGGAATGCGGATTTGTAAGTTCACTCCACGATGACAGCCGTCTCCACCACGGCGTGGAACAGCACGTCGGCACCGGCCGACGCCCATTCCTTGGAGATTTCCTCGGCCTCGTTGTGGCTGAGCCCGTCGACGCAAGGGCACATCACCATCGCGGTCGGCGCGACGCGATTGATCCAGCAGGCGTCATGGCCGGCGCCTGAAACGATGTTGCGGTGCGAATAGCCGAGGCGTTCGGCGGCGTCGCGGATCGCCTTGACGCAGCCGGCGTCGAAGGTGACCGGGTCGAACGCGCCGACCTGTTCGATCTTGTACTGGATGTCGAGCGCCTCGCAGATCGTGTCGATGCCTTCGCGGATGCGGCCGTCCATCGCATCCAGCACCTCCTTCTCGGGCGAGCGGATGTCGATGGTGAAGACGGTGCGGCCGGCGATGATGTTGCGCGAGTTGGGAAACACCTCCATATGGCCGACCGCGCCGACGGCGTCGGGCTGGTAGTCCATGGCGATCTCGTGCACCAGTTCGATCACACGCGCCATGCCGAGCCCGGCATTGCGGCGCTTCGGCATCGGCGTCGAACCGGTGTGCGCCTCCTTGCCGGTCAGCGTCACCTGCAGCCACTTCAGCCCTTGCCCGTGGGTGACGACACCGATGTCGATGCCCTCGTCCTCGAGGATCGGTCCCTGCTCGATATGCAGTTCGAAGAAGGCATGGATCTTGCGGTCGCCGACCTTCTCGGTGCCCTTCCAGCCGATGCGTTCAAGCTCCTCGCCGAATTTCTTGCCTTGCTTGTCGACATGCTCATAGACATCGACCTGGTCGAGTACACCGGCAAACACGCCGGATGCCATCATTGCCGGGGCAAAGCGTGCGCCTTCCTCATTGGTCCAGTTGGTGACGACGATCGGATGTTTGGTCTTGATGCCGAGATCGTTGAGCGAGCGCACCACTTCAAGCCCGCCCAGCACGCCGAGCACGCCGTCATATTTGCCGCCGGTCGGCTGCGTATCGAGATGGCTGCCGACATAGACCGGCGGCAGGCTGGGATCGGCGCCTTCGCGGCGGGCAAACATCGTGCCCATCTCATCGACGCCCATGTCGAGCCCGGCCGCATCGCACCAGCGCTTGAACAGATGCCGGCCCTCGCCGTCCTCATCGGTCACGGTCTGGCGATTGTTGCCGCCGGCAATGCCGGGGCCGATCTTCGCCATCTCCATTATCGAATCCCACAAACGGTCTGAATTGATTCGCAGATTCTCGCCGGGTGCGGCCATTCCAAGTCCTCTCAGTTCATGTCCTGGCCGGGCGGCGGTTCCCGTCGCCACCCGTCCAAGTATAGGCAGATTAGTCTATCGACCGCAGAACATCCCGCACGTGGTCGATCAATTCGTTGATCTGGCCCTTGGTGATGATCAGCGGCGGCGACAGCGCAATGATGTCTCCGGTGGTGCGGATCAGCGCGCCGCGCTCGAACGCCTTGACGAAGGCCGAGAAGGCCCGCTTGGTCGGCTGGCCGGCGATCGGCGCCAGTTCGATCGCGCCGATCAGGCCGATGTTTCTGATATCGATGACGTTCGGCTCGCCCTTCAGCGAATGCAGTGCGTCTTCCCAATAGGGCGCCAGTTCCTCGCCACGGGTCAGCAGGCCCTCTTCCTTGTAGGTATCGAGCGTGCCCAGGGCCGCCGCGCAGGCGATCGGATTGCCCGAATAGGTGTAGCCGTGGAAGAACTCGATCATGTGCTCGGGGCCGGTCATGAAGGCGTCGTGGATTTCCTTCTTCACGAACACCGCGCCCATCGGGATGACGCCGTTGGAGACGCCCTTGGCGGTAGTCATGATGTCGGGCGTGACGCCGAAATAGTCGGCGGCGAACGGGGTGCCCAGACGGCCGAAGCCGGTGATGACCTCGTCGAAGATTAAAAGGATGCCGTGCTTGGTGCAGATTTCGCGCAGCTTCTGCAGATAGCCCTTGGGCGGCAGGATGACACCGGTGGAACCGGCGACCGGCTCGACAATGACGGCAGCGATGGTCGAGGCGTCATGCAGGGCGACGATGCGCTCAAGCTCGTTGGCCAGTTCCACGCCATGCTCCGGCACGCCTTTGGTGAAGGCGTTCTTCTCGGGCAGATGCGTGTGCGCCATGTGGTCGACGCCGCCGAGCAGCGTGCCAAACATCTTGCGATTGGAGACAATACCGCCGACCGAAATGCCGCCGAAATTGACGCCGTGATAGCCGCGCTCGCGGCCGATTAGGCGAGTGCGTGAGCCCTCACCCTTGGCGCGGTGATAGGCAATCGCCATCTTCAGCGCCGTTTCGACCGATTCCGAACCGGAATTGGTGAAGAAGACATGGTCCATGCCCTTGGGCGCGAGGTCGACCAGGCGGTTAGCCAGTTCGAAGACGATCGGATGGCCCATCTGGAAGGCCGGCGCATAGTCGAGCTCGGCGGCCTGATGCTGGATTGCCTCGGTGATCTTCGGCCGGCAATGGCCGGCGTTGACGCACCACAAACCCGCGGTGCCGTCCAGCACCTTGCGGCCATCGCTTGTGGTGTAATGCATGTCCTTCGCGGACACCATCATGCGCGGTGCCTGCTTGAACTGCCGGTTTGCCGTGAACGGCATCCAGAATGCACTGAGATCGTTCGGCGTGACTTTCAGCCGGTTGGACATGACCAAGACTTCCCCTTGTAACTTGTTTCGGTGTGCCCAACGCTTGGTCTTCGTTGCGATTTCGTGCTACGCAAATTTTTGACCGATTGGACAAACGTTAGCACCGCCCTGTCGGCGGTCAAGGGATTACTAGCGGAAATGCGGCACCTGAAGTGCGTTCCACAGGCCAAGGAAAAACTGGTCCAGAGAATTGGTCCAGATGACCTTGAACGCGAGGTTTGGCAAAGCGAGGGCTGGCAACGGTGACCACCAGCACGAACGCCCCTCGCCGCACCCGCATCCAGCAGGAAAAGCGCGAACTCATCCTGGAGGCGGCGCTCGAGGTTTTCTCCACCAACGGCTTTCGCGGCTCGACCATCGACCAGATCGCCGAAGCCGCCGGCATGTCGAAGCCGAACCTGCTTTATTATTTCCGCCGCAAGGAGGACATCCACGAGACGCTGATGCAGCGCCTGCTCGACACCTGGCTGGCGCCGCTGCGAGAGCTGGACGACATCGGCGATCCGATGACCGAATTGCGCAACTACATCAGGCGCAAGCTCGAAATGGCACGCGATTTTCCGCGCGAGAGCCGGCTGTTCGCCAACGAGATCCTGCAAGGGGCGCCGCGCATCATGCCGCTGCTGGCGGGTGAACTGAAAACGCTGGTCGATGAAAAGGCCGCCGTCATCAAGAGCTGGATGCGCGCCGGCAAAATCGCCAGGACCGACCCCTGGCACCTGATCTTCTCGATCTGGGCAACGACGCAGCATTATGCCGATTTCGACGTCCAGGTCCGCGCCGTGCTCGGCCCAGACCGCGGCGGCGATGGCCGTTTCGAGGATGCCGCCCGTTTTCTGGAGCAATTGTTCCTCGACGGGCTGAAGCCGAAGAACTAACTTTCGGCAGTTATTAGGCGCTACGCCGCTCGGCTGGCAGCGCGTCCAGCAATGTCTGCAGCTTGGCGACCGAGTTCTGCTCGGCAAGTGGCGTGTAGACGATCAGCTTCATGTCGGAGCCGTCGCCGACCGACAAACTCATATGCTCGAACGTCATGGCGCCAGCGCTCGGGTGCCGGACATGCTTCACCCCCGACAATCGGTGCGCCACGTCGCGCTGCGGCCACCACGCGCGAAACTCCGGGCTCGACCGCGTCATCAAGTCGATCAGCCGCTCGAAATCCGGATCGCCGACATATCTGGCGCTTGCGGCCCGGAACGAGGCCAGCACGATACGCGCCAGTTGCTCCCAGTCGACCAGCAGCCGCCGGTGGTGCGGATTGGTGAAGACCATGTGGACGATGTTGCGGGCATCACCTTCCAGCAGACCATAGTCGCCGAACACGGCCACCGCCGCCGGGTTCCAGGCCAGCACGTCCCAGCGCCGACCGACGACATAGGCCGGCTGCAGCACCAGGCTTTGCAGCATGTGCAGCAAGGGGCCGTCGACCTTTTCCGGCGCCACGGTGCGACCCTCCGGCTGCTGGCGGCCGGCGAGGATGAACAGATGCTGCTTTTCGGCGGCGTCGAGGCGCAGCGCCTCGGCAAGCGCCGTCAGCACCTCGACCGAAGGCCTGACCTCCCGCCCCTGCTCCAGCCATGTGTACCAGGTGGTGCCGACGCCGGCGATCATCGCCACCTCCTCGCGCCGCAGCCCAGGCGTGCGCCGTCTGAGGCCGGTGGTAATGCCAGTGGCCGCTGGCGTCAGCCTTTCGCGGCGCGAGCGTAGGAAAGCGCCCAGCTCGCGCCGGCGGCTGTCTTCGGCGGAGTGCGTGGGAGCAGAGCGAGTGAGGGCAGAGTGAGATTGGGATTCCATGAGGCTAATATAGCAGTATTGATACCAGGATAAAGTTTGAACTGTTTGACGCGCGCCGCCTGTCCCATCTTCCGCTCAGAGCAACAGAACGGAGGCTCTGAACATGGAACTCAAAGATAAGACAATCCTCGTCACCGGGTCGACCGACGGCGTCGGCCGCGTCGTCGCGCGACGGCTTGGCGCTGGTGGCGCCCGTGTGCTGGTGCATGGCCGCGATGCGACACGCGGCAAGGCGACCGTCACTGAGATCGAAGCCGCCGGCGGCAAGGCCGAGCTGCTGGTCGCCGACCTCTCTTCACTGGCCGAGGTGCGCCGCCTCGCCGAAGCCGTGCGCGCCAGGACGGACCGGCTCGACATCCTCATCAACAATGCCGGCATCGGCACCGCAGGCCAAGGCGCCAAGCGGCAGGTCAGCGCCGACGGCTACGAACTGCGTTTCGCGGTCAACTATCTCGCCGCTTTCCTGCTGACATCGGAACTTTTGCCGTTGCTCAAGTCGAGCGCGCCGGCGCGCATCGTCAACGTCGCCTCGGCGGGACAGCAGGCGATCGACTTCGGCGATGTCATGCTGACCCGCAGCTACGACGGCGTGCGCGCCTACTGCCAGAGCAAGCTGGCGCAGATCCTGTTCACCGTCGACCTTGCGCAGGAGCTGAGAGGGACAGGCGTTACGGTCAACGCGCTGCATCCGGCCAGCTACATGAACACCACCATGGTCCGCCAGGCAGGCGTCACGCCATGGAGTTCGGTCGAAACCGGAGCCGACGCCATCCTCAACCTCGCGACCTCATCGGCGCTGGATGGACGCAGCGGCCTCTATTTCGACGGCCTGCGGGAATCCCGCGCCGACGCCCAGGCCTACGACGCCAAGGCAAGACAACAGTTGCGAGCCTTGAGCTTCGACCTCGTCGGCCTCGCCTCACCAACATCGAAGGAACAGCATTCATGACCACGACAATCCAGCACACCGTCGTCATCGGCGGCTCGTCCGGCATCGGTCTGGCGACGGCGCGCAAACTACTTGGCCCCGGCATGAAGGTGACCATCACCGGGCGCAACCAGGATCGGCTCAACGGCGCGTGGAAGAGCCTCGGCGGGGCCGTCGGGAAGGCTGCGTTCGATGCCTCGAAGCCGGACGAAGTCAGCCAGTTCTTCGAACGCCTCGGCCCCTTCGACCATCTGGTCCTGGCAGCCAGCGGCGGCAAGGGCCTTGGCCCCTTCCAGACGCTTGACCTGACCGACATCGGCAGCGGCGTCGACGAGAAAGTCCGCCCGCAACTGTCATGCCTGCAGGCCGCCTTGCCGACGCTGAACAAGAGCGGATCGGCCACCTTCATCTCGGCAGTATCGGCTCAGCTTGCGACGCCGGGCGTCGCCGGCATCGCCGCCATCAACGGCATGCTTCTGACCGTGGTGCCGATCCTGGCCGTGGAGTTGAGGCCGCTGCGCGTCAATGTCGTGGCGCCTGGCGTCATCGACACGCCCTGGTGGGATTTTCTCGCCGAGGAGCAGCGGCAAGCGATCTTTGCCGAATATGCCGGCAAGACCCCGGTCGGCCGCATCGGCCGCGCCGACGACGTCGCCGACGCAATTGCCTTTCTCGTCTCCAACGGCTTCATGACCGGTCAGGTGCTGACCTGCGACGGCGGCCTGCGATTTGCGGCTTGATCCACATCGCCCCCAGCCCCGGTTGCGCCCCCCGGCTGGATCTAAAGTTGACCCCTCAGCCAGGCGAGCGTTTCGGCAACGCCGTCAAGGCCGTACCGTGCGGCGGTATGCGCGGGTGGTTTGACCCGTATCGATATGCCGCCGGCATCGTTGACGGCTTCGAAGCCGTTTTCGTCCGGCGTGTCGTCGCCCAGGAAGACCGGGCGGCGGCCTGCAAAGGGCGCGATACGCATGAACCGCCGGATTGCAGCACCCTTGGCCGCCTCTAGCGGCAGCAGCTCAACGCCGGCATTGCCGGCAACCACGCGGTAGCCCTCGGGCAGGCTGGCCAGCGCCTGTTCGACAAGCTGCGTTGCGCGCGGAAGCAGGTGCGGGGCAGCGCGCGTGTGGATGGCGAGAACCCGGCCTTTGCGCTCGATATTGGCCTGCCCACGGCCGAGTTCAGCCTCGATCTCATCAGCAAGAGCAGCAATATCCGCCGGCTCTCCCGCGACTTCCACATCGTCGTCCGGCAGAAGTCTGTGTTCCAGGCCATAAAGCCCGGCCGCGCGCAACTTCAAAGGCTGAAAAAGCTGATCAACGGCCGCAACCGAGCGGCCCGTGATAACGGCCAATGCCCCGTTTAGCTTGTGATCCAGGCCTTGCAGCAAGGAGCGAAGTTCGTCGCTGACCGAGACCGCGTCCGGGTGTTCCGCATGCTCAAGCAGAGTGCCGTCAATGTCGAGGAACAACGCCCATTCGCCAGTCAGCAAGGCCTGTGGCTTCTGCAGGGTCTCGCTCACATTTTCCAGGGTCTCGCTCATCACATTGCCACCCGTTTGCGCTCGAACATGGAAACGACATTGTCCATGCCTGGCGGCCGGTCGCCGGCACCGGTCACCCGATCGAGGTCGCCGCGCTTGCGCAACCGCGCCGCATCCAGAAGCATGCTGCCGGCCCAGCGATAGACATTGTTGTCGCGGACCATCTGCCGCATCGGCCGCATGCGCTCGCGCTGTTCGTCGGGCGTCATGGTCAGCGCCTGCAGCAGCGCCTCGCTCATCATGGCGGCATCGTAAGGGTTGACGATCAGCGCCTCCAGCAATTCGCGCGAGGCACCAGCGAACGTGCTGAGCATCAAGATGCCCTGCTCGTCGTCGCGCGCCGCAACGAATTCCTTGGCGACCAGGTTCATGCCGTCATGCAGGCTGGTGACCATGCATATGTCGGCGGCGCGGTAGATCTCATAGACCTGTTCCTGCGAGTGATGTTCGGCCACCATGATTACCGGCTTGTAGCCTTCGCTGCCGTAACGCTCGTTGAGCTCTTCGGCGTAGCGGTGACAGTCGTCGTGGAGCAGCTTGTAAGCCGGGAGCGTGCCGCGGCTGGGTGCAGCGATCTGCAGGAAAACCAGTTTTCCGATCCATTCCGGGTATCGCTTGAACAATTCGTCGAGCGCCTGAAACCGATCCAGAATGCCCTTGGTGTAGTCGAGACGCTCGACGCCGACGCCAAGCTTCACATCCGCTTTCAGCCCGAACCTGTCACGCAGGCGGGCGCGGCAGTCGTCGACATCAGGCAATCTTGCCAGGAGGTCCGCCGGCCACTCTATTGAGATGGGATAGGCGTGCACCAGCGTCGTCTGCCCGCCATAGGAGATGGCCGCATCCGCCCGCTCGATGCGGCTTTCCAGGAAGCGATCGACGCTTTCGGTGAAATTGTTGGCGTGGAACTGGGTGTGGAAACCGATGATCGAGCTGCCCAGCAGCCCCTCAAGGATGCGCTCACGCCATGGACAGATGCTGTACACTTCCGAGTTCGGCCACGGGATGTGCCAGAAGGTGATGACGATCGCGTCGGGCAGGCGCTCGCGGATCATCCGCGGCAGCAGCGCGAAGTGGTAGTCCTGGACCAGCACGATCGGTCGCTCGTTGCGCGCCTCGGCCACCACCGTTTCGGCGAACTTCCGGTTGACGGCTTCATAGGCTTCCCAGTCCGAGGCACGAAAGATCGGCCGGGTGAAGGCGATATGGCAAAGCGGCCACAGGCCCTCATTGGCGAAGCCGAGATAGTAGCCCTGATGTTCTTCCTCCGTCAGCCAGACCCGGCGCAGCGTGTAGGACGGATTGCCGGGCGGCACCTGTACCCGGTCGTCCTTGTCGACCATGAGACGGTCCGCGGTTCCGCCGCCATAGGCGATCCAGGTCCCAGCGCAGGCGCGCGTGATCGGTTCCAGCGCCGAAACCAGCCCGCTTGCCGGCACAAGCAGTTCGACGCCGTTACCCCGGACGTTGTGGATATATGGTTCGCGGTTGGAGACCACGATAACCTGCGCATCGGGTAGGTCATCGGCCAGGATCTTGCGCAATGTTTCGGGCGACCATGTCACCAGGGCGGCATCGGCCGATTGGCCATTCTGGCCGTTCTTTTCGAACTCCCGTATGATCTTGCGCGCCGCTTCCGCGGTCACGTCCTCGCCGGCTGGATGTACTGCCGTTGGCGGCAGACTGCGGCGTTGCCGCGATATGGAGAAGAAAACGGCAAGAGCGGAAAGACCGAGGCTCGCGAGGATCAGGACCCAAAGCAGGCCCGCACCATAATCTGTCATTGGAATGCCAACT
This sequence comes from Mesorhizobium sp. CNPSo 4670, assembly GCF_057784235.1. Lineage (NCBI taxonomy): Bacteria > Pseudomonadati > Pseudomonadota > Alphaproteobacteria > Hyphomicrobiales > Phyllobacteriaceae > Mesorhizobium > Mesorhizobium sp. CNPSo 4670. The sequence continues at coordinate 138,029 of NZ_JBWJFQ010000004.1, read as the reverse complement.
CACCTCAGGCCGTTCGGCGGCCTTTTTGTTCGTGTTTCCGATTTGAAACTGTCCGCGGCGACCTAGTCGCCGTCCGAACCTGTATTTTGCAACGCACAAGGCGGCGATCGGTTCCAGCCAATCTGGCTCGGATCATGTTCTGACGATGAGCGGCACCAGGCCTTCATGCCGGTCGGCGAGGAAGGCGACGACCCGGTCGCCGACGCGCTGGAACGTGAGATCGACCACTCTTTCGCCGACGCCCAGATGTCGCAGCGTGAGTGTGTCGATGCCGATTGGCAGCCTCGGACGGGTGACGCGGATTTCGCCATCCCAGCCATCGATTTCAAGGCCGAGGCAGGCCTGCATCAGCATGAAGGCGGACCCCGCCGACCACGCCTGCGGCAGGCAAGCGACGGGATAGGCGATCGGTGCTTCGCCCGGCGCGCGGGTAAACCCGCAGAACAGTTCCGGCAACCGCATGTTGAAATGGACAGCGGATTCGAACGTGCCGCTCATCAGGCGCACCACGCTGTCGCGCTCGCCATAGCGCGCCAGGCCCGCGCCGCATATGGCGGTATCATGCGGCCAGATCGAGCCATTGTGGTACGACATTGGGTTGAAGAACACGGCATCGTCGGCAAGCGTTCTCAGCCCCCAGCCGGAATGGAAGGAGGCCGAAAGTAGCTGATCGGCGACCATCTGCGCCCGCGCCGGCTCCGGAAGCCCGACAAGGAGGAGATGGCCCGCATTCGAGGTCCGCACCTTGCAGGGCTCGCCGGCACCGTCGATCGCCAGGGCATAGAAGCCAAGGTCGTCGAGCCAGAAATCGCGTTCCACCGCCACGCGCATCGCCTCGGCGAGGCTGTCCCAGTGATCGGCTCTCTCGTCCTCGCCACGGCGACGGGCAAGCGCCGCCAGCCCCCGGAAGGCGGCAAAGACATAGCCTTGCACCTCGACCAGCGCGATCGGACCCTTGGGGATGCGGCCATCGGCATGAAAGACGGAATCGAAGCTGTCCTTCCAGCCTTGGTTGGCGAGGCCGGACTCGGCAGCCCGCTGGTAGGTCACGAACCCGGTCTCGCGGCCCGCCTCCTCCGTCCAATCGGCCGCCGCGCACAGCGACGGCCACAGGCTGTCGATGAACGCCATGTCGCCGGTGCGATCGGCATAGGCACAGGCGAGATGGATGTAGAGCGGCGTCGTATCGACGCCGCCATAGTAGCGGCCGAACGGAAGCTCCCGCAGCGCCGCCATCTCGCCCTTGCGGGTCTCGTGCATGATCTTGCCCGGTTGGGAATCGCTGAACGGCGACGTCTCCGTGGCCTGATGCTGGGCCAGGAAGGCCAGCACGCCCCGCGCCAGGCCTGGATTGAGCCAGAGCATCTGCAGCGCCGAGATGACGCCGTCACGGCCGAACGCCGTCGAGAACCAGGGGATGCCGGCATAGGGATAGGGTCCGGTCGCAAGCTCGGTGGTCAGCAGCGCGACATCGGCGCGGGCGCGCTCGACCCAGTCGTTGAAGACGCGACCGGAACTGTGCACCGTCGCGCCATGGCGCCGCTTGGCCCGCATGCCAAAGCGGGCCCGGGCGGCGGCGGCGCGGAAACGGTCGCGATCGGGCGCATCCGCCACCTCGGAACCGACCTCGACATAGAGCACCTTGCTGCTGCGCTTGGTCACCGCGAGCAGGAAATCGGCGCGGTCGGCTGTCAGTTGATCGGGTGGTTGCGAGAACGAGATCGCCGACGCGCGCGCCAGCCCGTCCAGCCCGTCGTAGCGCAACAGGACGAATGTCGCATCCATCTCGGCCATATGGGTCATGCCGCGCCGCAGCCGAGTCGAGCCGCGCACTTCGAACATGTCACGGAAATCAGCGGCAAAGTGCAGGGAAACGCCGATTGTCGAGGTTTCCCGACTGTAGTTGGAAAGGGTGATGCGTTCGAACAGCCTGTCCTGCCAGAGCAGCCGGACGCGTTCGACATGAATGGCTCCCTGCGGAATATCGCGACCGCTGGCGCTGAGCATCGGCAGGTTGGTCAGGTTGGTGGTGAACAGCACATTGTCCTGGCTGAGCGAGGCGCCAAGCAGCGATGTCTGCCTGCCGCCGACGGTCAGCCGGAACTCCGAGAGCACCCGTGTGTCGTCGCGGAAGAAACCGTCGCCGGCGCCGCGTATGTCGCCATAGGCATCGGCAACCGCAAAGCAGTCACCCTGCTTGAGCGCAAACAGCCGGTGCGGCTCACGAGGCGCGGTGGCGTCGAGCGAGGCAAGCGCGACGGCCGGATCGAGCTGGCGCTCATCAAGTTGGGCCATTCGTCATAAATCCCTGTCGTTTCGTTCCCGCCGCTCGAGCGCGCTGCTCACGACGCCTTCGCTTCCGCCGGGACACCGATCAGGCGCGCATAGGCGGCCAGGTAGTCGCCGGCCATTCTTCTGGCGGAAAACCGCTTTTCGAAGACGCCCCTCACCTTTCGCCTGTCGAGCTTCAGCAAGTCCGGCACTGTGGCGACCGCGCCATCCATCGAATCCGCGATAAAGCCGGTAACGCCTTGATCGATGATCTCCGGCAGTGCGCCGCAATTCCAGGCGATCACCGGCGTGCCGCAGGCCATTGCCTCGATGGCGGCAAGGCCAAACGGCTCCGGCCAGTCGATCGGGAACAGCAGGCCGGCCGCGTTGCCGAGAAATTCCGTCTTCTGGTGCTCCTCGATCTCGCCGACATAGTCGATACGATCGCCGTCGATCAACGGCTCGACCATCTCGTGGAAATAGGCGCGATCGTCGTCGCCGATCTTTGCCGCAAGCTTCAGCCTGAGCCCCGAGCGCAAGGCGATTTCGATGGCGCGATCCGGGCGCTTGTCGCGTGAAAACCGGCCGAGGAAGGCAAGATAGGGTTCCTGCGCCTTCGTCTCGAAAGTCGGTTCATAGATACCGGTCGGCAGTCCGTGGTGGATCGTCGCCAACCAGTTGGCCCTGGCAAGGCCTGCCTTCTGGCTGTGCGAAATGGAAATCATCGGAAAGCGCGGGAAATGCTTATAGGCCGGCGCCAGGTCGACATAGTCCAGCCTGCCATGCGGGGTCGTCACCGTCCGCTCCGCCATGTCCTCGAAGAAGGAAAAGTGCAGGAAGTGGCTGAGGTGGAAGTGGATGACGTCAAACTCGCGCGCCCGTTCCCGCACCTGCGCAAGCATCGAAAGATGCGCCGCAATCTCGGATTTGAGCGGACGCGGATCGAGGCGAAGCGCGCATTCCCGGCCGGCGACCAGCTTTGCGGAGGTCTGGCTGTCGCCGCTGGCAAACAGGGTCACCTCATGACCGAGGTCGACCAGCGCTTCGGTCAGATACGAGACGATGCGTTCCGTGCCGCCATAAAGTCTGGGTGGCACCGATTCATAAAGCGGCGCGACATGGGCAATTTTCATATTTCATCCCGGGATGCTCGGCATACAGGTGCGAAATGCATCAACGGCTCGATTGGTTCCGGTTTAAGATCGATGCCGTCGGGGGCGCCGAGCGGCTGCGGGTCGAATGCCATGCCACGCAAGCAGTGGCTGCGATCACATGAAACCAGGATTACGGGGCAGATACTGAGACCAATCGCCAAGATCCCGCGTCGACATCAGAACCATGGGAAGCGTGATGCGCATCCCATGCTCGACGGCTGTGCTCAGAGCTGTTTGCGTCGTGCCAGGCAGAAACGCCGACACCTGCGAAGAACCAATCTCAGCGGCCAGGTTCAGTGCCGTCCTGAAGGCAGCGTCAAGCTGATAGGGCTGCGCGACCGCAAGTGGCCCGATGTGGCCGTTGGTGCCTATGTAGACGTAGCCGACGCACTCCTCCCCGGCATAGAGAACGACACCTCTCGTCTGCTCGTCGTTGATCAAATACCGATGGTGCTTTTCGCGCGATACGCCCAGGGCCCGATTGTCAATGCCGGCAAGGCTATGCAGGTGCGAAGCTGTTTCCTTCAGAGGCACGCTGCGGAGCGGAGCGGCCTTCAATCGACCTTTCAAGACATCCTGCGCGACGCTGAGATTGTAGATCGGAAATCGCGGGAACAGTCCGCGCCTGATGTAGAGACCTTGCGACACGGTGTTGAAGCTGAAGGTGATCAACGCCTTGCTCCTCGCCCCCGATTGCCGCGCATGCTCCAGCGTTCGTTTCAGCAGTTCGTTGCCGATCCCGCTGCCCTGATGTCCGGAAGACACGAACAGCTGCGCGAGAAACCACAAATCGCCGCAGACCCAACTCCAGGCAAAGCCGAGGATTTCACCGGCGTCTTCCGCCACCCACAAGCCAGCAGCGTCATCGTTCAAAGAAAACAATTGAAAATCGGTCGGGCGCGGCACGGCCATGGGGCCAAAGCCATGGCGCTCGGTCAAATCGTTGATGCTGGCAACGACAAGCTCGTCAGCTCGTTTCAGATCTTGCGCGTTGGCAGGTCGATAGACGACTGAGATGGGCCACTCCTTGACAAGAAGCCGCCGGCCCAGGTTAGAGCGTCCAGTACCGAAGTCAAACAGCGCCGCCGCCTGCTATCCTCGTGATCGGTCGATCGTCCGTGCGGAAAACCCGATCGGCTTGCTCTTCGCCTAAAGCGACTGCGCGATCAGCGTCAGAAAACCGCCGCCCAGTGCGACATTGCCGACGAAGCTGTTGACGCGCGATGCCCGATCCGGGCCCTGATGATCCCAGAAATTGTGGAACATTGGCGTGGCGACGATCAGGAACAGCACCAGCACCGTAGAGGCAATTGCCATCCGGAGGCCTGCCATCAGCAAGGCGCCGGCGACGATCTGGAGCACAATGCCGGCCCATAGCGACAACCGCGCCTGCGGCACGCCGCGCGCGGCCAACAGCTGGGTCAGGAAGGCCGCGTTCTGGATGTTGCGCAGGCCGGCGAAGATGAAGGCGCCGCCGAGCAACAGGCGGCCGAGAAACAACAGGGTCGAAGGCAAATCGACAGGCATCAAACTCTCCCTCTCAAAAACCAGTTGGAGCGCCGCCTCCTCGACGACGCCCCAAGTCAAAGCCTGTCAATCAGGCAGCTTTGGCCGTCGCCACTGGATGGATGGCGTGGAACGGGATGCAGAGCCGGTTCCAGGTGTTGATCATGCCGAGCGCGACCGACAGCTTGACCAGTTCCTCTTCCGAGAAATGCTGGAGCGACTTTGCATAGAGTTCGTCCGACACGCCATTGTTGGCGATCAGCGTGACGGCCTCGGTCCAGGCTAAGGCGGCGCGCTCACGCTCGGAAAACAGCGGCGATTCCTTCCAGGCCGAAACCAGATAGAGCCGTTGCTCGGTCTCGCCGTCGCGCCTGGCCTCGCGGCTGTGCATCTCGACGCAGAACGAGCAGCCATTGATCTGCGATGCCCTGAGCTTGATCAGGTGCAGCAGGCTCACCTCGAGCCCGCATTCGTCGACCGCCTTGTTGAGCGCCGACACCGCCTTCATGATCTCCGGCGCCTTGGCGAAAAATTGCAGCCTCTGTTTCATCTTGATGTCCTTTACGCTTGCTTGGTTGAACTGGATTTCTGCGGCCGCTGATGGCGCGCCACGAAGGCACAGCCGGCAGCAACCGAACGCGGATCGGCATCGGTCACGTATTCCGCCACGATGTCGGACAGCTTTGCTTCGGCGAGTGCGGCTCGGTAGGCCTTCTCGGCCTTCAGCATCGCGGTATTGATGCCGCAGGGTTTGACATAGGCCGAGACATCGAACCTGGCCGGACCGTTGCGGCGGATTTCGCCGCACCGGAAGGCCGGTTCACGTCCTTCGACCGCCAGCACGATATCGAGCAGCGTTATGCGCTCGGCTGGCCGCGCCAGGCGGTAGCCGCCGGCCGGTCCCGGCACCGATTCCAGGATTCGCGCAGCGCTCAGCATGTTGAGATGCTTCAGGAGATAGCTCGGCGACAAGCCAAAGGCCTCCGCCAGCGCGGCGCCCGGCATGGTCGCTTCGCCCTCGACGCCGGCCAGCATTGCGGCGCAGTGGATGGCCGCCTCGACGCCCTCGCCCAGCTTCATTGTGTTGATCTCCAATTCATGGATAATTTTTATCGTGGATGATTTATATCTGCAATAGGAAAAATGAAAAGCGGCGCCCGAAGGCGCCGCTTTTTTCGACGAATGGCTGCCCTTTACTCCGCCGCCACCTTGGCCATCGGGTTGTTCGGGTGCGTCGTCCAGTTGGCATAGATCGGCGACACTGGCTTGCCGGTACGCTGGTCCATCGCGCCTGCCGCGAGCGGCTCCATGGTGATGCAGTTCTCGACCGGACAGACATTGACGCACAGATTGCAGCCGACGCACTCGGCCTCGATCACCTCGAAATGCCGCTTGCCGTCGACCATGCTGGTGATCGCCTGGTGAGAAGTGTCCTCGCAAGCAATGTGGCAGCGGCCGCATTGGATGCAGGCGTCCTGGTCGATACGGGCCTTGGCGACATAATTGAGGTTGAGGTACTGCCAGTCGGTGACGTTTGGCGTGGCGCGGCCGACGATGTCGTCGAGCGAGGCATGGCCCTTCTCGTCCATCCAGTTTTCCAGGCCGGCGATCATCTCCTGCACGATCTTGAAGCCGTAGGTCATCGCCGCCGTGCAGACCTGCACATTGCCGGCCCCGAGCGCCATGAACTCGGCCGCGTCACGCCAGGTGGTGATGCCGCCGATGCCGGAGATCGGCAAGCCGTGGGTTTCGGGATCGCGCGCGATCTCGGCCACCATGTTCATGGCGATGGGCTTCACCGCCGGGCCGCAATAGCCGCCATGCGAACCCTTGCCGTCGATGGTCGGCTGCGGCGCGAAACTGTCGAGGTCGACGCCTGTGATCGAATTGATGGTGTTGATCAGCGACACCGCGTCGGTGCCGCCGGCAAGCGCGGCGCGCGCCGGCTTGCGCACATCGGTGATGTTGGGCGTCAGCTTGGTGATGACCGGCATGCGGGTGTTGGCCTTGCACCAGCGCACCACCATTTCGATGTATTCCGGCACCTGGCCGACGGCGGCACCCATGCCGCGCTCCGACATGCCGTGCGGGCAGCCGAAATTGAGCTCGATGCCGTCGGCCTCCGTCTCCTCGACCACCGGCAGAATCGCCTTCCAGCTTTCCTCGACGCACGGCACCATCAGCGAGACGACGATGGCGCGGTCGGGCCAGTCCTTCTTGACCTGCTTGATCTCGCGCAGGTTGACCTGCAGGTCGCGGTCGGTGATCAGCTCGATGTTGTTGAGGCCGAGCAATCGACGGTCGGCGCCCCAGATCGCGCCGTAGCGCGGGCCGTTGACGTTGACCACCGGCGGGCCTTCCTCGCCAAGTGTCTTCCAGACAACGCCGCCCCAGCCGGCCTTGAAGGCGCGGATGACGTTGTAAGCCTTGTCAGTGGGCGGCGCCGAGGCCAGCCAGAACGGATTGGGCGATTTGATGCCGACGAAATTATTGCGGATGTCTGCCATGACAGGTCCCTTTCAACCGAGACGAAGGAGCAGTTCGACTGGTGCAAGAATACCGCCTTCAAGTGCGGCGGTGAGATTGGCGATCTTGGTGCGGGCGTCCTCGCCCATGACGAGGCCGACGCCGGGCGGCGGCTTGCTGCCGTCCGCTTGCGCGGCTGCCAGGCGCGCACGCATCGTGGCAAAGAACTCGATGGCAAAGGCGCCGCGCGGCCGCTCGGCGATCACCGAGAACCCCGCGGCGACGGCCGCCGAGCGATAGTCGTCCGGGGTGGCAACGAAGGACATGGCTTCATCAGACGCCCATGGTAGCGGATAGGTCAGCGCGCCGTCCTTCAGCCGCATCACATCGTAAACGGCGAAAACGCCGCCCGGCCGCAGCACGCGGGCGGCCTCGCTCATCAGTCCCGGCTTGTCCGGGAGGTTCATGCCGACATGCAGGATGATCGCCGCATCGAAGCTGGCATCCGCGAATGGCATGTCCAGCGCACTGCCTTGCACGAATCGCGTCTTGCCCGCCATGCCGGTTCGCTCGGATAGGCTGGCCGCGATATCGACATAGCTTTGCGTGAGGTCGATGCCGGTAACATCGGCGCCAACATTGTTGGCGACAAAGCGGGCCGGCCCGCCGACGCCCGACCCGATGTCGAGAAGCATTGTCCCCGGCTTCAGCCCCATCTGCCCGACGAGTGCCTTGGTGGCGGCCACGCCGCCAATGTGAAATTCGTCGACCGCTTCGAGATCGCTTGCACGCAGATTGGCAACGTCCACGCCGCTATCGGCGAGCGCGGCAATGATCCGCTCCTCCAGGCCCGATATGTCGTAGTGACGGGCGATGCCCGGTTCCACCGTGGCCATGATCCTATCCCTGAGCGAGGCTCCTGTGGATGCTCTCCGCCGCGTCGCGGCCTTGCGCCACGGCAGAAACAGTGAGGTCGTCGCCACCGAAGATGCAGTCGCCGCCGGCCCAGACCTTGGCGAGCGAGGTGCGCCCTTCCGCATCGACCTTGATGCGGCCGCCTTCGAGCTCGATCTCGGCACCGCTGCCGTTAAGCGAGGCTGGCACGAAACTCTGGCCGATGGCCTTGAACACCTGGTCGGCGACCAGTGTCAGCCTCTCGCCGGTGCCGGCAAGCCTGTCGCCGTCCATGGCGGTGTATTCGAGTTCGATGGCCGACACCCTGCCGCCTTCGGCAATCACCCGCTTCGGCTGCAGCCAGTGGCGGATGGTGACGCCGTTGGCCGCGGCCAGATCCTGTTCGAACCCGGAAGCGTTCATCTGCTCCTGGCCACGCCGGTAGCAGATCGTCACTTCCTCGGCGCCGAGCAGCTTCGACTGGACCGCCGCGTCGATCGCCGTCATGCCGCCGCCGATGACGACGACACGCCGGCCGACCGGCAGGCTGGCGAGATCACTGGCCTGGCGCAGTTCGGCAATGAACTCTACCGCATTGGTGACGCCGTCGGCATCCTCGCCATCGGCGCGCAGCGCATTGACGCCGCCTAGCCCAATGCCGAGGAACACGGCATCGTAGTTGCGCATCAGGTCGGACAGCTGGTAGTCGCGGCCAAGCGCCTTGCCGTTCTGGATGTCGATGCCGCCGATGGCGCTGACGTAGTCGACTTCGGCCTGGGCGAAATTATCGACGCTCTTGTAGGCGGCGATGCCGTATTCGTTGAGCCCGCCGGCCTTCGGCCGCGCCTCAAGAATGGTCACGTCATGGCCATGGCGGGCGAGCCGGTGTGCGGCGGCGAGGCCGGCCGGCCCTGCGCCGACCACGGCGACCGTCTTGCCGGTGGCAGCGGCGCGTTGGTAAAACTGCTTGTTCTCGCTCATCGCGACGTCGGTGGCATAGCGCTGCAGGCGCCCGATCTGCACCGGCTTGCCTTCCGCCACCTCGCGCACGCAGACCTCCTCGCACAGTGTCTCGGTCGGACAGACGCGGGCGCACATGCCGCCCAGAATGTTCTGGTCGAAGATCGTCTTGGCAGAACCAATCGGGTTGCCGGTCGATATCTGGCGGATGAACAGCGGAATGTCGATCGAGGTCGGGCATGCATTCATGCACGGCGCGTCGTAGCAGAAATAGCAGCGGTCGGATTCGACCAGCGCCTCGTGGTGATCGAGCGGCGGGTGCAGGTCGGAAAAATTGTCCGCATACTGGTCGGCTTGGAGCCGGCCGCCGGCAATGCCTTCCTTGAACTGGCCTTCTGGCATCGTCAGTTCCCCATGTTTTGTTTTGGGGAAGGCTAGCACGTTTTATTTTTTTATCAATTGGTCAATTTTCGGCGCAAGGCCCTGAAAAGGCTGGATAAAACATGATATTTTTACTCATGTTATGGCGTTTGCAGTGCCAGCGAATGGCTGGGCTCGACAGCATGGCCATGGATAGCCCGGACCTCGTCCGCAACCAGTTCCTGCAACCGCCACAGATTGCGGTCGTGGATGCCGAACGCTTCGAGGTGACTGACCGTGTTGTAGAGATATTCGGCGCCGGATCCGATATGCCCACAGGCTCTGGCCAGCACGCTCGCCACCTTGTCCAGCGGCTGCTTCAGCGACGTTCCCCTGCCCTTCACGCCGACCCAGAAGCCAAGCGCGCGCAGCGACCCTTGTGCCGTATGCACCGGCAGCCACCTGACCGTGTCAATACTTTCGTGGTCGCTGATCTCGCGCCGCAGCAGCCTTTCGATCTGGGCCGGTTTTTCGCCCTCCGGCAAGCGATAGATGACGCCATTGCACCGTCCACCCCGTTCGAGCGCCATCATCAGCCCCGGCTGCTCGGCGCTGCCGCGCCACCGCACCATGTCGAGGCAGAAGGAGCGGTGCCAGCCAAAGGCCGTGGCGAGCCGCTGCTCGACCGACTCGAACTCCGGCTTCCAGATTAGCGATCCATAGGCGAATACCCAAAGCGGCCCCTCGTCGGCTTCATCGGACAGCCGCAAGGCAAGAGGCCGGAAATCCTCGTCCTTCAACTCCGTCCAACTCGGGTCAGGGCCAGGATCGGCCTCCTCCCGATGGCACAGTGCGACAAGCTCAGGCGTGAGCGACATCCGGCGCATGAAACGACATCCCCTCTCCACCGCAGAGAAATCGAAAACCGGTGGGCGCGCAACCCGGGAACGCTTGGATCGACATTCTTGTTTGGGCGATTGTCGGATTTCCGTCGTGAAGATCGTCCTAGGATAGATCGACCGACGATCGATGCATAACCGGTGAGGAGACCGACCATGCCAAAAACCCCGATGCCCTTTTTCTGGTACGAATTGATGACCACAGATCTGGACGCCGCGGAGGCGTTCTACACCAAGGTGGTGGGCTGGACTGCGCAGCCTTTCGACAAGGCCCCTGGCATGCCGCGCTACATCGTCATGAATGTCGGCGAGCGCGGCGTCAGCGGGCTGATGACGATGCCCGAGGACGCAACCAAGATGGGCATGCCGCCCGCCTGGCTCGGCTACATCCATACAAAGGATGTCGATGCCGCGACGGCGTCGCTGGAGAAAGCCGGCGGTGCGGTTCACCGCAAGCCCGACGACATTCCAGGCGTCGGCCGCTTTGCCGTCGTCGCCGATCCGCAAGGCGCGACCTTCATGTTCCTGCAGCCGAACGGCCCGGACCAGCCCATCGTGCCGGCCAGCACACCGGGTCATATCGGCTGGCACGAGCTTTACACATCGGACTGGAAGGCCGCGTTCGATTTCTATTCCGACCAGTTTGGCTGGGCCAATGCCGGCGATTTCGACATGGGCCCGATGGGCACCTACCAGACCTTCACGGCCGGCCCCGAATCCGGCGGCGGCATCATGAACAAGCCACAGCAGATCCCAGTCCCGGTCTGGCAGTTCTACTTCAACGTTGCGGCCATCGACGCGGCGGCGAAACGCGTGACCGACAATGGCGGCACGATCCTGATGGGCCCGATGGAGGTCCCCGGCGGCAGCTGGATCGTCCAATGCCAGGACCCGCAAGGCGCCCATTTCGCACTGATGGCGCCGGTGCGCTGACGGCGATCAGCGCCATCTGGCGCACAGAGACGGCCTTTCATCGCACCACCGATGAAAGGCCGTATTCCTCGGTCCTGGCGCCGACCTATTCCGGCACCAGCACCGCGACCTTCAGGTCTGCCTTTTTCGCGCCGCTGAACTGGACGGTGGCGGGTCCGGCGGCGAGCTTGAAACGCACGCTCTTGCGGATGCCGGGGCAGGTTTTCACGCCGCTATAGCCCACTGACTTCATGGCGTGGCCGTCCTGAATGACATCGATCCAGGCCTCGCCTGACAGACTTATCTGAATGGCCCCCTCGGCCGGCACCTCCACGCTGGCGACGGCACCGAACGTGCCTGATGCGGGCGCGCGTTCGGGCGGCAGCGCGAAACCGGCTTTCTCCGCCGGCACCAGTGCCAGATCCGCGGCAGCACCCACCACCAAGGTCGCTCCGGACGGCGTCGCAGGCGCTGCGGCAAACAGCGCCTGTTCCCGCGTCACCGGCCATTTGAAGGCCTCGCAGCCGGCATCCTCGGCCTTGGCAAAGCTGGTCCCTGCAAGGATTGCGAATAGGCTGACGACGACTTTTTTCATGACCAAGGGAACCCAGCTGTTCGGAATGTCCATATTAGGATACAACCATAGCGTTACAAATACAACCCCCACGAGAACAATATGAAAGGTCAAACCGGGGAGCATTTCCAATCACCGATTGTTGATGGCATGCCATGGGAAGTGAATGGTCCGTTACCCAGCGACGATCTATGGCCGGTCGGGAAGCGACAAATGGAGCCATTTATGAAGCTTTTCGAAAGCCTCGCCAAGTATCAGCCGCAGGCCTTGGGGGTGCTGCGCATCATGACGGCGCTGCAGTTCATCGAGCACGGCAGCCAGAAATTGTTCAATTTTCCCATAAGCGACCAACCCCATACCCTTACCGGGCTGACACTCGCCGCTGGAATTCTCGAATTCGCCGGCGGCATCCTGCTGGCGCTGGGTCTGTTCACCCGCCCGGTCGCGTTCCTGCTGGCCGGCGAAATGGCGATCGCCTATTTCATGGCGCACATGCCGCGCGACTTCTTCCCCGTCAACAACGGCGGAGATTTGGCGATCTCGTTCTGCTTCATCTTCCTCTATCTGGTGTTTGCCGGCGCCGGCGCTTTTGCGCTGGACAACCGCCGTAGCGCCTGACGCTCAACCAGCCGCCCGATGCATGTCGCCCACGCCCAGCGGTTTTGGGATGACGACATGCATAAAATAGAATCTGAAGCGTAGCGGCGAAGCCGAAGCGCTTCAGGCGCGCATGCGCTCGAAATTGGCATCGAACAGTGGCGCCGCCTGCACGCGCGCCGCATGCCGCTTGCCCAAAAGCTCGATCTCGAAGCCGTCGCTCTCGTCGGCGATCTCCTTCGGCACATAGCCGACGGCGACGGATTGTTTCGAATGATGCGCGTAGCCACCCGAAGTCACCCAGCCACGCACCGCGCCGTCGAACCAGATCGGCTCGTCGCCGATGACATCGGCGTCGCCGGCATCGACGATGAAGGCGCGCAGGCGCAGCTTGCCGCCCTGCTTGCGCTCGGCCAGTGCCGCGGTCTTGCCGATGAAGTCCGCATCCTTGCTGTAGGCAACGAAGCGGTCGAGACCGGCTTCCAGCGGCCCATAGATCGGCCGGTACTCGCGCGCCCATGAACCGTAGTTCTTCTCCAGCCGCAGCGCGTTCAGCGCCCGCGAGCCGAACAGGCCGATGCCGAATTCCTCGCCGGCTGCCATCAGGGCCTGGAAAGCGGCGCGCTGGTACTCCGGCGCTACCCAGATCTCGTAGCCGAGGTCGCCCGTGTAGCTGACGCGGCCGACCAGGCAAGGCGCCATCCCGATGTCCATTGTTGCAACCGCCATGAAGGGAAACGCGGCGTTGGAGACATCCGCGCGGCTAACCTTGGCCAGCACTTCCCGCGCTCTCGGCCCGGCGATCGCCAGGCCGTTGAGTTTCGATCCCAGCGCCTCGATGCGGACCGAACCATCGGCAGGCAGATGCCGTTCGAACCAGCGCATATGGTATTGCTCGGCGATGCCTGAGCCGGCGAGGAACCAGCCTTCGCTATCCAGATTGGCCAGCGTAAAGTCGCCGATCAACTTGCCGTCTTCCTTCAGCATCGGCGCCAGCGTCATGCGGCCGGGCCTGGGCAGCTTGCAGGCGAGCATCCGGTCGAGCCAGGCGGCCGCCCCCTCGCCCGCCACCTTGTATTTGGCGAAGCTCGAAATCTCGGACAGGCCGACGCCGTCGCGAACGGTCGCGACCTCCCTGGCGACCTGGGTGAAATCGCTCGAGCGGCGCCACGAGAACTCGTCCTTGACGCCTTCGGGCGCATACCACAGCGGCACCTCCAGCCCATAGGCGACTCCCCATTGCGCGCCCTTGGCCGACAGCAGATCATAGACCGGCGTCGTCTTCAGTGGCCGCCCGGCGGGCAGTTCCTCATTTGGGAAGCGGATCGAAAAGCGCCTGGAATAGTTCTCGCGCACCTTGGCGTTGGTGTAGGCCATCGTCGCCCAGTCGCCATAGCGCGCGACATCCATCGCCCAGATATCGGCGCCGGGATCGCCCTCGATCATCCAGTTGGACAGCGCCAGGCCGACGCCGCCCCCTTGGCTGAAGCCGGCCATGACTCCACAAGCAACCCAGAAACCCGGCAGACCGCGCACCGGGCCGACCAGCGGGTTGCCGTCCGGCGCGAAGGTGAAGGGGCCGTTGATGATCTGCTTGATGCCAGTGTTCTGGAACGCCGGGAAATGCCGGAAGCCGACCTCGAGCGACGGCGCGATGCGGTCTATGTCCGGCGCCAGCAATTCATGGCCGAAATTCCACGGCGTCTGGAACTCGGACCACGGCTTGTTGGCCTTCTCGTAGGTACCCATCAGCATGCCGCCGCGCTCCTGGCGCAGATAAAGCTCGCCATCGAAATCGACCGCGTGGATGATCTCCGTGCCGGTCTTGGCGTTCCATGCGGCGACCTCAGGCATATCCTCGGTAATCAGGTACATGTGCTCCATCGCCAGCACCGGCAGTTCGAGCCCGACCATGCGGCCGACCTCGCGCGCCCACAGACCGCCGGCATTGACGACATGCTCGGCCACCACCTCGCCCTTGTTGGTAATGACGCGCCACATCCCATCGGCTCGCCGCACGATGTCCTCGACCTTGGTAAAGCGCTCGACCTCGGCGCCGAGTTTGCGCGCCGCCTTGGCATAGGCGTGAGTCACCCCCGACGGATCGAGATGGCCGTCCTCCTTGTTTCTGACAGCGCCGACGAACTGCTTGGGATCGAGCAGCGGCATCAGTTCGGCCGCCTCGCTGGGCGAGATCTCCTCAAGCTCGATGCCGAGATAACGGCCCTTGGCGACGACGCCGCGCAGCCAGTCCAGCCGCGCCTCGGTCGCCGCCAGAAGCACACCGCCGGTCAGGTGCACGCCGGTCGCCTGGCCGGAAAGCTCCTCGATCTCCTTGTAGAGGTTGATGGTGTATTTCTGCAGCTTGGCGACGTTGGGGTCGCCATTGATCGTGTGCATGCCGCCGGCCGCGTGCCAGGTCGAGCCCGAGGTCAGCTCGTCACGCTCCAGAAGCACGACGTCGGTCCAGCCATGGCGGGCCAGATGGAACAGCACGGAGCACCCGACGACGCCGCCGCCAATGACCACGACCTTTGCATGCGATTTCATGGATTTTTCTCTGATATCAGTGAGTTGGATGGGTGAGATGAATCGAAACGGGAGACATCACGGTTCGCCTTGCCCGATCGTTTCGCGCCGCTTGGCCATGTAGGCCTCCAGTGCTTCGCGCACGGCGATATCCATCACCGGCTCGACATAGTCCTCAAGCGCCTTCTTCCACAGCCGCGTCGCGCGCGCCGTGGCGTCGAGGCCACCGGCCTCCTGCCAGGCTTCGTAATTCTGCCAATTGGACAGCATCGGTTGGTAGAAGGCGGTGGCGTAACGCTCGAGCGTATGCGGCTCGCCGAAGAAATGGCCGCCGGTCGGCACCGCGCCCAAAGCCTCGACGGCAAGCTCCGCCTCGTTGACCTCGATCGGGCGCAGGAACTCCATCATGTGCTGGATCATCTCGACATCGATGATGAGCTTCTCGAACGACGCCGTCAGTCCGCCCTCCTGCCAGCCGGCGGCATGATAGACGAGATTGCCATGGCCGAGCACCGCGCCCCACAGCGCCATCAGCGTCTCATACGCACCCTGCGCATCGGCGGCGTTGGAGGCCGAACCCGGCGTGGTGCGGTAGGGCAGATTGTAGCGCCGCGCCAATTGCCCCGAGGCGATGTTGGCCTTGGTATTCTCTGGCGTGCCGAAGGCCGGCGCGCCCGACTTCATGTCGACATTGGAGGTGAAGGCGCCGTACATGACCGGCGCGCCGGGACGGACCAACTGCGTCAACACTACGCCGAACAGCGCCTCTGCATTCTGCTGCGCAAGCGCGCCGGCCAGCGTTACCGGGCTCATCGCCCCCATCAGCGTGAACGGCGTCACCGCCACCGACTGGCCGAATTCGGCCATGGTCATCAGCCCCTCGGCCATCATCTCGTCGAAGCGACGCGGCGAGTTGACCGAGATGATGGTGGTGATCCCGGGATCGTCGCGCATCTGGTCCAGCGTCAGCCCGCGCGCAATCGCCATCATCTCGATGCCGTCCAGCGCCCTGCCCCGGCCGATTGCCGAGACATGGAAACTCTTGTCTGTCAGCGTCAGATTGGTGAAATAGGTGTCAAGATGGCGGGAATTCGCCGGCAACTCCACCGGCGCGCAGACCTGGTTGCCGAGCATGTGGATGCAATTGAAATGCTGCGCCAGCCGGGTGAGATCCGAATAATCGCGCAAATTGCCGGCGCGGCGGCCGCGCTCCATGTCATGCACATTGGGCGGCCCAGCGACGAGGGTGAAGTTGATGGTGTTGCCGCCAAGATGAACGGCGTTGGCCGGATTGCGCGGCGTCAACGCATAGCTGGACTGCGTGGTCTTCAGCGCCTCGGCGACCAGACCGCGATCGATGCGGACATTCGCCGAGGCATGATCGACCGTGGCGCCGGCCTTCTCGAACAGCGATAACGCGCGCGGGCTCATCACCTCGATGCCGAAATTCTCCAATATGTGCATCGACGCCTGATGGATCTGCTCGATCTGGTCGGGCGAGAGCATCGCCATTGGCGGATAGGGATTGGTCACGCGCCGGAGCGGCAGTTGCGGGATGGCCGACGGCCCCCTGTTGCTGGTGCGCTCGGCGCCGCGTTTGCGTCTTGGTTCGTTCATGCCTGATATCAAAGCCCCGGCAAACCAGACAAGCTGTCAGAAATGCGCCGTTTGCGGGCGCGATTTTAGCCACGGCGGCATTTCTGCGATCTCCCTTTAAGAAAAACGACCAAATACGTCGCTTTATCAGTACTGGATGTCATCGAGCGGCTGCGCCGATGAGGCATTAACGAACGGCGCAAGATTCCTTTTATGTTTTCGGACTATTGCTCCTCCAATGCGTAGTTCGAGTTTTAGTAAAATTGGTGCGGTTTGCGTGCTGCTGGCGCTTTCGGCCTGCGCGACGGCGCCCAGTCATATCAACAATGTCTGCGCCGTCTTCGACCAGAATGACGGCTGGTTCGACAACTGGCAGTCGGCCGCCGAGCGCACGCAGGAGAAATACGGCGTGCCGGTTCCCGTGCTGATGGCGACGGTGCGCAAGGAATCCGGCTTCAAGAGCAATGCCCGGCCGCCGCGCACCAAGCTGCTCGGCTTCATTCCGTGGAAACACGTCTCGTCGGCCACCGGCTTCTCGCAGGCATTGGACGGCACTTGGTCGCAATATCAGAGGGAGACCGGCAATTGGGCGGCGCGGCGGACCAAATTCGCCGATGCCGTCGATTTCGTCGGCTGGTATCACTCCAAGACAGCGGACAGCTATGGCGTCGCCCGCAACGACACTTACAATCTCTATCTCGCCTACTATCTCGGCTGGACCGCCTATGGCCGCGGCAACCGCGGCGATGCCGGCGTGCAGGGCTACGCGCGGGCCACCGACAAGATGGCGCGGGACTATGCGCAGCAGCTGAGCCAGTGCGGCAACTAGGCAATGAACTGATAAACAGCCCAGCCTGAAATGTGGTAGCTTGTCGCCAAATAGCCGATCCTTCACAATCGCGGAATGGAACAGGACCGTTCGGACTTACTTTCCGATGAGGTGACCCTCATCGACCTCGACGCGTGGGCGGACATCCTCCCCGCGCGCTGTCGCATCTTGGGAGCCAACCTGTTTGCCGACGTGTTCTTGGCCGATGCCGCTGGAACGGTTTACATGCTGGAAGTGTCCGCCGCCTCGATTACCGCGATCGCTGCTTCTGAAGAGGAGTTCCGCCTGCGTTGCGTTGACGATGAAAATGGTTGGTTGTTGCGTCCATTGGTGGATCAATGCCGGTCGGCAGGAATAAACCTCACTCCCTCCCAGTGCTACGCTTTCACGACACTTCCCCTGTTTGGTGGTGAGTACAAGGTCTGCAACATCTGGACGTGCTCGTGGAGGGAATGGGTCAGCTTCACAGCCTCAATGTACTCACAGACCAAGGATTTGCCGAACGGATCAATTGTTTCGATCAGCGTCGCCGATTAAGGCTCGCCGGCTGGGCCAGAGCAAGCCGGATGACCGTCAGTTCGGCTTTCTGCCGCGTGGAGGCTTGGGTGTGGGCGCCTCCGAAACATGCGGCGCATCTTCCGGCACGCCCTCATGCGCGGCGTGTTCCTTGTCGAACTTGATCACCGGCTCCATCTTGGCCAGCACGTCGTCGGCCAGCCAACACAGGCTCATATGGCCGTCGCCGAGATGCTTGACCGGCGGCACCTTGGTCTCGCACAGATTGTCCGGCACCAGCTTTTTGTAGCCGCAGCGCGTCTGGAACGGACATCCCGACGGCGGGTTCATCGCCGATGGGATATCGCCCTCTAGAACGATGTGCCGCTTCACCACGCTGGTGTCAGCGATCGGGATCGCCGACAGCAGCGCCTCGGTGTAGGGGTGATAGGGCGGCGCGAAGATCTGGTCGGTCGTGCCTTGCTCGACGATATAGCCGAGGTACATGACGACGACGCGGTCGGCGATGTAGCGCACCACCGACAGATCATGGCTGATGAACAGCATCGTCGTCTTGTTCTTGCGCTGGATATCCATCAAGAGTTCGGTCACCGCCGCCTGCACGGACACGTCGAGTGCCGACACCGGCTCGTCGGCCACCACCACCTTGGCGTCGCCGGCAAAGGCGCGCGCCACGCCGATGCGTTGCTTCTGGCCGCCCGAGAGCTGGCGCGGCTTGCGGGTCTCAAACGCCCGCGGCAGCTTCACCAGGTCGAGCAGTTCCAGCATCCGCTTGCGGCGGTCGGCAACCGTCTTGCCGACATTGAACTTCTCCAGCGTACGGATGATCTGCGAACCGACCGAGTGGCTTGGATTGAGCGTGTCGAACGGGTTCTGGAACACCATCTGGATCGACGACACGGTTTCGACACTACGGTTCTCGATGCCGGTCGACTGGATTTCCTTGTTGCCCAGCGTCACCGTGCCGGCACTTGCCGTCTCCAGCCCAAGCAGCACCTTGGCCAATGTCGACTTTCCGCAGCCGGATTCGCCGACGATGGCGACCGTCTCGGATTCACGCGCCATGAACGAGATCGTCTCGTTGGCCTTGACGACGCGGCCCTCGCTCGAGCCGAACACCTCGCTGCCGCCGACCTTGTAGTATTTTCTCAGATCCTCGATCTTGAGCACCGGCGCGCCGGGCACGACGCGCTCATTGACCTTCTTGGCGCCGGGCGGCAGCGTCTCCCAGTCGATCTCGTTGAAACGCACGCAGCGCGAGAAATGGCCTTCGTGGCCCGCGACCTCGATCATCGGGATTTCGGCGGCGTTGCAGACGCCCTCGACGAAATGGTGGCAGCGCGGGCCGAAATTGCAGCCCTTGGGCCGCTCATGCGGCAGCGGCAATTGCCCTGGAATGGAGATCAGTGGCCGCGAGTTCTTGTCGGCGCCGGGCAGCGGGATCGAGCGGAACAGCCCTTGCGTGTAGGGATGTCGCATGCGGTCGAACACGTCCTTGATCTTGCCGGTCTCCACGGCCTCGCCCGAATACATCACCGTGATGCGGTCGCAAGTCTCCAGGATCAGGCCGAGATTGTGCGACACGAAGATCATCGAGGTGCCGAACTTCTCGCCCAGCCCCTTGACCAGATCGACGATGCCCGCCTCCACCGTCACGTCGAGCGCCGTCGTCGGCTCATCGAGCAAAAGCAGTGCCGGCTTCGACAGCAGCGCCATGGCGATGACGATGCGCTGCTGCTGGCCGCCGGAAAGCTGGTGCGGATAGGAGCGCATCATGCGCTCGGGGTCGGGCAGCTTGACCGAGCGCACCATTTCGAGCGCCCGTTTGTAAGCCTCTTCCTTCGACACCTTGTCGTGGATCAGCGGCACTTCCATCAGCTGCTGGCCGACCTTCATCGCCGGATTGAGGCTCGCCATCGGCTCCTGGTAGATCATGGCGATCTTGTTGCCGCGGATGGCGCGCAGCTCCTCGTCGGACAGCTCGCCCATGTCCTTGCCCTGGAACTTGATCTTGCCGCCGACGATCTTCCCGATGTTGGAGAGGTCGCGCATGATGCCGAGCGACACGGTCGACTTGCCGCAGCCGGAT
Source organism: Mesorhizobium sp. CNPSo 4670 (assembly GCF_057784235.1). Lineage (NCBI taxonomy): Bacteria > Pseudomonadati > Pseudomonadota > Alphaproteobacteria > Hyphomicrobiales > Phyllobacteriaceae > Mesorhizobium > Mesorhizobium sp. CNPSo 4670. The sequence goes on along the minus strand of NZ_JBWJFQ010000004.1, from coordinate 117,877 downwards.
TCACCGACGATGCCCATCGCCTCGCCCGGCATGACCGTGCAGGAAAAATCCATGACGGCCGGGATCTCGCCCTTGCGAGTGAAGAAGGAGATCGACAGGTTCTCGATCTCGATGATCGGCCCATTGGCCGGCTTAGCGGGATTTCGAACTGCCTCATTCATGGGTCGCTCCAATCCTTGTTTCAGGCCGACTCTTCGCTCTTGGGGTTGAAGATCCGTCCATCAGTCTTTCATCGATTGTTCGCGCAGCGAATCGGCGAGCAAATTGAGGCCCAGCACGAACGACATCAGTGCGATCGTCGGCGGTAGCGCCGGATGGATGAAGGAGCGCAGCAGCCGGCTGGCGTCCTTGATCGCGGTACCCCAGTCCGGGCTTTCCGGCGCCAGGCCAAGGCCGAAATAACCGAGCGTGCCGAGCAGGATGGTGGTGTAGCCGATGCGCAAGCAGGCATCGACGATCAGCGGCCCGCGCGCATTGGGCAGAATCTCCCAGAGCATGATGTACCAGGGCGATTCACCGCGCGTCTGCGCCGCCGCCACATAGTCACGCGTCTTGATGTCCATCACCAGGCCACGCACGATGCGGAACACGCCTGGGCTGGAGGCGAACACCACCGCCACGAAGATGTTGAGCTGGTTGGGGTCGATGTGCACGATTTTCAGCGGATCGGCGTCGAACACCAGGCCGGCATAGATCCAGCCGCCGACGATCAAGGTGATGCCGAGCAGGATGTAGAGCCGGTCGGGCCGGTTCTTGTAGCGCGTCCAGAACAGCACGCTGAAGAAGATGATCGGAAACAGGAAGAACACCCCGGCCATCGCATAGGGGATAGGCGTGTCCATGATGCCCGGCGTCACCAGCAGGTAGAACAGCAGGATCACCGGGAAGGCCAACACCAGATTGGCCAGGAACGACAGCACAGTGTCGATCTTGCCGCCATAATAGCCGGCCGGCAAGCCGAGTGTGATGCCGACCATCAGCGCGAAGCCCGTCGCGGCAGGCGCGATGATCAGCACGATCTGGCTGCCGTAGACCATCCGCGAAAACACGTCGCGCGCCAGCTTGTCGCCGCCGAACAGATAGGTCAGCCCCGATTGTGGCTCGATGGCCCCGGGCAGCACGTCCTTCATGATGGGGACCTGGGCAAGCGGATCGAAGGGCGAGATGGTCGCGGCGAAGATCGCCGTGAACAGCCAGAACAGGCAGATGCCGACGCCGACGATGCCGACGCCGCTGTCGAACAGCTGGCCGTAGAGCGCCAGCTTCTTCTTGTAGGCGAAGCTCGCTCCCATGACGATGAGAAGCGCGATCCAGACCGGCCAGAAGCGCGACAGCACTTCGAGAACGACGGTGAAGGCACTGATGTATTGGACCGGCATCCGCTTCGCTCCCTACTGAACTCTGATACGCGGGTTGAGAAACGCGTAGCCGACATCGGAAATGAGCTGCGTGATCAAGACGATGAACACCGAAACCAGCGAGCAGCCGAGCAGCAGGTCGATGTCGTTGTTGCCAGCCGCTTCGACCAGCGTGTAGCCGAAGCCCTGATAGCGGAACATCACCTCGACGATGACGACGCCGGTGAGCAGCCAGGGAAACTGCAGCATGATGACGGTGAACGGCGCGATCAGAGCGTTGCGCAACGCATGTTTGACCACCACGCTGCCGAAGGAGAGGCCCTTCAATCGGGCGGTCCGGATATATTGCTGCGTCATCACCTCGACCATCGAAGCCCGCGTCATGCGGGCGATGTAGCCGATGCCGTAGATCGCCAGCGTCATCACCGGCAAAGTGAAATTGTAGAAGGTTATGCCCTGGCTGGCCGAAGCCGCCGAGCCGTTCAGCCAGCCAAGCCATGAGGCGAAGATGACGGTGAAGATGACACCCGACACATATTCGGGTGTCGCCGTCGAGGCGATCGAGGCCACCGATAGCACGCGGTCGGTTCGCGACCCCTCGCGCATGCCGGCCAGAATGCCGATCAGCAGTGAGATTGGCACCATCACCGCCAGCACGCAGAGCATCAGGGTGCCGGTCGCGCCAAGGGCGGGAAACAGTTTCGAGGCGACGCTGGCCTTGAACTTGGTAGAGCAGCCGAAATCGCCCTCGAGAACGCCAGCGAAGGTCGGCACGACTGGATCGTTGCAGAAGGAGAAACGCTGCGCTGGCTTGCCGGTCGCCGGGTCGGTCACCGGCTGCTTGGGCACGACGCCCAGCCACTGTCCATAGCGGACGAAGAAGTTCTGCCGATAGCCATGGTTGACCAGCCAGCTCTCGAGCTGCTCGGCAGATGTATGCATTTCGGTCTGGCTGATCGCCAGCTTCTTCAGATTGGGTTCAAGGTTGATCAGGAAGAAGACGATCATGGTCAGGCACAGCATCGTCAATGCCATGGTGCCAAGACGCCTGATAACGAAAGAAAGCATGGCGGTCCCCTGCCGATGGGTTGGGGTTTGAGCCGGCTATGAAAGCCAACCCTGCCGTGACCGGCGGGGCTGGCTGTCAGGCAGGCCTTCGGATGCGATCAACCTGTTTTTGTTGCATGACCTTGCCTGGGAGTCGGCAACATTTTTTGAGAAGCGCGGACCAACAGGCACCGATGATGCAAAGAGCAGGGGAAAGGGACTGACGTCCCTTTCCCGATCCGTGCGATCAGGCCTGGTCGAGCCAGACCTTGCCGTAGTCGCGCTCGAAGGTCGGATGCATCTTGTAGTTCTGCACCGCCTTGACCGAGTGGCTGTAGAGCTTGCGCCAGTATGGCTGGATCAAGATGCCGGAATCCTGCAAGATCTGCTCGATGTCCTTCATCATTTCCTTGCGCTTGGCGGCGTCGGCAACGGCGAGCGCTGCATTGAGCTTGGCGTCCCAGTCGGGGTTCGACCAGGCCGTCTCGTTCCAGGCCTCGCCTGTGCGATAGCCGATGGCAAGCACCTGGACGCCAAGCGGCCGCATGTTCCAGTTGGTCATCGACAGCGGATACTTGGTCCAATCGTTCCAGAACGTCGAGCCAGGCAGCACGGTGCGCTTCACCTTGAGGCCGGCGTCGCGCATCTGGGCGGCGATCGCATCGCCGGTGTTCTTGTGCCAGTCCTCGTCGACGGTGATCAGCTCGTGCTCGAAGTCGGCCTGGCCCGCCTCCGCCATCAACGCCTTTGCCTTGGCCGGATCGCGGGCGACCTTCGCAAGCTCGTAATATTCCGGGTGAATCTGGCAGACATGGTGGTTTTCGGCAACGGTGCCGGCATTGCCGTAGCCGAGCTGAAGAACGACATTGTTATCGACCGCAAGCTGCAACGCGTTGCGCACCTTCTGATCGCCATAGGGCTTGTTGTTGACATTGGTGCGGCAAACGATGGTCGACGCCGTGACGATTTCCGACTTGACCAGGTCCATGCCGTCGAGGATCGACACATAGTCGGCCGAGGTCTCGAAGTTGGTGTGGACTTCGCCGGCTTCGAAAGCGCTGACCATGGCTGCCGGATCGGTGCCGTAGTCGATGAATTCCAGGCCGTCGAGGAACACTTCGCCGTCCCACCACTTGTCGTCGGTGCGGCGCTTGTAGACCACTTTCTGGCCGACATCATAGGAGACGAGTTCGAACGGGCCGGTGCCGATCGGGCAGGATTTGAAATCGCCGCCCTTCTCATCGAAGCTCTTGTGAACGATGAGACCGGGATAGTCGCACATGTTCGGGATCAGCGCGATGTCAGGCTTGGCGAGCTTCAGCACGACCGTGTGATCGTCTGACTTGGAGACGGCGCTTTCGTCGAGCTTGTCGTCCTTGACCAGCGAGCCGAGACGGCCGGGCATGGAATTGCCTTCGGCTTTCTTGTCGGCCCAGCGCTTGAGGTTGAAGATGACGTCATCGGCGGTGAAGGGGTCGCCATTCGACCAGGTGACGCCCTTGCGCACATGCAGCGTGTACTGCGTGGCGTCGTCGTTCACGTCCCAGCTTTCCAGCAGATAGGGGCGGAACGTATATTCGGATGTGTACTTGACCAGTGGCTCAAGCGCCTGGCGCTCGGCATTGGCGATTTCCGACCAGTCGGCCTTGCGCGGGTCCTTCGGATCCTTGATCCACTGGGCGATCTTCAGCGTGCCGCCCTTCTTGCCTTTTACCTCTTCGGCCTTCGCCGGCGTCGGGCCGGCGAGGCCGAGCAAGCCGTAAGCCATTGCCGTCGACGCGCCGAACACGCTGGCCATGGCCAGGAATTCGCGACGATCCACTTTGCCTGCCTTGGCGTCTTCGGCCATGGCCAGGATGTGATCGGGAACGCGATCGCCGTTACTCTTATAAATTGTCATGACTTAACTCCCATTGTTGGCTTTCCGCCTTTTAACATTCCGCATCCAGGCCATGATGTCAAAGCCGGTATGGATTGGAACATGTTAGCGAATGTGCAACTTTGGAAAGCGAGCGGTTCGCGTGATAACGACAGTCTTGGCGCAAAATTGCTACTGCCCGACGGATTCCTCTGGAATCTCGATAGTCGAATAAACTGAGACATTTACTGAAGGCCGGACAGCGCCAGCCTGGGGCCACCATGGGGCCAAAAGCCCCGCCGAAATCTCAATATTCCTTCTCGTAGAAGATGCCGCCCTTGGCTTCGCCGGCATCATTGGCCTCGCCGCGCAGTTTGACGCCGCGCCCGACATTGAGGTCGATGGTTGCCTTGCCGGAACCCGGCTTGTCACCTTTCTGGATCGTCACATAGGTGCGGTCGTTCAAATACTTGCCCGCCGAGACCGCTGTACCGCCCTTGTCGTCGGTGGTGACGTCGAGATCGTCGACGCCGATCGCGCTGCGCAGGTTTTCAAGCAGCGACGTCGAGCCACCGACCCCGGCCAGTTGCCCGGCCGCTTCGGCGAGCTGGGCGATCTGCAGCGGCGACAGGTTCGACATCGAGCGCCCGAAGATCAGCTGCGCCAGCACCTCGTCCTCCGGCAGCGCCGGCACCGAGGAGAAGCTGAATTTCGGATTGGTCGCCTCACCCGACACCACGATGGTGACGGTGGTGCTGGTCGTCGTCGTTGTCGCCGTCAAATTGAGATAAGGCACCAGCGAACCGGAGAAGCCGACCGTGCCTTCGGTGAAGGTCAGCCGCTTGCCAAGGATCGACAGCCGCCCGCGCTGCAGGGTGAAGGTGCCGACCGCTTGCGGCGACGAAGCCGGGCCGGTCAGCCGGAGCGAGCCGCCGAGTTCGGCATCGACGCCCCTGCCCTGGATGAAGATCTGGTTCGGCGCGTTGACCGTGACATCGAGGACGAGGCCGCTGCCGCCGCCACCGCCACTGGTCGTCGGCGGGCGCAGCGCCTTGTCCTGCGCCCGCACGGCACCGGGCGCATTCTTGTGCTTGACGTCGAGTGCCGAAAGCGAGCCTGGCAGCCTGTCTGGAACCGTGATCACCGTCTTGGCGAGATTGATGGTGCCGGCAATCACCGGTGCGGAGGTCAGCGGCCCCTTGATCGTCAGGTCGCCGCCGAGATTGGCCGTCACCACGCGGCCGTCCGTATAACGGCCGTCGACCAGCTTGATCGACAGATCGGCTGGAAAGCCCTGCGCCGGATTGATGCCGACCGTGCCGCTGGCCGACAGGCTGCCGCGCGTCGACAACGTGCCGGTCAGCCGGTTGATCCTCGCGACGCCGCCGGCGATCGATACGTCGGCGGCGATATCGTTGACCGCGAGGCCCGAGCGCGCATCGACGAGCCGCGCGCCGGAGGTGCTGACCGAGCCGCCGATGACCGGCGATGTCGCGGGACCGCGCACCTGCACATTGACATTGGCGGTTCCAGACAGGGATAGCCCCTGCGCGGCGAGTTTCTGGCTGATGAGCCCGAACGGGACGGCGCCATTGAAGTCGAGCACCAGCGCCGGGGTGCCTGCCGTTGTCACGGTGCCGCCGCCCTTGAGGCCAAGGCCAGCTCCATCGCTGACATTGGCGTTGAAGGTCAGCTTGTTGGGGGCGAAGGTACCGGACGAAGCAACACTCACCGCACCGACACCCGCACCCCGGGTCTGCGACGTCTGCACGCCGGTCGCGTCGATGTTGAAGGCAACAGCGGGGCTCGCCGGCGCACCCGTCACCTTCGCTGTGCCCGAGATCGAACCGGCGGCATCGAGGCCCGGCGAGAAACTGTTGGCAAGTGACATCGGCACTCGCGCCAGCGTCGCGTTGATGTCGAGCGCTGTGCCGACCTTGCCGGTCACTGTCGCCGTACCGCCACCCAGGTTGAGCACCAGCCGGTCCAGCGTCGTCGTGCCATTGGCAATGCTGACGGTCGAGGCCTGGGCTATGGCCGCCTTGATGCCCTTGACCGTGGCCTGGCCGGAAGCAAGCTCGATGGTGGTCGTGCCGTTGGCCACTTTCACGCGGCCAGCGGCCTGCGCCGGGATGCCTTTGACGGTGGCGCCACCGGAAAAGCCGGTCCAGTCGCCATCGCGCTTCAAATCCACACTGATGCCGCTGATCACGGTGCCGCCGGAGGTGACGGTGTCGGCGCGGACCTTTCCGGAAATCACCGGAGCCGCGAGATAATTGGCGATGAGCGCATCGACGGAAACGGCCTTTGCCTGCAAGTCGCCGCGCGAGATCGACGCCGTCGCCGCCTTGATCGCGACCTGCGGCGCGGTGCCGTTCTTGGAAAAGGCGATGGTGCCGCGCACGTCGCCTTCCGCCTTTTCCAGCGCAAGTGCCGCCAGTGGGCCGATATCAGGCAGGTCGAGCGCGATGGTGCCGGTCGGCACGAACTTCTCGTCCAGCGCCAGATCGCCGGAGATCCTGTTCTTGCCGAGCGACAGCAGCAGGCCGTTGATGGCGCTTTTGCCGTCCGCCGTCGCCAGCACCGCACTGCCTTGCAGTGGCTGGCCGGCGACATTGCCGGTGAGCTGCACATTCGCCGCCGGGTTGGCGGCATCGGCCTTGCCGGTGGCGGTGAGCTTCAGCCCGGTGATCTCGCGCGCGGCCACCAAAAGCCGATCGCTGTCGACCGTCAGCGACAGATCGGGCGCGGTCGCGGGGCCCTGTGCATTCAGGGCGAAGCCGATGGCGCCCTTGGCGTCTTTCGAAAGTAGCGAGATGTCGCTTAGCGCGCCCTTGATGTCGGCGGCGACCTTGTTGTCGGCGAGGCTCGCTTGGCCATGCGCGGTCAGCGCGCCCGAAACCAGCTTCAATCCGTCGACATTGACATTGCCCGACGCATCGCGCTTCAGCGCCGCACTCAGTTCCGCGCGTTCGGCAAGCACGCCGCGCACCGCCGCCGGCAGCGCCGCGGAGGCGGCGTCGGCTTTCAAATTGAGCTCGATGGCGCCGTCGGCCAGCGATACCCGGCCGCTAAAGCCGCTGTTCAGCGCATCGCTCGTCACCGAGCCGCTGTCGATGGTGATGGCATCCTTGGCGAGGCTGCCGGCAACCTTGGCCGTGACCTTGCCGGCGATCAGTGGCGCGATGGTTGGGTTGTCGAGGCCGATCTGATCGGCCGACACTGTACCGGAGACCTGTCCCGTCCGGGCCTTCAGATCGAAAGCATCGGAATGCAGGGCGACAGCGACGCCCTCGACCTTGGTCAGCTTGGTGGCGACCGACGGCAGCGTCGCCGAAATGTCGAGCCGCGGCTGCGTGCCCTGCCCCACTGCCTTTACCGACAGTGCCTGCAGTTCGAGCTTGATCGGGCTTTCCGCGCTGCCCAGCGTCAGCGGCAGGCTGGGTCCCGTCGAGGCGAGATCGAGGGCGAAATCGCTGGCACCATTCGGGTTGAGGGTGCCCGCCGCCTTGCCGGAAATCTTGTCGCCTGTGAGCGTCGCATGGTCGAGAGCGACGCCTCCGGTCAAGGTGTAGCTGCCGGCCGCGTCGACGGCGAGCGGCCCGAGCCCGGCCTGGCGGGTCTGGCTGGTTTCGACGCCGGCCAATTGTGCGTTGAACCGAACCTCGGGCGCCGATGGCGATCCAGTCACTTGCGCTGTACCGCCGAGGATGCCCACGGCATCGAGACCGGGCGAAAAATCATTGGCGAGTGCTGCCGGCAATGCCGAGAATTGCGCCGCGAGATCGAGCGCCTGGCCGGCGGTGCCGGACAGCGTCACCGAGCCGCCGCCGACATCGAGCGCCAGTTTTTCGATGCTGGTCGTGCCATTGGCGATGCTCAACGTCGATGGCTGCGCGATCGCGGCCTTTATACCGCGAACCGTGGCTTCGCCCGACGCGATCTCGATGCTGGTCGTCCCGTCCGCGATCTTGACCCGTCCCGCAGCGGTCGCCGGAATGCCCGATACGGTGGCGCCGCCGGTGAAATTGGTCCAGTCGCCGTCGCGCTTCAGGTCGACGCCGATGCCGCCGATTTCCGTGGTTCCGGAGGTGACGCTTTCGGCCTTGATCGAACCGGCAATCGCCGGCGCCTTGAGATAATTGGCAATCAGCGCATTGACGGTGATGGCCTTGGCCGTCACCTCGCCGCGCGCGATCGACGTGCTCATGGCATCGATCGCGACCGATGGTGCGTCGCCATCCCTGGCGAAGCGGATGGTGCCGTCGATGTCGCCCGTCACCGCCTGGCCGGCGAGCGCGGCCAATTGGTCGATAGCCGGCGCGGCGAGCGTCAGCGTGCCCAAGGGCATGAATTTGTCATCCAGCGTGAGATCGCCCGAGACCTTGTTGTCGCCAAGCGAAACCAGGAACCCGTTGATCGAACGCTTGCCTTCGCTGGTCACCAGCGCTGCCTTGATGTCGAGCGGCTGGTCGTTGACGGAGCCGGTCAGCGAGACATCGGCGGCGGGGCTCGCAATGTCGGCCTTGCCGCTTGCCGTCAGCTTAATGCTCTTCACCGTGCGGCCCGAAGCCGTCAGGCTGTCGCTGTCGGCGGAGACCGTGAAATCCGGCGCCGTCCTGGCGCCGCTTGCCGACAGCGCGAAATCGACGCCGCCGGCAACCGGCACGCCAACCATCGGCGACAGCACCGAAACGTCGCCCAGCTTGCCCTTGATATCGGCCTGGATGTCGGTGCCCTGCGCGCTGGCGGTGCCGCTGGCGCTGAGCGTGCCGGAGGTGAATGAAATCGAGTTGGCGGCGAAGGATCCCTGCGGATCGCGCGTCGCCGCGGCCGAGAACTTCACCCGTGCGCCGAGCACCGAGGCGATCTGCGGCGGCAAGGCCGTTGCCACGGCATCGGCGTTCATCTTGAGCTGCATCGACAGGTCGGCAAGCGCGACCGTGGCGGTCAGCGAGGCGTTGACCGCGTCGGAGCGCAACGTGCCCTCGTCGATGGCAATGGCATCCTTGCTGACCGACCCGGCCAGATCGACATTGACCTTGCCGGTGACCAAGGGCGCCAGTGTCGCCACGTCGGTTTTGAGGCCGCCCGCCGCCAGCTTGACGGTGACCGGCCCGGCGCGATTCTGGATATCGAAGCCGTCCGAATGGATTTGCGCCGCCAGATCGTCCAGCCGAGTGCCGCCGGCGACGATGGAGACGAAGGAGGCGCCGATGTCGATGATCGGCGTCTTGCCGTCGCCGAACGCGCGTGCGGTGGCGTTGTTGATCGCCAGCGTGATCGGCTGCGCCTTGCTGCCGACGCTGATCACCACAGGCGCGCCCTTGGCGGCGAGTTCGACCGCGAGATCGCTGGCACCGGCAGGATCGACGATGCCGGATGCGGTGCCGTGCATCGCATCGCTGTCGATGCTGGCGCGGTCGACACTGACACCGCCGGCCGATGTGCCGGTGCCGGCGACTTCGAAGCTGGTCTTGCCGGCAAACAGCGGCTTCAAATTCTCCGGCAGGAAGCGCGCGAAATCACCGTCGCCCTTGGCCTCGATGTGATTGCCCTTGTCGGTCAGTTGGTGGCGCCCGGTGAGCTGGGTGATGATCTGGCCGTCGACAACGAAGGTACCGATGCCGCTCCAGTTGGCCAGCGGGCCCGTCCCCGAGACGATGATGTCGACCGGCGGCGTATCAGGCAGATTGAGCAGGTTGGCGATGATGCCGCCCGCCGGCTCCGATGCCTTCAGATCGAGGTCGAGCTTGTTGTCGGCTGGCGCGAAATGGACTTTGGCGTCGACATTGCCTTGCTTGCCGTCATGGCGGGAGACGTTGAGCGTCGTCTCGACCGCCAGCGGCGCGGCGTCGACCTTGAGCATGCCCTTGGCGGCGAGTTCGGCGATGCCGCTGCCGGCCAGGTCCTGGCCGAGCGCGATTTCGGGAAGGTCGATCTGCTTGATGTCAAGCGAGACCGGCAGCGTCGTCGTGCCGCCGCTCTGCGCCGGCTGCGTACTGGCGACTGGCAGACGCGCCAATTCGATGCGCCCGGCCGCGATGCGGTCGGCACTGAAGCTTTTCGACAGCAGCGCCAGCGGCGACCAGTCGACGGCGACCTTGCGCGCCACCAGCCAGGCGCCTTCACGGTCTTCCAGCACGACATGGTCGACGCTGAGCGCACCCGACCAGATGCCGTCGATGCCGCTGACCGTGATCTTGCGGTCATCGCTCGAGGCCAGCCGCGAAATGATGCCGGCAAGATTGTCGCGTCCACGCTCGGTCTTGGTCAGCACCAACAGCGCGCCGATCGCCCCGGCGACAGCGATGAGCAGCGTGTAGAGGACAATGCGTAGGATGCGCCTGAATATCTTCATCGCTCAGAACGCCTGCCCGATGCCGGCATAGATGCCGAAATGCGGATCGTCTGGATCGCGATTGAGCGGCACGGCCGCGTCGATGCGCAGCGGCCCGAATGGCGTGACATAGCGCAAGCCGACACCGGCGCCGACTTTGACATCGGAGAAATTGGGCACCGATTTGGTCGACACCGTGCCGGCATCGACGAACGGCACGATGCCGATCGTGTCGGTGATCGCGATGCGCATTTCGACCGAGGTCTCGAAGAAGGACAGACCGCCGATCGGCTGGCCGGTGAAATCCTTGGGACCGATGCCTTGGTAGGCATAGCCGCGCACCGAACCGCCGCCGCCGGAATAGAAGCGCCGGTCGGCCGGTACATTTTCGAGGCTGGTGCCGACTATCGAGCCGACGGCGACACGCTCGGCCAGCACGAACTTCGAAGCCGAATCCAGCGACTGATAGGCCGAACCCTCGCCCTTCAGCTTGAGGAAGGCCGCACCGCTCAGAATGTCATAGCTCGGTTCGGCATAGGCCAGCACCCGGAAGCCGCCGGTGGGGTTCAGCCGGTTGTCACGGTTATCGTAGACATACTGCAGCGGAATGCTGGCGATCAGATATTTGTGCTTGCCGAAAGCATCGTGGATTCGCGAATAGTCGAGCGACACTTCCGCCGAAACCGTCTGCTTCTTGGTGAGTTCGTAAGACAGGCCGGTGCTGCCTTTGACCGAGAAATGGTCATAGGCGTCCGGATGCTCGAGCACGGTCTTGAAGCTGGCGAAGAACTTTGACGCCGGCCCGATCACGCCCGGTTTTTCGAACATGATGCCGGCATTATAGTTGAGCTCGCTGAGGTCGTTGCTGCCGATACCGCTGATGGCCCCGTCGATGCGCAGCTTTTCGGCCCGCCCAAACAGGTTGCGGTGACCCCAATAGCCTTCCAGGCCTAGCCCCTCAGTGTTGGAGAAGGTGCCGCCGACACCGAAATAGCGTGGCTTGCGCTCGCTGACCTGGACGCCGATCGGAATGTTGCCGTCGGCATCGAGCTTGTCGGCTTCCTTGAACGTCACGCTGTTGAACACCTCAAGCGCCAGCAACCGGTCGCGCGCATCGCTGATCTCGTCGGGCGAGTATTGCCGGCCGCGCTTGAGGCCGGTCATATATTCGGTGAAGTCGCGATCGACCTTCTCGGTGCCTTCCACCGTGGTGTCGCCATAGCCGGCGACCGGCCCGGCGGCGACCGTCAGCGTCACGTCGAGCGTCGAGGTGGCATGGTCGGCGACGATCTGCCGGTCGGTCACCTTGGCCAGCGGTCTGCCCTCCTGCTTCAGCGCCCGCACGATCAGCGCCTCGGCCTTGAGCACGGCGCCGGATCCGGCGTCGCCGCCGGCGATCAGGCCATAATCGGCGCTCATCAGCCCCGCCGCGTCACCCTCCAACCGGACATTGCCGAGAGTGAATTTCGGCCCGCTGGCGATATCGATGGCCACCGGTACCGGTTGCGGGCCCTTGAATTCGGCATCGGGCGGCAAATCGTCGAGCGGCTTGCCGTCGATGGTGATGGTGACGACGCCTTCATAACGGGCATCGGCATAGAGCGCCGCGACCAGCTGTTCACGGTCGCTACGCGCCTTGGCCATCAGCCCGAGCGAGCCGGAAACCGGGCGCTCCTCGTCGCTTTTCAGGGCCGAGGCATTTTCGAGCTTCTTGAGGAGATCCTTGTCGGCATCGGGCGCGGAAATGGTGACGGCATAGCGCAGGGGGTCGACGATGTCGGCGTCCTCGTCCTTCGACGATCCCCACAGCTTGATGCCGAAAAGCTCGAAAGCAGCAGCATTTCCGGCCTCGGCGACAAGCGCGGTTGAGCAGATCATGACCAAAAGCAGGGCGCGCGAAAGCACACGCCCTGGCGCGGTACCTCCTGACATCTGCTCTTCATGCGCCGGCATTAAGACAACCTAGAATGAAAACCTAAAATTGGAATGAAGTTCTGAAGCGCTCGTAAAGGGGCCACAATCCAATTGTCTGAAATAGGACGGGCTTGGAATTCACACCTTCTGCGTCGCCGCAAGAAAGCGTGATCCCCTGTCCTATGGAGCTACTACCGGCGATCGGCCGGAAAGGAAACCGTTGGCAGGCGGAACCCTGTCGCGTCCTTGTGTTGACAAGCAGGACTGATGCTTGATCATGCCTGGACGTCAGCAGTGTCTGGGAGGGTGTTATGGCAATGCGCGCGGCTCGTGGTCTGTCGATCCTGATTCTTCTCTTTTTTGCCTGGAGTGGTGTCGCGCAAGCGGCTGAAGCCAGGCGAATCGCGACAACGGACAATTCCGATTATTTCGGCTTTGATCTCAGGTCCGACCAGAATGTCACGCTCGACCAGTGCAAGACGACATGTCTTGGTGATCCAGCCTGCCGCGCCTTCACCTACAACAACAAAGCCAAATGGTGTTTCCTCAAATCCGACTACAATCAGCTGAAGCCGTTCAACGGTGCGGTCGCCGGCAAGGTCGCCAACATCGATGGCGACCCCGACATCGGCGCGCCGCCGGAACTTGCCTTCTTTCCCAACTGGATGGCCGATCAGGCCCAGCAATACCGCAACAAGCTGTTGGGCCCGGCCTATGTCAAGCCGACGGAAGGGCTGACGGCGCTGACGAATGCCGCCGAACAGTCCGTGCTTACCGGCGATCACCGCTCCGCCATGTTGAGATATGAAGGCGCCGTGTCCGTCATGCCCGATGATGGCCAGCTCTGGCTCGACCTCGCGCGCGAAACTCTGGCCGTGCAGCCTGCCGCCAACACCTCCGAGGCTTCCACTTTGCCGGCAAACGGCACCTCCGCCGCCTTCAACGCCTATAAGCTGCTGCGCACCACCAAGACGCGCGCCGAAGTGCTGGCGCTGCTCGGCAACGGCCTCGACAAGCGCGATCTCTACCGCCCAGCCCTCCAGGCCTATGAGGCCAGCCTTGCGCTGGTCCCTTCGCCGGCGGTCCAGGCCGACTATGCCGACCTGAAGGCCCGCAAGGGTTTCCGCGTCATCGACCACACTGTCGATGCCGACACCAGTGCGCCGCGCATCTGCGCGCAATTCTCCGAGGACCTGGTCAAGACCGGCGTCGACTACGCCCAGTTCGTCACCGTCGACAACGCGCCGCCCAAGGGAGTCGAGGCCAAGGACAAGCAGATCTGTGTCGAAGGTCTGGAGCATGGCCAGCACTACGACGTCACCTTCCGCGCCGGTCTGCCGGCCGCCATCGGCGAGGTGACCGCCGCCCCCGTGGTGCTGTCGATCTATGTGCAGGATCGGGCACCATCGGCCCGCTTCACCGGCGACAGCTTCGTGCTGCCGGCCGGCGCGCGCCGCGGCATTCCGGTCGTCACCGTCAACATGAACGCGGCCGAGATGAAGCTCTACCGCATCGGCGACCGTTCGCTGGCGCAGCTTCTTTCCGGCTATCAGTTCCTCCACCAGCTCGACAGCTATGATATCTCCAACATTTCCGAGCAGATGGGCGAGCCGGTCTGGCAAGGCCAGCTCGACATCGCCAATGATCTGAACAAGGAGGTCACCACCTCCTTCCCGGTCGACGAGGCGCTGCCGCAACGCAAGCCCGGCGTCTATGTGCTGACCGCCCAGGCCGTCAACGACAAGAGCGACGACTACAATTCTATGGCCACGCAATGGTTCGTCGTCTCCGACATCGGCCTGTCGACCTATACCGGCCAGGACGGGCTCAATGTCTTTGCCCGTTCTCTGGGCAGCGCCAAGCCGATATCGGGCGCCGAACTGACGCTGGTTGCCCGGAACAACGAGGTTCTCGGCACCGCGACCACGGATGCCGACGGCCACGCCGTCTTCAACCCCGGCCTGACGCGTGGCGACGGCGGCATGGTGCCGGCCGTGCTGATGGCCAAGCAGGGCGACAATGATTTCGTCTTTCTCGACATGGGCCGGGCCGGCTTCGACCTGTCCGACCGCGGTGTCACCGGACGCGCGGCGCCCGGCGCGCTCGACGTCTATGCCTGGACCGAGCGCGGCATCTACCGCGCCGGCGAGGATGTCCATGTCGCGGCCCTTGCCCGCGACGGCGCCGCCAAGGCGGTCGAGAACCTGCCGCTGACCTTCATCTTCTCGCGCCCCGACGGCGTCGAGGACCGCCGCATCGTCAGCGACGGCGCATCGGCCGGCGGCCACGCCGTCGACCTGCCGCTCGAGCCGAACGCCATGCGCGGCACCTGGTCGGTGTCGATCTACACCGATCCCAAGCAGCCGGCGGTCGCCAGCCAGATGTTCCTGGTCGAGGATTTCGTGCCGGATCGCATCGAATTCGACATGAAGGCCGACAAGCAGGAGATCGCACAGGGCGAAACCGCCAACATCAACATTGACGGCCGCTTCCTCTACGGCGCGCCGGCAGCGGGCCTGGCGCTGGAGGGTGAGCTGACCCTGTCGACGTCCCGCGATTGGGACCGTTTCCAGGGCTTCTCCTTCGGCCTCGCCGATGAGCAGTCGGCCGAACCCACGGTCACCCCTCTCACAGATCTGCCGGTGGTTGGCGATGACGGCAAGGCGACCTTCCCGGTCTCCGTCGAGCAACTGCCCTCGACCACCAAGCTGGTCGACGCCAAGGTGACGGTCCGGATGCGCGAGACCGGCGGCCGTGCCATCGAGCGTTCGCTCAACATCGGCATCCGCCCGCAAGGCCATATGATCGGCATCCGCCCGGATTTCGCCGACAATGAAGTGCCGCAAGGCGGCACGGCGAAGTTCAGCCTGATCGCTGTCGATCCCGACGGCAAGCGTGAGCCGCTGAAAGGCGCGCACTGGACGCTGGTCAAGGTCGAACGCAATTACCAGTGGTATCGCTCCAACAACTCGTGGAACTACGAGCCGGTCACCTTCACCAAGTCGATCGCCAACGGGCAGGTCGACCTCAGCGCCGACGGCGACGCAACTGTCTCCGTGCCGGTCGATTGGGGCCAGTACCGGCTCGAGGTCGAGACGTCGGATCCCGAGGGACCAGCGACCAGCTATGAGTTCGACGCAGGCTGGTACGTTTCCTCGACCACCACCGAAACGCCTGACGGCCTCGAGATCGGCCTCGACAAGGACACCTATGCCGCCGGCGAAGTGGCCAAGCTCAAGGTATCGCCGCATTTTGCAGGCGAACTCCTGATCAACATCGGCTCCGACAAGCTGTTGAAGACCGTCACGGCAACCGTGCCGGCCGGCGGCAGCACCGTCGACATCCCGGTCGGCGACAACTGGGGTGCCGGCGCCTATGTCACGGCAACCCTGTTCCGGCCTGGCGACGCACAGGAATCGCGCATGCCGGCCCGCGCCATCGGCGTGAAATGGCTGAAGGTCGATCCGGGCTCGAAGAAGCTCGCCGTCACCCTCACGCCGCCGGACAAGACCATGCCGCGCCAGCAGCTGTCGATCCCGGTCGCGGTGGCCGGCGTACAGCCGGGCAGCAACGCCTATGTCATGGTTGCCGCCGTCGATATCGGCATCCTCAACCTGACCAACTACAAAGCGCCGGATCCGGAAAACTGGTTCTTCGGCCAGCGCATGCTGGGCATGGAAATCCGCGACCTCTACGGCCGCCTGATCGACGGCTCGCTGGGCAACACCGGCAAGCTCAGGACCGGCGGCGACGGCGCCAACATGCAGACGCAAGGCAGCCCTCCGACCGAAAAGCTGGTCGCCTTCTTCTCTGGTCCGGTTCAGCTCGACGCCGACGGCAAGGCGCGGATCGACTTCGACATCCCGCAGTTCAACGGCACCGTGCGCGTCATGGCTGTCGCCTGGACCAAGGAAGCGGTCGGCCATGCCCAGTCCGACGTCATCGTGCGTGATCCGGTGGTCATCACCGCCGGCTTGCCACGCTTCCTGGCGCCTGGCGACGCCGCCGTCATGCGCCTCGATGTCGCCGACACCGATGGCCCGGCCGGTGACTATGCGCTGTCGATAAACACGACCGGCGACCTGTCGACCGGCGACAAGCCTCTGCCTGAAAAGCTGACGCTGGCCAAGGGCAAGCGACAGACACTGACCGTGCCGCTGATCGCACAGACGGCGGGCAATGCCTCGATCACCATCAAGCTTGCCCATGCCGACGGCACCGCTGTCGAGCAGACGCTGTACGTGCCGGTGCGTCCGGCGCAATTGCCGGTCACCACCCGCCTGGTCGTCGACCTCAAGGGCAATGGCGGTGCGTTGCGCGTCGACAAGGAGCTCCTGGCGGCAAGCCTGCTCGACGGCGCTTCTGTCAGCGTCGGCGTTTCGCAGGCCGCAGCCTTCGACGTGCCGTCGCTTTTGATGACGCTCGACCGCTACCCCTATGGTTGCGCCGAGCAGACCACCAGCCGCGCCATGCCGCTTCTCTACGTCAATGAATTGGCCTCCGGCATCGGCATGGCCAGCGATCCTGACCTGCATGGCCGCATCCAGGATGCCATCTACAAGGTTCTGAGCTACCAGGCCTCTGCCGGCAGCTTCGGCCTGTGGGGTCCGGGCTCCGGCGACCTCTGGCTCGACGCCTATGTCACCGACTTCCTGACCCGGGCGCGTGAGCAGAAATACGACGTGCCGAGCCTGGCCATGAACCAGGCGCTGAGCAACCTGCAGAACTCGCTCGGCTACGATCAGAGCGTACAGGACCGTGGCAGCGAGATCGCCTATGCCCTCTACGTCCTGGCCCGCAACAAGAAGGCCTCGATCGGCGACCTTCGCTACTATGCCGACACCCAGCTCGAAGCCTTCTCGAGCCCGATGGCGGTTGCCCAGCTGGCGGCGAGCCTGGCGCTCTACGGCGACACGCCGCGCGCCGAGGCGACGTTCAAGACGGCGCTGCAGCTCGCCAAGGCGACAACCGACTACGACTACTACCGCTCCGACTATGGCTCGCCGCTGCGTGATGGCGCCGCGATGCTGGCGCTGGCGGCGGAATCGAAGCCGGTGCCGACGATCGTGCCGGAGCTTATCAAGCTGGTGACGAAGGAACGCGCCGAAGCCGATTGGACCACCACCCAGGACGAATCCTGGATGCTGCTGGCGGCCCGCGCATTGAAGGAAGGCAATGATTCGATCACGCTGACCGTCAATGGCGCGCCGCATTCTGGCGGTTATTCCAACCAGATCAACGGCAGCGACCTGGTCGACAGCCCGCTCGCCATCGCCAACACCGGCAAGACCCCGCTGCAGGCCGTCGTCACCACCGTGGCGTCGCCGATCCAGCCGCTGCCGGCCAGCGGCGACGGCTTCACCATCGGCCGAACCTACTACAAGCTCGATGGCACCGAAGCCAACGTCACCGAGGCGACGCAGAACGAACGCTATGTCGTTGTGCTCAAGATCTACGAGCAGAACAACTGGCCTTCGCGCCTCCTGATCACCGACTTGTTGCCGGCAGGCTTCGAGATCGACAATCCGGGCCTGGTCTCCAGTGCGCAATTGTCGAACTTCTCCTGGCTCGCCCAGACCGACGCCGCCCATCTCGAATTCCGCGACGACCGTTTCGTCGCGGCGTTCAACCCCAATGAGGGCGACGGCGACCGCAACATCACGCTGGCCTATGTCGTTCGCGCAGTGACACCGGGCACCTACGCCCATCCGGCGGCGACGGTGGAGGATATGTACCGGCCGCAATATTCGGCCCGCACCGCCACCGGCATGATGGAGGTCAAGGCGCCGTAAGGCGCCGATGGTGGCGATCATGAACAGAACGATGGCGCCAGCGACATCCCCCTTCTCCCCGTCACCATACGGGGAGAAGGTGCCCGCAGGCGGATGAGGGGCAGCGGCATGCTCTCAAAAAAAATCCTGCGCCGCGCAGCCATTACCGCAGCTTCCTGCACCGGCATCCTTGCCCTTTCCGTCGCCTCCCTCTGGGAACTCGACCGCGCCTTTCCGCCGCCGCTCCCGGCCGAGCTCACGGTTTCGACGGAAGTCCAGGACCGCGACGGCCAGCTGTTGCGCGCCTTCGCCACGCCGGACGGTTATTGGCGGCTCGAAACCAGGCTCGACCAGGTCGACAAGCAGTTCGTCGACATGCTGGTCACCTATGAGGACAAGCGCTTCTGGGACCATGAGGGCGTCGACGTTCTGGCGCTGACCCGAGCCGCCGGCCAGTTCGCCACAACCGGCCATATCGTCTCCGGCGGCTCGACCCTGTCGATGCAGCTCGCCCGGCTGATCGAGCCGCGCGAAAGCCGCAGCCTCGGCTCCAAGATCAAGCAGATGCTGCGCGCCATCCAGATCGAGCGCAGGCTGTCCAAGCGCGAAATCCTCGAACGCTATCTGACCCTGGCACCCTATGGCGGCAATCTGGAAGGCGTGCGCGCCGCCTCGCTGGCCTATTTCGGCAAGGAGCCGAAGCGGCTCACCGTTTCGGAAGCCGCCCTGCTGGTTGCCTTGCCGCAGCTGCCGGAAAAGCGCCGGCCCGACCGCAACCTGCAGATCGCCCACGCCGCGCGCGACCGGGTGCTGACCCGCATGGTGTCAGCCGGCCTGCTCGGCGAGCGCGAGGCCGCGCGCGCGGCTCTCGACGATGTGTCGGGCCTGCGCCGCACCTTGCCGGCGCTTGCCCCGCACGCCGCCTATGCGATGCTGCCCAAGGCCGTCCCCGGCCAACCCTTGCGGCTGACGATCCGCAAGAGAGTCCAGGAAGGGCTGGAGCAGGTCGCCAGGGACGCCGCCACCAAGCTTGGGCCTCGCCTCTCCGTTGCCATGGTGCTGGCCGACGCCCGCACTGGCGATATTCTCGGTGAGGTCGGCTCGGCCAATTTCTTCGACGCCAGCCGCTCCGGCTGGATAGACATGACCAAGATCGTCCGCTCGCCTGGCTCGACGCTGAAGCCGTTCATCTATGGGCTCGCCTTCGAACAGGGGCTGGTGGCGCAGGAAACGCTGATCGACGACAGCCCGGTCGATTTCTCCGGCTACCGGCCGAAGAATTTCGACATGGGCTACCAGGGCGACGTCAGCATCCGCCAGGCTCTGCAGCTGTCGCTCAACGTGCCGGCGATCCGCGTGCTCGACGCGGTCGGGCCAACGCGGCTGATGGCGCGCTTCCGCCAGGCTGGGGTGAGCCCCACGCTGCCAGTCAACGAGGCGCCGGGCCTGGCCATCGGCCTCGGCGGCGTCGGTGTGTCGCTGCGCGATCTCGTCCAGCTCTACACAGGCCTCGCCAATGGCGGCAAGACGCACACGCTGCATGACGGCACCGAGCCGGCCAATGCCGAGCGCACCACCGCCACCATCCTCGACGGTCAGGCCAACTGGCAGATCATCGACATCCTGTCTGGCGTCAAGCCGCCCGAGGGCGCCTCGCAGCGCGGCATCGCCTACAAGACCGGCACCTCCTATGGCTACCGCGACGCCTGGTCGGTTGGCTTCGACGGACGCTACGTGCTGGGCGTCTGGGTCGGCCGCCCCGACGCCGGCGCGGTTCCGGGCCTCTCCGGCTACGTCTCGGCCGCCCCCATCCTGTTCGAGGGCTTTGTTCGTTCGGGTCTGGTCACCGTGCCGTTGCCGGGCAAGCCGCCCGGCGTCTTCAGCCCCAAACGTGAGGACCTGCCGACGACGCTCGCCCGCTTCGGCACCGGTTCGGACGGGCTCGTGCAGGCAACACCGACCGAACCCGCGCCGACCATCATCTTTCCGCCGGACGGCGCTCGCGTCGACCTCGGCACCAACTCAGCCGATGCCTCGCCGCTGGTGCTGAAGCTGCAGGGCGGCCGCGCGCCGTTCCGCTGGCTGGCCAACGGCAAGCCGCTGACCGGCATCGACCGCCGCCGCACCGCAACCTGGCAGCCGGATGGCGCCGGCTACTCGACACTGACTGTGATCGATGCAGCTGGACGCGCAGCCAGCGTGAAAGTGTTCGTCGAGTGAAAGCGTTCCTTGAATAGAATGCGCCAGGCGACTCAGTGCATTGGCTTTTGCGCACTGATGGTCGCGGCTTTCGCTCTGCCGGCACATGCCGATATCCTGCCCGCCGGCTTTGTTCGCCTCGCCGATATCGACCCTTCGATCCGCCAGGATATCCGTTACGCCGGATCGGGCAATTTCCTGCACCGCAAGGTGAACGGCTATGAGGCACCGGCCTGCATACTCACCGAGCAGGCGGCCAAGGCGCTTTCCGGCGTCCAGAAGGCAATTGCCGCCAAGGGCCTGACGCTGGTCGTGTTCGATTGCTACCGCCCTGCGCGCGCCGTCGCCGCAATGGGGCAATGGACACGAGAGGGCGGGCCGCCCGATCCGCAGTGGTATCCGCGAGTCAAGCGCGGCGACCTCATCGCCGAGGGCTATGTCGGAGAACTGTCCAGCCATTCTCGCGGCTCGACGGTCGATCTCGCCATCGCGCGAGCCGACAGAAGATCCGCGCCGAAACCGGCCTGCGGCGCCGTCGATGCCGACACGCTCGATTTCGGCAGCGGCTTCGACTGCTTTGACCCGATGAGCGAAACTGCCCACCGCGGCCTCGCAGGCGAAGCCGCGCTAAACCGCAAGATGCTTCTCGATGTCATGCGCACCGGCGGCTTCAAAAACTATGCCCGCGAGTGGTGGCATTTCACGCTGGCAAATGAACCGTTCGCCAAGCAGCGATTCGACTTTCCCGTGACCGCCAGGTGAGACAGCCACCAAATCGGTGGAGCTGCTGTTCAGCGAACTGATACTTCAACAAGTTGTTGTATAAATACAACTTAAGTTGCCCGTCACTAATAATTGCCCTGAAATCGCGCAGACTCGAATTGCAATTCCCTTCCGCAAGGATACGCATGGCCGCTGGAGGGCTTCCAATGGGTTTTACGTCGGGTTTTGACGTCGTGTTCGTGCGCGACGTCGTTCAACTATGTCCAAAGCGTCGCCGCTCGCTGCTTTTGGGCACGGCGCTTGGCTCGACGCTGGCAGCGCTCTCCGCCTCCCCGTCCTTCGCGGCAAACTGCATGCAGCCGGCCTCACCCTCGCCGATCACCGTCAACGCTGCTGCAACGCCGATTTCGTGCACCAACACCGTCGCACGCGCCGCAAGCGTGGCTGGCGACAACGCCATCGGCATTGTGACCGCCGGCAATGGCAACATCGTCGACATCACCAACAGCGGGCTGCTGACCACGACGTCGACTTCACTCATTCCGGGGCCGACTTTCTCGCAGTCTACCGGCGCGCGCGGTATCTATGCCGGCACCAACGGCATTGGAGCTGACATCACTATCAACAACACCGGCACCATCAACTCGTACAGCGACAGCATCAAGGCGACCGACGCCGCCACGAGCGGCACCGTTTTCAGCAGCGACACCCACATCACCATCACCAATTCAGGCAACTTGACCGCTGGCCCCAACGCCGAGGGCATCTATGCCAACGCCAGCTACGGTTCCAACAACGTCGTGACCATTGACAACAGCGGCGCCATCCAGACCGGCGCCAGTGCCTCCCAGAGCGGCACATCGTCCGGCATCTTCGCCACCGTCGACGGCGACAACAGCCAGATCAACATCACCAACAGTGGCGCCATCAACACGATCGGCGACACCGCTTCGGGTATCTCGGCGATCGCCAATCATTACTATGGCGACAACGGCAGCATCGTCATCGTCAACAAGGCTGCCATCACCACGACGGGCGCCGGCGCCAACGGCATCCTCGCCCAGGCCGGCAATCCGGACAATGGCGGCACGGTCAAGATCACCAATGCAGCCACCGTCAGTGCCGGCAATATCGGCATCGCCAGTTTCACCAATGGCGCAGGCGGCAACATCACCATCGACAATAAGGGCACCATCACGGCCGGCACCAGCGGCGCCAATGTCTCCGACGGCATCATGGCTGTCGCCTACGGCAGTGACGCGACCATCACCATCACCAACAGTGGTGCCATCGACACGACCGCCGGCGGTCACCGGTCTGTCGGCATCGAGGCCACGGCTGGCTACTACGACTCCAGCAATGCGCACATTTCAGTAACCAACACTGCCAGCATCACCACCGGCGCCTATTCCGAGGGCATCCTCGCCCGCTCCTATGGCACCGGCGCCACGGTCACCATCGACAACAGCGGCGCCATCAATGCCGGCTCGCTCGGTATCGTCGCCAACGTCTACGGCGACAGCAGCCAGATCAGCGTCACCAACAGCGGGGCGATCACAACCACGGACCCGAACGCGAATGGCATTACGGCGGTCGCCATTTCCTATGGCAGCAGCGGCGACAGCATCGTCATCGACAACAAGGCCGGCGGCACCATCGACACCAGCACCGGTACGTTCGGCATCTTCGCGCTGGCAGGTAGCAACGGCAATACCGACCCCGACAATGGCGGCACCATCACTATTACAAACGCCGCCACGATAAATTCCGGCCACACGGGCATCGCCGCCATCACCTATGGCAATGGCGGCGCCATAACGGTTTCGAACTCGGCCGCGATCACAGCCGGAAAACTGGGCGGGAACGGTTCCTACGGCATCCTGGCTGTTGCCATTGGCAGCGACATCGCCATCGACATCACCAACAGCGGCGCCATCGACACGACTGCCGGCGGTCCTAACGCGACGGGCATCCAGGCCACGGGCACCTATTCCTCGGCCAGCAACGTGCACATTTCGGTCACCAACAGCGCCAGCATCACCACCGCCGCCAATTCCGAAGGCATCTTCGCCCAGTCCTACGGTGACGGCGGCATGGTTGCTGTCGACAACAGCGGCGCCATCAGGACCGGCGACAGCACCTCGACGAACGGTCGTTCGTCCGGCATCGCCGCCAATGTCAATGGCGACAACAGCCAGATCAGCGTCACCAACAGTGGCGCGATCACAACCATCGGCGTTGGTGCGAACGGCATCACCGCGATCGCCAACCTGTATGGCACCTGCAGCTGCCAAGGGCCCCTTTTCCCGGCCACCAGCAACGGCAGCATCGTCATCAGCAACAAGGCTGGCGGCACGATAACCACGACAGGCAGCGATGCGTCGGGCATCTTTGCACAGGCCGGCAACAAGGATCCGTCCGACCCGGGCAATTCCAATCCCGACGATGGCGGCAAGATCAGCCTTGCCAATGCCGCCGTCATCAAATCGGGGGGCAAGGGTATTGCCGCCGGCACTTACGGAGCCGGAGGCACCATCAGCGTCACCAACAGTGGCGACATCGTCTCGACGGCCGGCGAAGGCCTCTATGCCAAGTCCAGTGGCGACAACAGCAGCGTTACCGTCGCCAATACGGCATTCGTCAATGCCAAGGGCGGCGTTGCCGGGCTGGCTGCCTACACGAGCGGCAGCGGTAGCAACATCGTCATCAACAACAGCGGACACAATGCGGAATTGTTCAGCAGCGTGGGTTTCGGCGCAATCGCCGGCGCAACCGGCGCGTCGAGCACAGTGCTCGTCACCAACGATGGCAAGATTCACGGCCAGCTTGGCGGCCTGCAGGTCAGTTCGAGCGGCGGCTCCACGGTCACCATCGGCACGTCCGGCTTTGTCGGCGCCAACAACAACCTGGCCATCAAGTCGACCGCTGGAACAACCAGGATCGACGATGCCGGCGTGATTGCCGGCCGGGTCGAATTGAGCGACGCCGGAAATGTCATGAGCGTCAATGACGCCGGCATCTTCAGGGCATTCACCGACAGCAAGTTCGGCGCCGGAGCCGATGCGCTCAACAATCTTGGCACCCTCTACGCATCAGGCAGCTTCTTTGGGTCTTCACCAGGCACTGTCAGCTTCATCGGCCTCGAAAACTTCGTCAACGGCAGCCTGGGCTCCGGAGCCGGCCTGACAACGATGATCGATGGCGTGGCCGGCGACAGACTAACCACGAGCGGCAACTTTACCGGCCAAGGCAATTCCAAGCTCGGCGTCGACGCCAACTTTACCAACGGCGTCGCCGATACTCTGACGATCGGCGGCAATTCGTCCGGTCATACCGATTTGGTCGTGAATGTTGTCGGCGCCGGCGCGCCGGCGGTCTTCATCCCCGTGGTCACGGTGACCGGAACAACCGCCGACAGCGATTTCGATCTGGCTGGTCCCGTCAATGCCGGCTTCTTCACCTACGGCCTGTTCCTGCAGGGCAACACACACGGCCTGCGTTCCATCGGCCTTGACAATGCCGGTTTCGAACTGCCTGCCGGCGTGACCGGGGCACAGGATGTGTGGCTGGACACGACCGGCTTTTGGCAGGACCGCATGGCGGATCTGCGCACACAGGAAAGCGGTGTCCACAACGCGGATATGCCGGAGGACAATCTCGCGGCACGCATGGGCGGCCTCTGGGCGCGGGCGTCCGGCGATTGGTCAAATCGCGACAGCAGCGTAAACTTCACCGATCCGGTCTCGCTGCAGAGCGAGACCCTCAACCTCGATCGCAAGCAGCGCACCGGTGCCTTCCTCGGCGGCATCGACATGGGGCTCGAAGGTATCGCCGGCGGCGATATGCTGTTCGGCGTCATGGGCGGCTACGTCACCTCCAGGCTCGACTTCAAGGCGACGGACGACAGCTGGGACTACAAGGGCGGCACGGTCGGCGCCTATGCCACCTACCTGAATGGCGGCTTCTACCTCGACGGCCTCGTCAAGGCCGACTTCCTCGATGTCGACATCAACGACGTCGGCGGCAAGGCGAGCACCAACGCCACCAATATCGGCGCGCGCCTCGACGCCGGCTACCGCGTCGCCATGGGCTGGGGCTTCATCGAGCCGCAAGCCAGCCTGGAATGGGTCCGCACCAATATGGATTCGGTATCGCTGTTTGGCGGCGACATCGACTTCCAGAACGGCAGCAGCGGCCGCGCCAGGATCGGCGTGCGCATCGGCACCGATATGCAGATGAACGACATGACCGTCAGTCCGGATCTGACGCTGAGTGTCTGGAACCATTTCGGCGACAGCAACGCCGTCGACATCAACTTCCCCGGCAGCGCCTTCTCGGCCACCGACAGCGCCGGCAACGGCACATTCGGCGAGGTCGGCGTCGGCGTGAACGTGGCCAGCGCCAGCAACTGGTCCGGCGTGGTCCGCGGCAGCGTCCGCTTCGGCGCCAATTACAGCGCCGGCTCTGTTGGCGCGGCACTCCGTTACGGCTGGTAGTCCAGCGGATTGCATCTGAACTTCTTGCGCCGGCCCTCGCGGCCGGCGTAGTCATGACTGGAGCAATTCCAGGAAAAGTGTGAAACGGTTTTCCGTCCGGAATTGCGTCAAAACAGAGAGATAGAACGGTTCTGCGGTTCCGTGAAACGATGAACCGCTCTAGGTCCACCTATGGAGCAAGCGTGAGCACATCCAAGGCCACTGACGAGGCCCCGGCGAAACCGCCCGAAGCCGCGTCTCCCAGTGCGGCCGAACAGCAGACCAACATCTCGCTGTCGCGCGGCTTCATCAACTGGATGGAGACGGCGCAGTGCTCGTTGGCCTTCACCTCCTACCAGACCGGACAGCTGTTCCTGGTCGGCCTCACCGGCGACAGGAAGGCCTCGATCCACCAGACCAGTTTCGTAAGGGCCATGGGCGTGACCGTTACCGGGCAGCGCATCATCCTGGCCTCCGACACGGCGGTGTGGCGACTGGAAAACATCCTCGGGCCCGACCAGGTCGCCAATGCCATCTACGACCGCATGTACATGCCGCGCGCTGCTTCATACACGGGCGACCTCGACATCCATGAGCTGGCCGTCCGCGAAGATGGCCAGATCGTCTTCATCAACACCAAGTTCTCTTGCCTGGCGACGCTGAGCCCGACGCATTCCTTCCGGCCGTTGTGGAAGCCCTCCTTCATCAGCAAGCTGGTGCCTGAGGACCGCTGTCATCTTAATGGTCTCGCCATGCAGAACGGGCGCGCCCGCTATGTCAGCGCGATCAGCCGGTCGGACTCGGTCGGCGGCTGGCGCGACCGCCGCTGGGAAGGCGGCATGATCATCGACATCACCGAGGACAGGGTGGTGGTCGACGATCTGTCGATGCCGCATTCGCCGCGCGTCCATGACGGCGCGCTTTGGGTGCTCGATTCCGGCCGCGGCTTCCTGGTCCGCATCGATCCTGCAACCGGACAGCGGCAGAACATCGCCTTCTGCCCCGGCTTCCTGCGCGGCCTGAGCTTTCATGGCCGCTTTGCCATCGTCACCACCTCGCTGCCGCGCGACGGCCTGTTCAAGGACCTGCCGCTGCAGGACAATCTGCAGACGCGCGACGCCGAGCCGCGCTGCGCGCTCTACATCATCGACCTGCATACCGGCGGCATAGCCGAGTGGATCGAGTTGAAGGGACACATTACCGAGTTGTTCGACGTCGCCGTCATTGCCGGCTGTCGCTGTCCCTCGTCGGTGCCGCTCAACAGCCCGAACTTGGCTTCGCTGATCACCATCGACAGGGAAGGTTGAGCGAATCGGGCTCGGCCTGCGAAGTCCTTGTCCCGGCCGGTCCAAAGCCTAGATCAATCATCAGGCAGGCTCAGAGTTCGCTCAGCGCAGCCATGAGGAAGAAATTTCTCCACACACCGAGATATCGTCGAACATTTTCTTCAGGAGGGCAAAAAAGGCAACATTGAATGCATCTAATTGCTATCAATTCGGTAGATTTGGCGCCGGTTCAACGGAGGCAGAAATGACCAAACCTCATTTCAGGAAACTGCTCGGCGCACTGGTCGCCACATCTGTCCAGTTCGGCACGCTCGGTTTCGCGTTTGCCGACACCACCATCCTCAACGTGTCCTACGATCCGACACGCGAGCTCTACAAGGCCTATGACGAAGCCTTCGCGGCGCATTGGAAGGCCGAGACCGGCGAGACGGTCACCATCCAGCAATCGCATGGCGGATCGGGCGCCCAGGCTCGCGCCGTGATCGACGGCCTCGACGCCGATGTGGTAACGCTGGCGCTCGAAGGCGACATCAACGCCATCGTCTCGAAATCGAAGAAGATCAATCCCGACTGGCGAAAAAAATTCGAAAACAATTCAGCGCCTTACACCTCGACCATCATCTTCCTTGTCCGCAAGGGAAATCCCAAGGGCATCCATGACTGGAACGACCTGGTCAAGGACGGCACCCAGGTGATCACGCCCAATCCCAAGACCTCCGGCGGCGCGCGCTGGAACTATCTCGCGGCCTGGGCCTACGCTAACGCCAACGACGGCGGCGACGAGGCCAAGACCAAGGAATTCGTCGGCAAGCTCTATGCCAATGCCCCGGTGCTCGACACCGGCGCCCGCGGTTCGACCGTGACCTTCGCGCAAAAGGGCATCGGCGACGTGCTGATTGGCTGGGAGAACGATGCCTATCTGGCGCTCGACGAATTCGGCGCTGACAACTTCGACATCGTCTATCCCCCGACATCGATCCTGGCCGAGCCACCAGTGGCGGTTGTCGACGCCAATGTCGACGCCAAGGGCACCCGCAAGGTCGCCGAAGCCTATCTGGGCTGGCTCTATTCCAAGGAAGGCCAGACAATCATCGCCAAGAACCACTATCGTCCGGCCAAGCCCGACCTTGTGGCTCCGGCTGATCTTCCCAAGACACCCGATATCAAGCTGATCTCCATCGACGATCCGCTTTTTGGCGGCTGGAAGAAAGCACAGCCTTATCATTTCGGCGACGGTGGTATATTCGACCAGATCTACAAGCCGGCCCAGTGAGCTAGATCTAGATCAGGACGATATGACCACAGCACCCGCGCAGGCGGGGTGGCGGTTCAGACAGCCGAGTGTCATTCCGGGTTTCGGACTGACGCTCGGCTTCTCGCTTGCCTACCTCACCCTCATCATCCTCATCCCGCTATCCGGGCTGCTCTGGCGCTCGGCCGCGCTTGGCTGGCCTGAATTCTGGGCCATCGCCACCGATCGCCGCACGATCAAGGCGCTGGAAATCAGCTTTGGCACCGCCTTCATCGCGGCTGCCGTCAATGTCGTCTTTGGCACGCTGGTCGCCTGGGTGCTGGTGCGCTACCGCTTTCCCGGTCGCCGCATCGTCGATGCCATGGTCGACCTGCCGTTCGCGCTGCCGACGGCGGTGGCCGGCATCGCGCTGACCACGCTCTACGCGCCGAACGGCTGGATCGGCAAATTGCTGATGCCGCTCGGCATCAAGGTCGCCTATACGCCGCTCGGCATCGTCATCGCGCTGGTCTTCATCGGCCTGCCCTTCGTCGTGCGCACCGTGCAGCCGATCATGGAAGAGATCGACAAGGAGGTTGAGGAAGCCGCCGCCACGCTTGGCGCCAGCCGCTTCCAGATCATCACCCGCATCCTGTTTCCGGGGCTGGCACCGGCCATTGTCACCGGGTTTTCGCTGGCCTTCGCCCGCGGCGTCGGCGAATACGGCTCGGTCATCTTCATCGCCGGCAACCTGCCCTATAAATCCGAGATCGCGCCGCTGCTGATCGTCATCCGGCTGGAGGAATACAATTATCCGGCGGCGACCGCGATCGCGGCGATCATGCTCGCTCTGTCGTTCGTCATGCTGCTGGTCGTCAATCTCGTGCAGGCATGGAGCCGCAAGCGCTATGGCTGATCCCGAGATCAAATCCTATGAGCCGCATCACGAGAGCCAGTCGGCGGCGGTCACGGAGAGCCGCCCGGCGCGCCTGGCGCTGATGGCCTTTGCCTTCGCCTTCCTCGGCATCTTCCTGCTGTTGCCGCTGATCATCGTCTTCCACGAGGCGCTGGCGAAAGGCGTCGGCGCCTATACCCAATCGCTGAGCGATCCCGACGCGCGCTCGGCGATCCGGCTTACGCTGCTTGTCGCCGCGATCTCGGTGCCGCTCAACATCGTCTTCGGCATCTCCGCCGCCTGGGCGATCGCCAAGTTCGAGTTCAAGGGCAAGGCCTTCCTGACCACGCTGATCGACCTGCCTTTCTCGGTCTCGCCGGTCATTTCTGGCCTTGTCTATGTGCTTTTGTTCGGCGCCCAGGGGCTGCTCGGCGGCTGGCTGAAGGCGCATGGCATCGTCATCCTGTTTGCCGTGCCGGGCATCGTGCTGGCCACCGTCTTCGTCACCTTTCCCTTCGTCGCCCGCGAACTGATCCCGCTGATGCAGGAACAGGGCAATGGCGACGAGGAGGCAGCCCTGTCGCTCGGCGCCAATGGCTGGCAGACCTTCTGGTACGTGACCTTGCCCAACGTCAAATGGGGGCTGCTCTATGGCGTGCTTCTGTGCAATGCACGTGCCATGGGCGAGTTCGGCGCGGTGTCGGTGGTGTCGGGCCACATACGCGGCCTGACCAACACCATGCCGCTGCATGTCGAAATCCTCTATAACGAGTACAACGCCGTCGGCGCCTTTGCCGTCGCTTCATTGCTTGCGGGCCTGGCGCTCGTCACGCTGGTCTTGAAAACACTTCTCGAGATGCGCTACGGCGCCGAGATCGCCGCGACGCGCGGACACTGATAGAGGGATTTGCATGGAAGTTCGCGTTGCCAACGTGCGCAAGGAGTTTGACCGGTTTCCGGCGCTTCACGACGTGTCGCTCGACATCAAGTCGGGCGAGCTGATCGCGCTTCTGGGGCCGTCCGGTTCCGGCAAGACGACGCTGCTCAGGCTGATTGCCGGGCTGGAGCGGCCGACGCGGGGGAAAATCTTCTTCGGTGACGAGGACGCCTCGCAAAGGTCCATCCAAGAGCGCAATGTCGGCTTCGTCTTCCAGCATTATGCGCTGTTCCGGCACATGACGGTGGCCGACAACATCGGCTTCGGCCTCAAGGTCCGGCATGGGCTGTCGCGCCCGCCGGCGCAGGAGATCCGCCGCCGGGCTTCGGAACTGCTCGACCTCGTCCAGCTTTCGGGGCTGGAAAAGCGCTATCCGGCACAGCTCTCCGGTGGTCAGCGCCAGCGCGTGGCGCTGGCGCGCGCCATGGCGATCGAGCCCAAGGTGCTGCTGCTCGATGAGCCGTTCGGTGCGCTCGACGCACAGGTGCGCCGGGAATTGCGCCGCTGGCTGCGCGAAATCCATGACGCCACCGGCCACACCACTGTCTTCGTCACCCATGACCAGGAAGAGGCGCTGGAGCTTGCCGACCGCGTCGTGGTGATGAGCCAGGGCCGCATCGAGCAGGTCGGCACCGCCGACGACATCTACGACACGCCGAACTCGCCCTTCGTCTATGGCTTTATCGGTGAATCGAGCTCGCTTCCCGTCAAGGTCGAGAATGGCGAGATCTGGCTTGCCGACCGCCCTATCGGACTTGCCGCGCCTCACGAGCCCTCGGGCGATGCGACGCTGTTCTTCCGCCCGCACGATGTCGAATTGCTAGACGGCTGCAGCGGCTGCATCGCCGGCACGGTCGCCGCCAGCCGCCGCGTCGCCGGTACGCGGCGGGTGGAGCTTGAGATCGGCGGCGAGCGCCAGAGGGTCGAAATCGAATTGCCGGTCGATCACCCCGCGGCGCAGAAAAGCCGGGTGGCCTTCCGCCCCGGCCGGTGGAAGCTCTTCCCGGCCGGTTGATAGAATCCGCCTGCCCATCGGTTCTGGAAGGATTGTGCGCGCACGCAGCGCCATTGTGCCGGCCGGGACATCGAAAAGACGCATGCCTGGAAGGAGATCCTAACATCCGGCCGTTTTGGCGATATCTTTTCTCGCGGCACGAGCATGGAGCCGCTGCGCGTGCCTCGTCGCGCATCATGCCCCACGGCTATGGTCCGACCATAAACGCATTGCATCGGAGGTCTGTTTTCATGAAGCGATTTTTCCTTGGCGCCGCCGCCGTCGCCGGCCTGTTCCTCGCATCCTCCCAAGCCTGGTCGGCCGACAAACTGCTCAACGCATCCTATGATGTCGGCCGTGAACTGTTCGTCCAGGTCAACAAGGCCTTCATCGCCGGGCATCCCGGCGTCACCGTCGACCAGTCGCATGCCGGCACCTCGGCGCAGGCGCGCGCCATCGCCGAAGGGCTCGGCGCCGATGTCGTCACCTTCAACCAGGTCACCGACATCGATTTCCTGGTCAAGAAGGGCCTCGTTTCGGCCGACTGGCAGAAGGATTTTCCCGACAACGCCTCGCCCTTCTATTCGCTGCCGTCCTTCCTCGTGCGCGCCGGCAACCCCAAGCACATCAAGGACTGGAACGATCTCGTGCGCGACGACGTCCAGGTGATCTTCCCCAACCCGAAAACCTCGGGCAATGCGCGCTACACCTATCTGGCGGCCACCGCCTACGCCAAGGAAGCCTTCAAGGGCGACGACGCCAAGGTGAAGGAATTCATCACCAAGCTGTTCAACAACGTGCCGATCTTCGACACCGGCGGGCGCGCCGCGACCACCACCTTTGTGCAACGCGAGATCGGCGACGTGCTGATCACCTTCGAGTCCGAGACCCGCGGCATCCGCAAGGAATATGGCGACGACAAGTTCGAGCAGGTCACGCCCTCGGTCAGCCTGCTCGCCGAATTCCCGGTAGCGATCGTCGACAAGGTGGCAGACGAGCATGGCACGCGCGATCTGGCCAAGACCTACCTCGACTTCCTCTACACGCCGGAAGGCCAGGACATCCTCGCGCAGAACGGCAACCGAGTCCGCGATGCAGCCGTCGCCGCCAAATACAAGGCCGACTTCCCCGATGTCCGCCTGCTGACCGTGGACGACGTCTTCGGCGGCTGGGATAAGGTCCAGAAGGAGCATTTCGCCGCCGGCGGCCTGCTCGACCAGACCTACGGCAGCCGCTGACGGGGCAGCATCCGAGGTGAACGCGAAAGCCGGCGCTGTGCCGGCTTTTTTCGTTTCGTGCGCCGGCAATCCGGTATTCAGCGGACCAAAGCATGATCCCGAACAGCGGAATCCGGTTTTCACCAGAATCATGTTCAAGCCGAGAAGCAGAGTTCCATCCCGATTCTATCGGGTGGAACAGGCTCTATCGGCTTCATGATGCAAAACGTTACAAAGAATCAACGCGTTTGTGCCTAACGTGCCATCTGGCGGCTTGTTTTCGCGAAACGTCATCGCGCGGCGAAAACGTCATTATTTGCACACAAACAGTCGCCAGATGCGGGTGGTTGGGGCTTCAATGGGTTGATCTGGGTATGCTGACTAAAAAAGGCAAATACGGCCTCAAGGCCCTTGTGCATCTGTCCGGCCTGCCGGCTGGCCAACTGGCCTTTGTCAACGACATCGCGGTCGCCAACAACATCCCGAAGAAGTTCCTCGATGCCATCCTGGGCGAGTTGCGCAACGCCGGCTTCGTCCAGAGCCGCAAGGGCAAGGAAGGCGGCTATCGCCTTGCCCGGCCGGCCTCCGAAATCAAGATCGGCCATGTCGTGCGCGTGCTTGACGGACCGCTGGCGCCGATCCCCTGCGCCAGCCGCACACAGTATCAGCGCTGCGAGGACTGCGACGAGGCGACCTGCCAGGTCCGGCACATGATGTTGGAAGTACGCCAGGCGATTGCCGAAGTGCTGGACAATCGCAGCCTCGCCGCCATGCGCGACGCCGACAATGATGATTTTCCGGTCGAACTGACGTCGCAGATTTAGCGCATCTGACGAACCGCGGCGGCGACAAGTTCGCCGACCGGGCGCGTCGCGTCGAGCGTCAATGCCCGCTCATCCGCCGCCGGTGGCTCGAGGATGGCGAACTGGCTGTCGACCAGGCTCGCCGGCATGAAATGACCCTTGCGGCTGGCGACGCGTCGCCTCGCCGTGGCAGCGTCGATCTCCAGATAAAGGAAGACGATCTCCGGGCAGAAGCCGCTCAGCCGCTCGCGATAGCTGCGCTTCAGCGCCGAGCAGGCGGCAACCACGCCTTCGCACTGCCCTACCGACATCACGATGCGCTCGCCAATCGCGTCGAGCCAGCCTTCACGGAGTTGATCGGTGAGCGGCTCGCCTCTTGCCATGCGCGCGACGTTTTCGGGCGGATGCAATCTGTCGCCCTCGATGAAGATGGCGCCCAGCGTGGCGGCCAGCGCCGTGCCGACGGCCGACTTGCCGCAGCCGGCGACGCCCATCACCACAATGGCCGGCACCGAACCGGGAGCGCCCGTTGGCGCCTGTTCCGTCTTTTCGTCCACTGTCAGCGGCTTGCCGGCGCGCGGCCGTAGAGCAACAGCATGGCAACGATGACGATGCCATAGATGATCTGCCGCCCCGCCTCCGGCATCTGCATGACGGAAAGGATGGATTGCAGCAGCGTGATCAGGATGACGCCGGCGACGGTGCCGAGATAGGAACCGCGTCCGCCCAGGATCGACGTGCCGCCAAGCACCACCGCGGCGATCGACGGGAGCAAATAAGCGTCGCCCATCGACTGCGCCGCCTTGGAAGCATAGCCGGCCAGGAGCACGCCCCCGAAGGCCGAAAGCCCGCCCGAGACGGCGAAGGCAATCATCACCACGCGCCGTGTGTCAATGCCCGAGAGATAGGCGGCGCGCTCGCGATTGCCGATACCGTAGACGGCGCGGCCAAAGCTGGTGCGGGTCAATGCGAACACCATCGCCGCACCGATCAGCGCCCAGATGATGACCGCGTTGGGGACGCCCGGAACGGCAAAACCGGTCGCCAGGTAACGCATCGCGCCCGTTGCCGAATCCTGTGGCGAGAAGCCGCCGGTGTAGACCACCATCAGCCCTTGCGCGACGGCGTTGGTGGCCAGCGTGATGATCATCGAGGGGATGCGCAGATAAGCGACGCCGATGCCGTTGACGACGCCGATCAGCATGCCGCAGACGATGCCGAACGGAATAGCCAGCGCCACGCCGACGGGACCATAGGCGGCCGCCGCACTGGCCATCATGGCGCCCATTGCGACCGACCACGGCACCGACAGGTCGATCTGACCAAGCAGGATGACCAGCATCATGCCGGTCGCGATGACGCCGAGGAACGACGCCACCTTGAGCTGCTGCAGAAGGTATTCAGGAGACAGGAAGCTTCTGGAATAGAGGCTGCCTAGGAACAGCAGCAGCACGATGCAGGCAAAGGCCGTCAGCACAGCCGGATCGGCGTGCCGGATGAATCTGGGCATGCGGCCGGCAATGCCGCCAAGCGTCGTTTCGCTCACAGGAACCACTCCAGCCGGTTGCGGACCCGAAACAGGGCGAAGGCGCCGAGGCTGACCGCGATCAGCAGGATAACGCCCTGGAACAGCGGTTGCCAGAGCGGATCGAAATCGAAGACGAAGAGCAGGTCACCGATGGTGCGGAACGCCAGCGCGCCGAAGATCGCGCCGATGGCGCTGCCCTTGCCGCCGAACAGCGAAACACCGCCAAGCACGACGGCGGCGATCGAGAACAGCGTGTAGGCGTTGCCGCTGGCATAGGCTGCGTCGCCGGTATAGGTGAAGAAGGTCAGGAACAGCCCGCCGACTGCGGCAAGCAGCCCGGCTAGTGCGTAGGCGGCGAATTTTCCACGGCGGATCGGCACGCCGGACATGTAGGCCGCCGTCTCCGACGAGCCGGCTGCGTAAGCCGCACGACCGAGCACCGAGCGGCTGAACGGCACCCAGACAAACAACACCACGGCCAGCAGCACGACCAAGCTTGCCGGCACCACGCCGAACAGTCGTCCGGTCAAAGCGTCAGCGAGGTCCTCGTTGACCGAGCCGCCGGGAAAAGGCCGCAGCAGCAGGGCAATGCCGAAGTAGACGGCGCCGGTGGCGATGGTGGCGACAATCGGCTGCAGCCTTCCATAGATGACGATGGCGCCGTTGATCGCCCCGCACAGCAGCCCGGTGCCGAGCACCGCGAGGACGCCGAAGGCGGTTTCGATGCCAGTGCCGATGACCAGCCAGGACGCCAGGCAATTGGTCAGGGTGAAGATCATGCCTACGGACAGGTCGATGCCGGCGGTGATCACCACCAGCGTCTGGGCCATTGCGACGAAGGCGAGCAGCACGCCCTTGTTCGCTGCCGTCTGCACGACATTGGCGGTGAAGCCGGCCGGGTGGTTCGAGGTGTAGATGACGAACATGACGATGAAGATGCTGAGCGCCAGCAGCGTCCCGCGCTGCTCGGCCAGCCAGTAGCGCCAATCCTTCACGCGTTTGCTCCCAGGCTCACAGGGCTCTCCTCGCCATGGATGTTGAGCGCGCTGGCGATCAGCGCCCGCTCGGTGATCTCCGCGCCGATCAACTCGCGCTTGACCGCCCCATCATAGAGCACCAACACGCGGTCACAGCAGCCAATCAGCTCGTCATAGTCGGTCGAATAGAACAGGATCGCAGCACCGGCATCGGCGAGCTTGCGCATCAGCTGGTAAAGCTCCTGCTTGGTGCCAACATCGATGCCGCGCGTCGGATCGTTGAGCAGGATGATGCGCGGCTGGCGCATCAGCCATTTGGCGATGACCACTTTCTGCTGGTTGCCGCCCGACAGCGCGCCGACCGGAATGTCGAGCCCCGCGGTCTTGATCGCCAGCAGGCCGACCATGTCGTCGATCAGCCGCTGCTCGGCGGCACGGTCGATGATGCCGGCTTTGGACAGCCGGTCGAGCGCGGCGAAGGACAGGTTTTCGCGCACCGTCATCGGCAACATCAGCCCTTCGGTCTTGCGGTCTTCGGGAATGAGCGCCATGCCGATACCGTCTTCACGTGCGGCGGCGGGGCTGGCGATGGCAACGGGCTTGCCGTCGATGAAGATCTGGCCCGACAGGCCGCGCAACACCCCGAAGAAGGCAAGCAGCAGTTCGCGTTGGCCCTGACCGTCGAGGCCGCCAAGACCAACGACCTCACCTGCCCCAACGGTCAGCGAGACATTGTCCAACCGGTCGGTCCATGAAAGCTTGCGTGCCTCCAACACCGGAACGGCGGCAGCCGAAGCGCGTGGCGGCTTCGGCGGAAAGATGTGGCTGTATTCTCGCCCGATCATCAGTTCGACGACTTCATTGTCGCTCTTTGTGCCCGCCGCGTAACTGGCGACATTGCGACCGTTGCGAAACACCGTGCATTGGTCGGCCAGTTCGGCGATCTCGTTCATGCGGTGCGATATATAGAGCAGCGCCAGCCCTTCCGAGCGCAGTCGCTTCAGCACGCCGAAAATCTTGGCGACATCCGTCGCGGTCAGCGCCGAGGTCGCCTCGTCGAGGATCAGGATGCGCGGCTTGCGTGCCAGCGCCTTGGCAATCTCGACCATCTGGCGGCGCGACAGCGGCAGGTCCTTGACCAGCGCCAGCGGGTGGATGTCTGCGGCGCCCGCGCGCGCCAACGCTTCCTCCGCGATCCGGCGTTGTGCCTTGCGGTCGATCATGCCGAACCGCGTCGGCGGGTCTGAGATAACAATGTTGTCGGCAACGCTGAGTTCGGGAACCAGCGACAGTTCCTGGAAGATGCAGACGATGCCGGCCTGGTTGGCGGCAGCCGGCGAAGCGAACGTCACCTCGCGGCCATCTAGCGTCATGCGCCCTTCGTCGGGCGCA
This sequence comes from Mesorhizobium sp. CNPSo 4670, assembly GCF_057784235.1. NCBI lineage: Bacteria > Pseudomonadati > Pseudomonadota > Alphaproteobacteria > Hyphomicrobiales > Phyllobacteriaceae > Mesorhizobium > Mesorhizobium sp. CNPSo 4670. The sequence goes on along the minus strand of NZ_JBWJFQ010000004.1, from coordinate 80,932 downwards.
ACGACACCGGCCATCACCTTGATCAGCGTCGATTTGCCGGCACCGTTTTCGCCGAGGATGCCGTGAATGCTACCGGATGAGACCGAAAGCTCGGCCTTTTCCAGCGCCCGCACACCACCATAGCGCTTGGATATGCCTTCCATTCGGAAAAGCGGAATCGCACCGTCCATCGGGCCTCCCGAGGCTCTTTGACGACTAGGGATATCGAGTGGTCGGCGCCGCGGAATATCCCGCGGCGCCTGGGTGCAGCTACTGGTCGGCCTTGGTCTGGCCCATGATTTCCTGCGCGGTGAAATTGATACCGCAGGTCGGGAAGGAATTGCCGACGAAGAAATTGTCGGACTGATCAGGGAAGAAATCCTGACCTGCCTTGAAGTTCGGATCCTCGACGATCGCAAGCGGCAGCTTGACCGACTGCGGGACGACGTTGCCTTCAAGGGCTGCTATCGCCGTCTTGATGGCAACCGCCACCTGGGCGGGGCCGGTACCGGCTGACGAGCATTTCAATCCGTCCGCCGCATGGGCCGCGCAGAATTTGCGGAAGCCGTTCTCTGTTTCGCCGCCGAACGGCACGAACGGATGCTTGGCGTCGATCATCGCCTGCACGATGCCGGTATCGCCACCCTGGCCGGTGATGCCGACGAACGGACCATTGGTGGCGATCGCGTCAGCCGTGACTTTCTGCGCTGTCGGATCGTCCCACTTGCCGGCGACTTCGGTGACGTCCCATTTCTTGCCCGAAGCGTCGAGAACCTCATGGATGCCATTGTGGCGATCGGTGTCGACCGACGTACCGGCAACGCCACGGACTTCAAGAATCTTGCCGCCTTCGGGTATATGGCCGGTCAGCCATTTGCCCCAAAGTTCGCCAAGGCCCTTCTGATCGACATTGACGTTGATGGCATCCTTGGTATCGAGAATGTTGTCGAAGGCGACCAGCACTACGCCGGCTTCCTTGGCGCGCTTGATGACCGGCGCGAAAGCGGTCGGGTTCTGCGCGTTGACAACAATGGCGTCATAGCCGGAATCGATGAAGTTGTTGATCGCCGAGATCTGCGCCGGCACATCCTCGCCGGTCGACACCACCTTGAATTCCTTCAGCTTGGAGGCGACGTCCTTCTGCGCTGCGTAAGCCTTGGCCGTCTGGATCATCTGGATGCGCCACGTGTTGGCGATATAGCCATTGGCGAGCGCGATCCGGTACGGGCCATCTTTCTTGGGAAACTTGAAGAACTGCGTATCTGCGGCCCAGGGCGCGAAGCAGTCCGGTTCGGCGGCTGGTCCCTTCACGACTTCGGGGCCGGCGGCCATTGCGGCCGAGTTGAGCATGACAAATGCAGTGGCGGCAACGATGCCACCCACGAGTGACTTGATCATCGATATTCCTCCCAGTTGCAGTTTTGATTGTTGTTGGCTGCCATGCACTTCACGCGTCCGGCCAGACACCTCCTGTCTTGCCTGTCGCGCTTTCCTAAGTCGCCAATGTCGACCCGGCTCCCTCCCTTGCCACCTCTAAATGGGAAATAAAAACTATCATATTATACATAATAAACAAGCATCAGCTGTCGCTTATATATAATAAACAGGCCTTGGCTTTTGTCGTAAGTTTCCACTCTAGGCAACTGGTAGCGCTACCATGACGTTGTGTAAACCGGCATTCACACAGTCGCTCCTGTGTGTTTCAACGGGCAGTGCTCTCGCGGCGCTTGAGTTCGAAGCCGAGATCGACGATCCGTTGTTCCGGCCTGTTGCCGGCGATCGCCGCCAGCGCCATGGCGACCGCGCGTCGGCCGATCTCATACCGGTGGGTGCGGATGCTGGTGATCGAAGGAAACGCCACCTGCATCATGTCGAGGTCGTTGAAGCCGACGATGCCTATCGTCTTCGGCACCGCGATCGAGGCGCGATGGCACTCGAACAACACGCCGAGCGCGATGTCGTCATTGTTGCAGAACACACCGTCGAGCGTCGGTACCTTTGCTAGCGCGTCGCGGAGCATTTCGCGCCCGAGCGGCACGCTCGACAGCACTGGCGTGGTGGTGACGAGGCGTGGGTCGAACAGCCCGGCGGCCTCCATCGCCGCGCGATAGCCGGCCAGGCGCCGCTGCGAACGCGGGTCCATGCGCGCGCCGATGAAGCCGATGCGGCGGTAGCCTGTCTCGATCAGATGCTCGGTCGCCGCCCTGCCGCCGTCGAAATGCGAGAAGCCGACCATCATGTCGACAGGATCGGGCCCGGTTTCCATGACCTGCACCACCGGGCAGCCGGCGCTCTCCAGCAGTTTTCGCGAGGTCGGTGTCTGGTCGATGCCGGCGACGATCAGCGCTGCCGGCCGCTGCGAACCGAAGACCTGCAGCAGCCGCTCTTCCTCGAGGCCGGAATAATGGGTGTTGCCGAGTTGGATGCGGAACGGGCTGGCCGACAGGCTGTCATAGATGCCGCGCACCACCTCGGCAAAGACGTTGTTGGTGAGCGACGGCACCAGCACGCCGAACACCTCGGCGCGCGCCGAAGCCAGTGCCCGCGCATTCGGGTCCGGCACATAACCAAGTTCGTCGACCGCGGCCTGGATCTGGCGGCGCAATTCCTCCGAGACGCGCCCCGGCTCGCGCAGGGCGCGCGACACGGTGATGGCGCCGACACCGGCCTTGCGCGCGACATCGGCAATGGTCGGGCGGCCGCCGCCCCGGCGCGAGCGCGGCTTGATCAAGGACCCGCTCCCTCGGAAGAGCACCCACCAAAGCGCGGGGATACGATCGTCCTTGCTGTCGTCATCTCACCCGGCTTGCCTTGCCGCACCCACTCATGCTCTGGCGTCGCGCAGCCTTTCGCCCTTGTCAAGCAACGCGAAGTAGCTCAGCCCATTTCAAGCCATCGCCACGGCACGTTGCCTTGCCTTCCAAAACAACAGACCGATCGCCAGTATGTTCAGCAGATTCCAGGCGATACCGTTGAGGAATGCCGCGGCGTAGGAGCCGGTCAGATCGTAGATCCAGCCCGACATCCAGCCGCCGATCGCCATGCCGAAGATCGTCGCCATCATGACGATGCCGATACGCTGGCCGGCCTCTTTGGCCGGCATGTATTCGCGCACGATGATCGCGTAGCAGGGCACGATGCCGCCTTGCGACAGGCCGAACACCAGCGACACGACGTACAGCGAGGCAAGCCCGTCGAAGGGAATGTAGAACAGCAGCGACAGGCATTGCAGCACCGAGCCGATGAGCAGCGTCTTCACGCCGCCGATGCGGTCGGCGAGAAAACCGGAGGCTAGCCGGCTGGCGACGCCCGCCGCCATCATGATCGACAGCATGTCGGCGCCGTGCGCCATGCCATAGCCGAGATCCATGCAATAGGCGACGATATGCACCTGCGGCATCGACATCGCCACGCAGCAGCCGAGACCAGCGACGACCAGAAGCACCTGCAAGGCCGCCGGCGACAGCGAGATCGGCTGCACCGGCCGGCTTCCCGGCGAACCAGCTGCGGCAGTCTCCGGAGCACCGCGCCGCAGCAACAGCACCAGCGGCACCATGGTCACCAGGCAGAAGACGCCGATCGAGGCATAGGTGAAGCGCCAGCCTTCAGACTTCATCAGCGTCGGCATGATGGTTGGCCAGATCGCTCCGGCAAGGTAGTTGCCGGCGGCCGCCGCGGTCACCGCGACACCGCGCCGGCGGTTGAACCAGTGCGAGATATCGGCGATCAGCGGCCCGAAGATCACCGACGTGCCGACACCGATCAATAGCCCTTGAGCAAGGGTGAATTGCATGATCGAGGTCGACAGCGCCGCGAGCAGGAGGCCGGCGGCGAGCGCAATCGAGGAAAGCAGCGCCGGGATCCAGTAGCCCATGCGGTCGATGGCGCGGCCGACCAGCACGTTGCCGGCGGCGAAACCGACCATGGTCGCGGTGTAAGGCATGGACGCCGCGGCGCGATCAACGCCGAACTCTGCCTGCACAGCGGGCAGCACGACGACGACGGCCCACATGCCGACGCCGCCGATCGTGGCAAGCAGCATCGAAATGGCGAGCCGCATCCAGGAATAGCTGCTGTCGATACCGGGGCTCGGCCGGCTCAAGTCGGTTCGGGTCAAGGCGTTTTCCTGTCAGCGGCCTCGAAAATCGGCTGCCGTTGCGCCACTATCGGCACATTCGCAACGCGCAGCAGCGCCACGGCGGGCAAATCCGTCGCACCAGACCCAAGACCAATGGGGAACCGATGCCAAGGTGTGGAGTTTCCCGGCAAGCCACCCTGCAAAGGAGTCCTGCCATGACCGCGAAGAAGAAATGGTCGGCCGAGGTGACCGAGCACAGCGACGCTATGGATCTCGAGGACCACGTCTTTGAACCCGACGACGCCAGGAAGATCGCAGCCTCCCTCAAGCGATCCGCTGAACACAGCCACCGGCGCAAGGCCGAGCCGTTCCAGTCCGCCATGTCGATGCTGAACTTCTACATCAACCGCGCCGGCAAGAATCTGCCCGCTTCGCGCAGACAAGTGCTTGAGGACGCCAAAGACGAGTTGCGCGCCGCCTTCGGGCGAGAGAAAGAGGATTAGCCGCGACCCTTTGGGTGCCTAGCGCGAACGGATGACGCCGTCGGTGTTGGCCAACAACTTGCGCACCGCGTTGCGCGCCGCATCCGGCCGCTGCAGGCGGATGTTCTTCTCGATCGCCTCGTGCAGCTTCTGTGCGTGCTGCAAATCATCCAGCTCCCGCGTCGTATAAGCGAACAGGTGGTCGAACGCGGACTCGATGAGCACGCCGAGCGGCACCAAAAGGTCGTTGCCGGATGCGCGCAGGATCGCCAGGTGGAAACGCGTGTCGGCACGCGTGCGCTCCTGCAGGCTCGTCGCCTCGCCCATCTCGCGGCAGGCCTGGCTGATCTCGGCCATCTGCTCGTCGGTCCGCCGCATGGCGGCAAAGGCGGTCGCTTCCGGCTCGATGATATGGCGGAACTCCTGGACGGTCTTCAGGAACACCTCGCGATCCGGGGATGTCGCGTACCAGGCGAGCACGTCGCGATCGAGAAGGTTCCAGCGTTCCTTCGGCTCGACCCAGCTGCCGATCTTGGGGCGCGACGCCAACAGGCTCTTGGCCATCAGCATCTTGATCGCTTCGCGCACCGCCGAGCGGCTGACGCTGAAGGTTTCCGACCATTTCGCCTCATTGGGCAGGATGGTACCGGGCGGATAGTCGCCGCGCACGATCCTGAGACCAATCTCGCTGGCCAGCGAAGCATGGACGCTCGAGCCGGGGATGCGCGCCGCGTCAGGTCGGCGAACGCCTGCCGGGCGCTCGCCGGAGGCCGCTTTCGCTGGCGATTTTTCCTTGTTCGGCTTCGCGTCCCGCATAGGCTCCAGAAAGGCCGGATTGCAGGGGCTGTCAAGCGCGGCAAGCGGCTCAGACGGCAAAGCCGGCCGCTGTGCACAGATGAGCCCGATTGCTCCTGCGGATCAGGCCTGCTTGACGTATTTGCGCCAGCTGTGCTCCGGGCGGAAGCCGAGAATATCCCGCGCCTTGCGGTTCGACAGCAGCGTCTCGTATTCGCCCAGTTCGGCCTTGACCGGTACGCTGGGATAGAACCGCTTCAAGAGTTCGGCGGTCGGCAGGTCGGATGAGGTATCGTCATTGGCGGCGTTGAACACCTGATAGCCGAGCCCGTCCTTCTCGACGGCACGCAGCGTGATCTGGCCGAGGTCGCGCGCGTCGACATAGCTCCAGGCGATGCGCTTGCGGAAACCCGGGTCGGCGAACCATTTCGGAAACAGTGAATATTCATGTGGCTCGATGACGTTGCCGATGCGCAGCGCATAGATGTCGGTGCCGCTACGCAGCGCAAAGGCGCGCGCCGTCTTCTCGTTGACGACCTTGGACAGCGCGTAGCTGTCCATCGGATCGACGTCATAATCCTCGTCGAGCGGAAAATACTGGGGATCACGCGGCTCGTTGGCGAACACCAGCCCATAGGTCGTTTCGCTGGAGGCAATCACCACCTTGCGGATGCCGAGCTTCACCGCCGCCTCGATGACATTGTAGGTGCCGAGCGCATTGATGCGGAACACCTCGTTGTCGGTGGTGATCATGATGCGTGGGATGGCGGCAAAATGCACCACCGCATCGACCGGTTGGGCGCGCAGCGACGGGTCGAATTCGTGCAAACCCATATAACTCGACAGCGCGTTGAACACTTGTCCGCTGTCGGTGATGTCGGTGATCAGCGTGCGCACCTTGGGATTGTCGAGCGGCTTGGTGTCGATGTTGAGCACCTGGCAGCCCTGCTCCACCAGATACTGCACGACATGGCGTCCGGCCTTGCCGCTGCCGCCGGTGAACATGATCCGCTTCGTCATTTTGCTCTCCACATACGCTGGGATTTATGTGTATTGTCAGACAAAATCGCAATCCGCAACCACCCTCGCCTGCAAAACGGCAGCGCTGATCATCAATCATTGCAACAGGACTTGAAGACATGAACACGACTGCCGCGAGCGAAAAGATCGGCTTCATCGGCCTTGGCCTGATGGGGCACGGGATCGCCAAGAACATCGTCGACAAGGGCTACAGCCTGACATTTCTCGGCCGCAAGAACCGCAAGCCGGCGGAAGACCTGCTTGGCCGCGGTGCCGTGGAAGCATCGACCTCGCGCGACGTCGCGGCGGCATCGGACATCGTCTTCATCTGCGTCACCGGATCGCGCGAAGTCGAGGCCATCATTCGCGGCCCCGGCGGCCTCAAGGAGGGCTTGAAAAAGGGCGCGGTCGTCGTTGACTGCTCGACCTCCGATCCGGTCTCGACCATTGCACTCGCGGCCGAACTCAAGGCGCTCGGCATCGACTATGTCGATGCGCCACTGAGCCGCACGCCGAAGGAGGCCTGGGAAGGCACGCTCGACGCCATGGTCGGCGCGCCGGACGCGGTCTTCGCCCGGCTGAAGCCGGTGCTCGAAACCTGGGCCGGCCGCATCGTTCATATCGGCGACACTGGCGACGGCCACCGCATGAAGCTGCTCAACAACTTCATCTCGCTCGGCTATGCCGCGATCTATTCGGAGGCGCTGGCGCTGGCGCAGAAGGTCGGCATCTCGCCGCCGCGCTTCGACAGCGTCATCCGCAACGGCCGCATGGATTGCGGCTTCTACCAGACCTTCATGCGCTGGACGCTGGAGGGCGACCGCGACGCCCACAAATTCTCCATCGCCAACGCCTTCAAGGACCTGACCTATCTGGAATCGATGGCCGGCGCGGCCGGCATCGCCAACCCGCTCGGCAACGCCACCAAGAACTCTTTCGCCGGCGCCTTCGCCACCGGCCCGGCCGAGCAATTCGTGCCGATGCTGGCAACCCATATCGGCAAGGTCAACGGCGTCGACCTGATGCCATCGAAGGATGGCAAGAAACAGACGATTTGAGGGAGAAGCGGTCCGCGCAGCGGACGGAAAGCCAACTAAGGGCCGGCGTCACTGCCGCACTATCACCGCCGTGACCGCCCGATCCCTTCATCGGTGTTCTCAAGCAGTTTTTGCACGGCGTTGCGCGCGGCTGTCGGACGCCGCAGGCGGATGTTCTTCTCGATCGCCTCATGCAGCTTCTGCGCATGCCGCTGATCACCAACCCTCTGCGTCGTGAAGTCGAAGAGATGGTCGAGTGCCGATTCGATCAGCACGCCGAGCGGCACCAGCAGATCGTTGCCGGAGGCGCGCAGGATGGCGAGATGAAAACGCGTGTCGGCGCGGATACGCTCCTGCAGGCTCAAGGCATCGCCCATCTCGCGGCAGGCCTGGCTGATCTCGGCCATCTGCTCGTCGCTGCGCCGCATGGCGGCAAAGGCCGACGCTTCCGGCTCGATGATATGGCGAAACTCCTGCACGGTGCGCAGGAAAGCCTCGCGGTCTGGCGCCGTCGCGTACCAGGCCAGCACGTCGCGGTCGAGCAGGTTCCAGCGCTCTTTCGGCTCGACCCAGCTGCCGATCTTGGGGCGCGAGGCCAGAAGGCTCTTGGCCATCAGCATCTTGATGGCTTCGCGCACCGCCGAACGGCTGACATTGAAGATTTCGGCCCATTTGGCCTCGTTTGGCAGGATGGTGCCGGGCAGATAATCGCCGCGCACGATCCTGAGGCCAATCTCGCTGGCCAGCGAGACATGAACGCTCGCTCCCGAAAAGTGTGCAGAGCCAGCCCTGCGCATGACAACCGGACGGAGGCTGTCTTGTGCCTTGGCCCGGTCGGTTCGCTTCTTTGACTTCTTGTCCGGCATCCACGTTCCAATGCGTCGGCCGTCTGTCGTCCGGACTGGTCCGAACCCGCACGGCGCGCCGATCTCGTTGCCGAAAAATCCAGACCATGGACGCGTCAAAGCCGGAGCCTGTCGCCCCAACCGCAGCATCCCGTTCAGGAATCGACGGGGGGCGCCCGTTACCGAGCGCCCCAAATCAAGAACCTACTTCTGGATGCAGGTGTCGACGGTGTCCTTGGTGCATTCGTCGAGACCGGTAAACACCGGATCGGCGACGGCCTTGCCTTCGATCAGGTCGATCATGACCGATGGTGCCTTGTAGCCCATTTCGAACGGCCGCTGGCCGACCAGTGCGGTGACCAGGCCGTCACGAGCAATCGCCACCTCGTCGCCGATCGTGTCGGCTGCGCCGATGACGAAGTCGTTGCTGGCGATGCGGTCCTTGAGCGGCCCGAACAGATCGCGATAGGGCTGCGGCGCACCGAACAGCGGCCAGCCGCCCATGATGCCGAACGCGTCGAGCTTGGGGTTGGCGGCGAGGATATCGGTCATCGCCTGAACGCCCTTGGCGCCATCGTCATTGGTGAAAACCGGGCAGCCGGCGACTTCGGTCCAGCCGCCTTCTCCGGCGAGCGCCGCGAGGCCTTCCTTGCCCGACAGTGCGTCACGCATACCTTGCGCGCGGCGCAGAATGTTGTCGGCCGCAGGATTGCCCTCGATGGTGCAGATCGTGCCGCCATTCGGCTTGCCCTTCTTGATATACTCGCCGATCTTCTTGCCCATCAAATAGTTGTCGGTGCCGAGATAGGTCTTGCGCAGCGCCACGTCTTCCTTGCTGAGGTCGGCATCGACCGTCATGATCGGGATCGTCGGATTGGCGGTCTTGATGGTCTGCGCGATCAGCGGCGCGTTGGATGGCGAAATCGCCATCGCCACGGTGTCGGCCTTGCTCAACATGTCCTGGACGATCTGCGCCTCGCCGGCCTCGTCCGAGGTCGAAGCAGGGCCGGTGTAGAAGCATTCATATTCCGAGCTGGCGTTTTCCTTGTTCCATTTCTCGCAACCCTGGTGGATGGCTTCGAAGAACGGATTGTCGAGACCTTTCACGACAATGACGAGCTGTTTCTTGGCCAAAGCCGGCCCGGCGCCAAGCGCCATCATGGCGGCGGCGGCAAGCAAAAGTGATTTCCTCATATCAGTCCTCCCTTGAAACAGACGGACACGGCGTGCCCGCCACACAGATCGACCGGACGCGTGATGACCGAGGTTCGTTTCGCGAGCTCTCGTGTCGCCAAGACAGATCGATAAGCATTTCCAGATGCGGCCTTAGACCGGCTCAACACACGGGGTGCAGCCGGAACCTCGACCGATAAACCTCCACCGATTCCACCCGGCGAACCGCAGGCAGGGATCGGCATAATCTCCTCCGACGCTTAGCTAATATCGGCTCGCCGCCAACGTCAATGCTATTTGTCCTACAAAACGGATTTTTAGAATAATCCAACCTTAATTCGTCCGACAATTGATTGACGCGCGTCGGCTTTTGCGTAAAAGAACGCTAACGCTGTTTCCGGGAGGAGCTGGGGAGAGCGGGCCAAAGCAGGGCCGGCATTCACGCCGGGAACAGCAGCAGGTCGCAAAGCACGGGGAGGCAAGAAGGCTGGTGGCGGTTCTCGAACTCACCAACATATCGAAGCATTTCGGCGCCATCCAGGCGGTCAACGATGTGTCGTTGTCGATCGAGCCCGGCCAGGTTGTCGGCCTGATGGGCGACAATGGCGCCGGCAAGTCGACGCTGGTCAAGATGATCGCCGGCAATTTCCGCCCGAGCCACGGCACCATGCAGATGGACGGCAAGGATTTGATCCTGCACAAGCCGGTCGAGGCCCGCCAGCACGGCATCGAGATCGTCCATCAGGATCTGGCACTCTGCAACAATCTGACGGCAGCGGCGAATGTCTATCTCGGCCGTGAATTGCGCCGCGGCGTCGGCCCCTTCCGCATTCTCGACTACGCTTCTATGTACAAGCGCGCCGGCCAGATCTTCGCGGAGCTCAAATCCGAGACCCGCCCGCGAGACCTCGTCAAGCAGATGTCGGGTGGCCAGCGCCAGGCGGTGGCGATCGCCCGCACCATGCTGTCGCAAGCCAAGATCGTGCTGATGGACGAGCCAACGGCGGCGATCTCGGTGCGGCAGGTCGCCGAGGTGCTCAACCTGATCCGCCATTTGCGCGACCAGGGTATTGCCGTCGTGCTGATCAGCCACCGCATGCCCGACGTCTTCACCGTCGCCGACCGCGTCATCGTCATGCGGCGTGGCCGCAAGGTCGCCGACAAGACGATCGCGTCCAGCTCGCCCGAAGAAGTCACCGGGCTGATCACTGGTGCGATCGAACAGGTTTGATTTCAGCGCGTTCCACCGGCAGATAAAGGTCGATAATGGCAGTCACCCTTGATCAGACGATCGCACAGAAACAGCACACCTTGCTGTCGAAAATGTTTGCCAGCCAGACCTTCTGGGTAGTGATCGCGGTCATCCTCGCCTGCCTGTTCCTGTCGTTTGCCACCGACGCCTTCGCCACGCAGAAGAACCTCTACAACATCACCCGCAACATCACCTTCGTCGCCATCATCGCGCTCGGCATGACCTTCGTCATCATCACCGGCGGCATCGACCTTTCGGTCGGTTCGGTGCTGTGCCTGTCGTCGATGGTGCTGGCCGTCACCATGCATGCCGGCTACTCGATCGAGATCGGCATCCTGGCCTCTATCGCCACCGCGCTTGCCATCGGCGCCTTCAACGGCATTCTGATCGCCTATCTCGGCTTTCCGCCGTTCGTGGTGACGCTCGGCATGTTGTCGATCGCCCGCAGCCTGGCCATGGTCGCCTCCAACAACACCGTCGTCTTCCAGTTCGGACCGGACCACAACAAGCTGCTGGCGCTGGGCGGCGGCGCCTGGGTGTTCGGCATCGCCAACCCAGTGCTTTACATGATCCTTTTAGCGCTGATCACCGGCTTCGTCCTGCGCTGGACCAAGTTCGGCCGGCACATCTTCGCCATCGGCGGCAACGAGCATGCTGCGACGCTGACCGGCGTTCCGGTGCGCCAGATCAAGGTCGCCGTCTACATGATTTCGGCGCTGTCGGCCGGCATTGCCGGTATCATCCAGACCGGGTGGCTGGGTGCCGTCACCACCAATCTAGGCACCGGCATGGAGCTTCAGGTCATCGCCGCCACCGTCATCGGCGGCGCCAACCTTGCCGGCGGTGTTGGCACCGCCTTCGGCGCCATCGTCGGCGCGGCGCTCATCGAGGTGATCCGCAACAGTCTCGGCCTGCTCGGCATCAATGCGTTCTGGCAGGGCGTGTTCATCGGCGGCGCCATCCTGCTGGCGGTCCTCTTCGACCGCATCCGCAATTTCCGCCGCAACGACTAGGACCATGATCCCGAAAAGTGGAAACCGGCTTTTCGGACAAACGGAAACCGTTTGTCCAGAGATCATGGTCGAACACAAGAAAGACTGATGGCAAACTCGCTGTTCAGCCTTGAGGGCCGGCTGGCGCTGGTAACCGGCTCTGGCCAGGGCATAGGTTTTGCCCTGGCGCGTGGCCTGGCCGAACATGGCGCCAGCGTGGTGCTGAACGGCCGCGATGCCGCCAGGATCGGCGGCGCCGTCGAAAAGCTGCGCGATGCCGGCTTCAAGGCGCACGCCTCGACCTTCGACGTCACCGATTTTCAAGCGGTCAATGCGGACATCGCCCGCATCGAAGCAGAGATCGGCGCCATCGATATCCTCATCAACAATGCCGGCGTGCAGTTTCGCGCCCCGCTCGAGGATTTTCCCGAGGAGCAATGGGAGCGGCTGTTCAAGACCAATGTGTCGGGCGCCTTCCATGCCGGCAAGGCGGTTGCCCGCCACATGATCGCGCGCGGCACGGGCAAGATCATCAACATCGGCTCGGTGCAGAGCGAACTGGCCCGGCCGAACATCGCGCCGTACACCGCAACCAAGGGCGCGATCAGGAACCTGACCAGGGGCATGTGCGCCGACTGGGCGAAACACGGCCTGCAGATCAACGCGATCGCGCCCGGCTACTTCCGCACCGAGATGAACCAGGCGCTGGTCGACAATCCCGAATTTTCCGCCTGGCTGGAGAAGCGCACGCCTGCCGGGCGCTGGGGCAATGTCGACGAACTGATCGGCGCCGCCGTGTTCCTCGCCTCCGACGCATCGTCCTTCGTCAACGGCCATACGCTCTATGTCGACGGCGGCATGACGGCTTCGGTTTGAGGCACCAACTCCGGCGAGGCCCCCAACCGCTATTCGGTTCACTACCTATCGCTCAGTCTGAAAATCCACCGGCATCGGCCGTCATCCACCCCCGCCACAGGCCCACGTCTTGACGCGGCCCCGAACTCCGCCGCACAATCCCCCCGCAGGCGAAGGGAGGCCAGTCGTCTGCGGGAGGAATACCCATGACGGAAGCGATCAGGCTCTACTGGGGCCGGTTCGGACATGTTTCTGTCCTGAATGTCGCAAGCGACTTCGTCACCCATGCCCATGTCGAAGCACATTTGATCATCTGGCTGGAAGGCACGGCCGGCGAGATGACCATCGGCCGCGAGACGGTTCGGCTTGGACCGCACACCGCCGCCGGCATCAACTCCTTCCAGCCGCACAGCCATGTCCTGTCGCGGAACGGGACGCCGGGCCTGTTCCTCGCCTTCTACATCGATCCCGACTGGGCGCGGCGGCGCCGCGACCTGCCTTCGTCCGCACCGCTGTTCTCGCAGGCCGCAATCACGCTGGAACCCTGGCTGCACCAGGCCGCCGCCAGTCTGCTCGATCACCTCATAGACAATGAAAGCGTCGACGATGTCGCCAATTACGAGATCGAGCGTTTCATCGACAGCGTCCTCGATGCCGCGGATGCGTCGGCGCCGCAGGAAGCGCGCGTCCGCATAAACACCATGCAGGATTTCCGCGTCCGCAAGGCAATCCAGCTGATGAAGGCCAATGTCTGCGAGCGCATCTGTTTCGACGACGTGGCGCGCGCGGTCGGCCTGTCACGGCCCCACTTCTTCGCCCTGTTCAAGGAACAGACCAATCTGACGCCCAATGTCTACTGGAACACGCTGCGCATGGAGGAAGCGGTGCGGCAATTGCAGTGGTCGCAGGAGCCACTGATTTCGGTCGCCTGCAATCTCGGCTTTACCACGCAGGGCAATTTCTCGCGCTTCTTCCGCGACCATGTCGGCGTGCCGCCGACACTCTACCGCGAAGCGGCGCGGATGATCGCCTGAGCCAACCGGCTGCCACCTTTTTCAGACTCCCACCGTTTTTCAGACTCCTTGATACGGGCTCAAGACGCATTGATAAGCGTCTTTGACTTGGCCGCCCTACCCTTGCCCGACTGCCGCATCTGCAAGGGAACATCCATATGGCGAACGTCACCATCTCCAGCGTCATCGACGCACCGGTCGAACAGGTCTGGGCGCGCATTCGCGACTTCAACGGCCTGCCAGGCTGGCACCCGCGCATGGTGGAAAGCCATATCGAGGACGGCAAGGACGCGTCGACGATCGGCTGCGTGCGCAATTTCCAGCTCGCCAGTGGCGCCCGCATTCGCGAAAAGCTGCTCGACTTCTCCGACAACAATTTCCTCGTCAGCTACTCGATCCTGGAGACGCCGCAGCCGCTCACCAACCACAAGGCGACGCTGCAGTTGCGACGCGTGACTGATGGCGACCGAACCTATGCCGAATGGACCGCCAGCTTCGACGCAGCGCCCGAGGAAGCGGGCAAGCTGGCCGAGGGCATGGGCGCCAATGTCTTCCAGGGCGGCTTCAATGCCCTGAAGAGCCATTTCGCCGGCCAGAGCTGAGGGAGCCCGGCTATGGCGCTAGCACTGCAGACTTTTGTGACAGTGAAGGAGGCCAACGCGGCGCTGAAATCCCAGGGCACCCGCTATCTCGGTGGCGGCACGCTGGTCGTGCGCGCCGCCAATGAAGGCGATGTTTCGGTCTCCAGCCTGGTCCGTTCGACCGATCCAGCCTTGTCATCCATCGCAGTCACCGACGGCAAGGTCCGCATCGGCGCTTCGGTGACCATGGCGACGATCGCCCGCCATCCGGACCTCGGCTTCCTTGCCAAGGCCGCGCGCGCCGTCGGCGGCCCAGCGGTCCGCAACATGGCGACCGTTGGTGGCAATCTGTTCGCACCGGCGCCTTATGGCGACTTCGCCGTTGCCTTGCTGGCGCTCGATGCCACGGTTGGCACCAATGACGGCGAAACGCCGATAGAAACCTTCCTGGCCGGGCGCGACAGCAACCGCGCCATCGTCACTTCGGTCGCTTTCGCGCTTCCGAAGGCAGACGGCTTGCGCTTCCTGAAAGTGTCGCGGGTCAAGCCGAAGGGCGTCTCGGTGCTCAGCATCGCCGCCGTGCTTGAACTGGCCGGCGACGGCGCCGTGTCCTCGGCGCGGATCGCGCTCGGCTGCATGGCAGACCGGCCGATGCGCGCCAAGGCGGCGGAAAAAGCATTGATCGGCCAAAGCCTGACCAAGGACGGCATCGCCCCTGCGCTCGCCGTGGGCAGCGAAGGCACCTCGCCAATCACCGATCCGATCGCCAGCGCCTGGTATCGCAACGAAGTGCTGCCGGTCCATCTCGGCCGGCTGCTGCTGACCTGAAAACACCCGTTGGGGGGCGCGCGTCTGTCCGATCAATCGGGCAGGCGCGCAAGGAGGAAACATGGCAAAGGTTCCGGTCCAGTTCACGCTCAACGGTTCTGAAAAGGCCGAATTCATCGACAGCGGCACGACGCTGCTCCGGGCACTGCGCGACAAGATCGGCGACACCTCGCCGAAAGGCGGTTGCCATCAAGGCACCTGCGGCGCCTGTTCGGTCATCATAGACGGCGAGCTCCGGCTGTCATGCCTGACGCTGGCCGAGACCTGCAATGGTGCTGCCATCACGACGACATCGGCGCTTTCGGAGGGTGGCGTCCTGCACCCGCTGCAGCACGCCTTCCTTGACACCTTCGCCACGCAATGCGGCTTCTGCACGCCGGGCATGATCATGGCCGCCAAGGTGCTGCTCGACCATACACCCAATCCCAGCCGCGACGACGTGGTCGAGGCGCTGTCGGGCAACATCTGCCGTTGTACCGGCTACGAGCCGATCATCCAGGCGGTGCTGCGTGCAGCCCGCGCCAATTCGCAGAACGCGGCCTGAGGGAAGCAAACATGGAACTGCGCAAGAGCTACTTCGCCGATGTCCGCAAGGATGATCTGCACGAGATCGGCCAGCCCCGGCCGCGCTCGGATTCACCCGGTCATGTCGCCGGCAAGACCGCTTTTTTCGCCGACCGCAGTTTCCCCGGCATGCTGCACCTGAAGATGGTGCGCAGCCCGCATCATCACGCCCGCATCCGCTCGATCGACACCTCGGAGGCGGAAAAGCATCCAGGCGTGGTGAAAATCCTCACCGCCAAGGACGTGCCGCACAATGTCTACACCATCCTGATCCTGATCCAGATTGGACCGGAGGACGAGACGGTGCTGGCCGACGGCAAAGTGCGCTGGAAGGGCGAGGCCGTGGTCGCGGTGCTGGCCGAAACCGAGCGCGCCGCGCAAGAAGCCGCCGCCAAGGTTAAGGTCGACTATGAAGTGCTGCCGGCCGTCTTCGACATGGAGGAAGCGCTGAAGCCCGGCGCCCCGCTGGTCAACGAGTACCACGGCCAGAATTATTATCTCTATGACAGCGGCGAATGCCGCAAGGTGCGTTTCGGCGATGTCGAGGCAGGCTTCGCGGGCGCGGACCACGTCCTCGAGCAGAGCTACCAGTCCTCGCCGATCGAGCATGCGCCGACCGAGACCACCGGCTGCGTGGTGGCGCCCGAAGGCAATGACCGCTTCACCTGCTACACCAACACGCAAGCGATGTTCTTCACCCTCGACAACGCCTCGATCATCCTGCAGATGCCCGGCAACAAATTGCATTTCGTCGGCGGCACCGTCGGCGGCGGATTCGGCGGCAAGGTCGACGTCATCGTCGAGCCGATCGCCATTCTCGGCGCCAAGCTCACCGGCCGTCCGGTTTCCTTCATCTACAGCCGCGAGGAGGAGATGCAGATCTCCTCGCCGCGCGCCGCCGAAAAGGTGGTCATCAAGGACGGCGTCATGAAGGACGGCCGCATCGTCGCGCGCAAGGTCACCGGCTATACCGACGCCGGCGCCTATTCGCGCCATTCGCCCTACGGCGCGCAGAAGGGCGCTGGCCACTATCCCGGCCCCTACACCATCCCCAATGTCTGGATCGATACTTACTGCGTCTACACCAACCGCACGCCCTCCTCCGCCATGCGCGGCTTCGGCGTCACCATTGGCGACTTCGCGCTTGAGGTGCAGATGGACAAGCTGGCGCGGCTGATCAGCATGGATCCGCTCGAATTCCGCTTCATCAACGCCTATCGTGACGGCGACATGAAGGCGCATCGCCAGCCGACCGAGGGTGCGGCGCTGATCGAGTGCATGCAGGAAGCTTCGCGCGCGGCCAACTGGCCTGTGGCGGAAAAATTCATGGCGATGTCGTCCTACGTGAAGGGAGCTTGAGATGGCGATCAGGCGCGGACGCGGCGTTGCCGCCATCAACTATCCAACCGGCATGAACCTTGGTGGCGACCCGACCCAGGCCCTGGTGCATTCGACGCCGACCGGCAATTTCATGGTCACGCTGTCATCGGTCGATCTCGGCCAGGGCATGAAACAGATCATGGCGCAGATTTGCGCCGAGACCATCGGCGTGCCGACCGACCGCGTCGTCGTCGACACCGCCGACACCGACACCGGCCCGCACTGCATGGGCACCTTCGCCTCGCGCGGCACCCACCGCGCCGGCAACGCCGTCATCCAGGCCGCCAGGGAAGCCCGCCAGGTGATGCTGGAAGTGGCCGCAGAGGAGCTGGAAGTGAACGCCTCCGACCTCGAGACCGATGGACAGGGCAACATCCTGGTCAAGGGCGCGCCGCAAAAGTCGATCTCGATCTTCGATGTCGCGCTGTCGGCGCATTTCAAGCGCGGCCGCTCGATCTCCGGCCGCGGCATGTTCCTGATCCCGCGCTCCTATCCCGAGAAAGAGACCGGCGCGATGAAGCCGTCGACCTGCTATGCGCATGCCTGCACCGTGGCCGAGGTCGAGGTCGATGACGAGACCGGCGAGGTCACCGTGCTGACGGTGAAGAACATTTTTGAGATCGGCCGTGCGCTGAACCCGAAAATGGTCGAGCAGCAGCTGGTCGGCGGCTCATGGATGGGCATCAGCCATGCGCTTTACGAGACGACCGAGCCCTACTATCCCAACCGCGACCATGGCGGCACCGACTTCAACCAATATCTGATGCCCGGCCCCGGCGATCTTGCCGAGACCGAGATCATCGTGCTGGAGCGGCCGTCGGCCGACGGGCCTTATGGCGCCAAGGGGCCGGGCGAAATGTGCGCCAACCCGCAGATACCAGCGCTTGCCAATGCCGTGTTCGACGCCGTCGGCGTGCGCATCGACACGCTGCCGATCACGCCAGAGCGCATCCTGCGCGCGCTCAGGGCGCAAGCGGCGAACTGAGTGATCGAAATGCCCGAGGTGAACGCCGAGACATCAGCGACCTCGCCGGAGGCAATGGCGCAACACCTGGCCGCCTCGCGCTATCTGGCCGATGACAGCCTGGCAACCGCCATCTTCCTGGCCATCCGGCTGGGCAAGCCGCTGCTGCTCGAAGGCGCGCCGGGCGTCGGCAAGACGGAAGCGGCCAAGGCGATAGCGCTGTTGCTCGGCCGCGATCTCGTGCGGCTGCAATGCTACGAGGGCATCGACGCCGCACACGCGCTCTACGAATGGAACTACCAGCGCCAGTTGCTCGCCATCCGCCACGCCGGCGAGCACGAGATCGACATCTATGACGACCGTTTCCTGATCGCCCGGCCGCTGCTGCAGGTGCTGAAGGCGCCGGAGCGACGCGTACTACTGGTCGACGAGATCGACCGTTCGGATCATGAATTCGAGGCGTTGCTTCTGGAATTCCTCTCCGATTTCCAGATCAGCATTCCCGAGCGCGGCACCATCCGCGCCACAGCCCAGCCGATCGTCATCCTCACCTCGAACCGCACCCGCGAACTCGCCGAGGCGCTGCGCCGACGCTGCGTCTACCACTGGATCGGCTATCCCGACGCCGAGCGCGAGGCCGCCATCATCATGCTGCGCGCTGGCGATGTGGCGCAAGACACCGCACGCGCAGTGGCGGCAGCCGTACAGAGCATCCGTGCCCGCCCGCTGGCCAAGCCGCCCGGAATTGCCGAGGCGGTCGAATGGGCCAACGCCGCGACCATTCTGGAAAAGGGTGGCAGCCCGTGGCCCGAAGCCTTCCGCCGATCGATCGGCGTACTGATCAAGGACGAAGAAGACCTGACCTGCATCGCGCCGGAGCTTGGCCGGATTGTCGAGGAGGCCCTGGCGTGAGCACGGAGCGCCTACCAGCCTTGCCCCGCGCGGCCACGCCGTTCCTCGGCTTCGGCCGGCTGCTGCGCCGTTACGGCTTTGCCGTCGCGCCGGAGCAGGTGTCGGGCTTCATGCAGGCCGTGACATTGCTCGGGCCGCGTTCGATGGCCGACATCCGCGAAGCGGCCCTTGCCACGCTGGCACCGCCGCCCGACCGCCGCGACGAATTCGAGGCGCATTTCCAGAACCATTTCTACGGCAACGCGTCCGCCGTGCTCGAAGGCGATGCCGACGAGGAAACCCGCATCAAGGACGATGGTGGCGCGAGCCAGGAAGAGATCGAGGTGATCAGCCGGCAGGAAGGCGGCGAGTTGTCCTCCGGCGCCGAACAACTGAGCACGCGCGATTTTCAGCGCGACGACGACAGGCTGGCCGCTTTCCGCCGCAAGCTGTCGTCGGCCTTGCCTGCCCGTCGCTCTTTCCGCACCGTGCGCACCCACTCGCGCGGCAAGCTCGACTTGCGCCGGTCGCTCAGAGAAATCGTCAGCGCCGATGGCGACGTACCCTCGCCGCTGCTCCGCCGCAGGCAGACCGTGCCGCGCAAGCTGCTGATCCTGATCGACGTCTCCGGCTCGATGAAGCTGCACACATCCGACTATCTCAGGCTGGCCCATGCCGCCGTGCAGGGCGCGGACCGCGCTGAAATATTCACTTTCGGCACCCGGCTCACCCGCATCACCGCCGCACTTCGCATTCGCGACCGCGACCAGGCGCTGGCCCGCGCGGCAGCCCAGGTCGACGACTGGGACGGCGGCACCCGCATGGGGCCGACGCTGCTCGCTTTCCTGTCGGTGCCACGCTTCTCCGCTTTCGCACGCGGTGCTGCGGTCGTCATCCTCTCCGATGCGCTGGAGCGCGGCGACCATGCCGAACTGGAGACAGCGATGCGCCGGCTGAGCGCGCGTGCCTTCCGATTGTCTCTTGCAACGCCGCTGGCCGGCGATCCGCGCTTCTGGCCGGCGACGGCCGCACTGCGCGCCATCCTGCCAATGCTCGACGATCTCATCGACGGCTCGTCGCTCAAGGGCCTCACCGATTTCATCCTGTCGCTCGCCCGTCCAGCACCGGCGGCGGCGACAATCTGGAAGAAGGTTTCGTGATGCGGAAAGCAATCGATGCGCATTTCCACATCTGGCGCCAGCAGGACCAGCCCTGGCTGGTCGGGCCGATGGTGCCGCGCATCTTCGGCCCGTACGAGCCGATCCGCCGCGACTACCCGATCGCGGAATTCTTGGCCGACCAGAAGGGTGCCGGTGTCGAAAAGGCCGTCTATGTCCAGACCAACTGGGCCAAGGAGGATTTCGAGAAGGAGGTCGCCTTCCTGCAGAAAACTGCCGATGAGACCGGCTGGCCGCACGCCATCGTCGGCTATACCGAGATGACCGTGGACGATATCAGGCCGCAGATCGACCGGTTGAAAAAATATCCGCTGCTGCGCGGCGTGCGCATGCAACTGCACTGGCACGAGACGCCGGCCTTCCGCTTTGCCACTTCGGCCGATCAGGTCATCGACCCCAAGGTGCGGGCGAATGTGGCGCGACTCAGGGATTATGGCCTCTCTTTCGACCTTCAGCTCTTTCCCGCCCAGATGAAGGACGGGCTGACGCTGGTCGGCGAGAACCCCGAGACCAATTTCATCCTCACCCATGCCGGCATGCTCACCGGCATGGAGCCTGAAATCACGGAAGCCTGGAAGGCTGGCTTGCGCACGCTGTCGGCAGCGCCAAACGTCTACGCCAAGCTGTCCGGCCTCGGCACCTTCGTCCATCGCAACGACCCGGCGCTGATCGCCTATATCGTCGACAATGCGATCGACATCCTGGGCGCGGACCACCTGATGTTCGGCTCGAACTTCCCGATCGAGAAACTGTGGACCAGCCACGCCGAGCTGTTCAAGGCGCATCGCACTGCGGTGTCAAAGCATGGCGCGAAAGCTGAGGCGGATATTTTCTGGAACACGGCCGAGAGGGTTTATCGGCCGGCATAGCGCTCGCCTTCCCTTCTCATTTCATGAAGGTGGCCGAGTGCATGTGTTGGATCTGCTCACAACGGCCGGCCTAAAATCTGGACCATATGCCGTTTTGCCCCAATGCTGACTGGCCCCGCGGTCCGCACCAGCTCGAAGCCTTGCCCCTGCCAAAACCGAAGAGCCCGCTCATTCTCTGCGATCACACCAAGTTCCACCCGCTTGACGTTCTGGGATTTCAGCCACCTGAAAAAGTCGTCGCACAGTGCTCGCCCCAACCCTCTTCCGCGAAGTGTTTTGTCGATCATGAACAACGCGATCCACCAACACTCCACTCGCGGATAATTGCGGTCGCAGGCCAGCAAGCCTACAAATTCACCATCGATCGCCTTCACCCCGAATATGAACTTATCGGCTTCCGTCCGGTTCGGTGGAAAGGTCTCAAATTCCTCCTTTGCAGTGGCAGCGTTGGGCGGCTCGCCTCGTTCCAGCACGACATAGTCAGAGCAGCCCTGATACAGCGGCACCAGTCGGGGAGCGTCAATTCCAATCAGGCCTTCAATCTCGTAACCAGAGAGCGACGTTGGAAATCTGGTGCTTTTGTTCATGAAAATTCCAGCCCCGGAAAGCAGCCGCCCTCACTTCACCTCGAACTGCGGATCGACCGGGATCTGCATCGCCGTGACCAGATGATTGGTCTGCCCGGCCAGCCCGATGATCGACACCAGTTCGCTATGCTGCACGTCTGTCATGCCTTTCGCACGAGCGGCGGCCGTGTGCGAGTGGACGCAGTAGGAGCATCCATTGGCGGTCGACACCGCGATATAGATCATCTCCTTGGTCAATGGGTCGATGGCGCTGTCAGCGACCATCACCACCTTCAACTGCTCCCAGATCCGCTTCAACGCCGGTGGATCATTGGCCAGCCCGCGCCAGAAATTGTTGACGAAATCGGATTTGCGCGTCGCACGGATGTCGTCGAACACCGCCTTCACAGCCGGGATCTTCTCCACCTCGGCATCGCTCAGAAGTTTCGTGGTGGCCATGGCTGGTCCTTTCGTTTGAATCGTCTTGTGAATTAAATCAGGTCTTGAGCAATCGCAGCCAATCCATTTGCCCGATTCACTTTTTAGCGGCGGCGTGGCGATCCAGGTCAGGAAGCCCAAGAAAGTCGCCATTTGCAGGCTGGCCTCACCTGAATCTAGTGAACCGCCGCGTACATGATCTTTTCCTCGGTTGCCTCCGCCGGCGAAAACTCTTCGACGATGCGGCCTTGCCGGCAGACCAGGATGCGGTCCGACAGGTTCATGATCTCCGGCAGGTAGGAGGAAATCACGACGACAGCGAGGCCATCATCGGCCAGCCGGTTGATGATCTGGTGGATCTCGGCGATCGCGCCGACATCGACGCCGCGCGTCGGCTCGTCGAAGATGACGATGCGGGGCCGCTGCACCAGCCCCTTGCCGATCACCACCTTCTGCTGGTTGCCGCCGGACAGCTCGACGACGCGTGCATTGTCGTTGATCGCCTTGATGTTCAGCGTCTTCGTCCATTCTGCTGACAATGCCCGCATCTCCTGCTGGTTGATCACCCAGGCCTTTTCGCGGCCCGCCGCCAGCAGCCCACCGAACAGGTTTTCGGCAATGCCCATTGTTTCGAAGATGCCCTCGCTCTTGCGGTCCTCGGTGACATAGACGATGCCGTCGGCCACCGCCTCGCTCGGCACGAGATAGCGCACCGGCTTGTCGTCGAGTTCGATCGCCCCGCCACGCAGGAAATCGCGCTTGTAGATGCCGGAGACGATCTTGAACGTCTCGGTGCGGCCAGACCCGATCAGCCCGAACACGCCGGTGATCTGGCCCTCGAAGATCGAGAAGGAGTTGTTGCGCACGACATTGCTCATCGAAATGTCCTGCACCGACAGCGCCTTCTTGCCGGCCTTGCGCAGTTTCGCTTCGTCGCGCTGGCGGTAGATCTGTCCCGACAGTGTTCGCCCGACCATGGCGGCGACGATCCGGTCGCGGTCGAAGGCGGACGTGTCGTCGGTGATGACCAGCTCGCCGTCGCGCAAGATTGTGATGCGGTCGGCGATATCAAGCGCCTCTTCCAGCGCATGGCTGATGAAGACGATCGACACGCCATTCGCCTTCAGCCGCCGGATCAGCGCGAAGAAATGCCGTTTCTCCTCCGGCGTCAGCGTCGCCGTCGGCTCGTCGAAGATGATGACCTCGGCATTGTGATGTACCGCGCGCGCGATCTCGACCATCTGCCGCTTGGCGGCACCCAGCATCGCCACCATCGCGTTCGGGTCGACGGGAAAGTTGAGGGACTGCAGGAATTGCTGCGCCGAAATGTAGGTGCCGCGCAGCCGGTTGAGGAATTTTTCGGTGCCGAGATAGAGGTTCTGCGCCACCGTCATCGACGGCACCAGGCTGGTCTCCTGGAACACCATGGCAATGCCGGCTTCGAGCGCCGCATGAGGCGAGGCGTAGGCGATTTCGGCGCCCTTATGGAACATCCTGCCAGAGGTGGCGTCGACCACCCCGGCGACGATCTTGGTCAGCGTCGACTTACCCGCACCGTTCTCGCCGAGCAGCGCGTGGATCTCGCCCTTACGCAGGTCGAAGCTGACGTTTTTCACCGCGGGCACGCCGCGATAAGTCTTGGTGACGTTTTCCAGGCGGACGATCGGTTCCATCAAAACCCTCCCGACGCGAGGTCGACGGACAACACGCAGTCGCCGCCCCTCGAGGCGATGAACAGAAGGCCGGCCCTTTCGGCGACGCTGCAAATGCCGTGGCGCGTGCCGTTGGCGCGGCTGTGCAGGCTGAATTGCGGCTGCAGCTTCTGATCGAGCCTGACCACCAGCCCGTAGGAGCGGCTTGGCGACCAAGGCTTGTGGATGCCCATGGTGCGGATGCCGCCGCATTGCAGCGGTTCGAGGAAGCTGCGGCTGGAAGCCAGCGCCGGCGCGATCCAGTAGGCCGGCGGCACCTGCTCGATCATGTCCTGCCGGTAGTGCGTTTCCTGCAGCACGAGTTCGATCAACCGGTTGCGCGGCGCAAACAAGGTCAGCCACGCCCCGCCATCGGCGGTCGGCGACAGCCGTGCGGGATAGCCGGGCAGATGCGCCAGCACCGTCGAGCGGTTGCCGGTCGCGCCGTCGAAGCGGACGAGCTGGTGGCGCCAGCTTTCGCTGACCAGCACATCCCGCCCTATGGGATGGAGCCCATAGGGAAAGGCGATCCCGCCGGCCACCTTGCGGAAGTCACCGCCCGCCGCGTCCCGCTTCCACAGCGAACCAGACGCACCCTTCTTCATCAGGTCGGCGGCCCATAGCGACGGCGCGTGTTCAGCCGAACCATTGGCCAGCCACAGCGTGCCGTCGTCTGCATAGGCAAGTGCGGTGATGCAGCCGATCCCGGCCGGCAGCGAAATCTCCTTGCCGGCAATCAACAGCCTACCGCTCTCCAACCCGACCGTCAGTTCGCCCGATGGCGACAGCGCCAACGCCGTAACCGGAGATGGAAAGGTCTCGACCAAGGTTGGCACGGCGCCGGCAGCAATAGCGTGTATGGCATTGCCGCTGGAGGCCAACAGCCTGTCGCTGGAAATCAGCAGATTGTCCGGCTCGGTCAGCTCAGCGACCGCCGGCGCGTCGTCCAGCCGCGTGTTGGGACGGAAGGCGCCGTCGAGCGGCGGAATGGTCACTGCCTTGCCGCGAAACAGGTCAAGCACCGGATCGAGGATCATGACTTCGCTCCCCAATAGGAAGCGGGGCTGGTCCAGTTCGGGTCGGCACCTGATATCTTGTAGCGGCCGATGCGGTTGTTGAGGATGCCGCCGACGAACAGATGTCCCTTGTGCTCGCGCATCGAGGTGACCATCGGGTGTGCGCCGCCGGTGAGGTCGCCCATCGCCTCGACGATGCCGCCCTTTTCATTGAACTTCACCACGCCGCCGGTGTTGATGTTGGGGAACAGCCATTCATCCTGCGGCAGTCGGCGCGTCATGCGCTTGCGCATGTCGGGGTGGCGCAGCGACAGGTCGAAGCTCGGCGTGCGCATGCCGAGCCACGCCATCCAGTAATTGCCGTCGGATGCGCGGTTGATGTTGTCGGGATAACCCGGCATGTCGCGGATGACGCATTCGGCGGTGCCCGCCCTTGGCCCGTCCAGCCAATAGCGGTGCACGCGGCAGGCCCAGCTTTCGGCGAAGAACAGCGACTTGCCGTCATGCGCCATGCACACACCGTTGGTGTAGCGATAACCGTCGAGCAGCGTCTTCGTCGAGCCGTCCTTCGGATCGTAGACCAGCAGCCGGCCGGTGGCGCGGTTCTCGATCGAGTCCAGCGCCCAGTCATGCGCGTCGTAGCGCTTGGTCGAGTCGGTGAAGTAGATGCGGCCATCGGGTGCTATGTCGCAGTCATTGGGATCGCGCAGCCGCGCATCGTCGACGATCGAGGTCCAGGAGCGCGACGTCTCGGCCGACAAGCGTTTCACCTCGCGATCCGGTGAGACCGAATAGAGCCCCATGGCGCCGACGCAGCTGATCAGATTGCCTGATCTGTCGAAGGCAAGTCCAAGCGGAAAGCCACCAATGTGGGCAAACACTTCCGACCTGACATAGTCCGGCGCAAAGAAACGGACGATCTCGCCATGGCGGGTACCGCAATAGAGATGGTCGGCGCGGTCGAGGATGACGTCTTCCGGCCCTTCAAGTTCGCCGAGCCCGATATGGTCGGCGACCGAGAGCCTGTTGTCGAGTTCGTAGGGCGTGCCCGAACCGGGCGCAGCCGACTGGGTTGCGCCCATCATGAGATAGACCGGCGCGACATAGACCTCGTTCAGCACCTTGTGGCGGTTCTTCAGCCAGCGAATGTCGATGGTCACCGCCACTGCCAGCATGATGCCCAAGACCATCTGGTTGGTGCCGGTGCCGTAACCCAGCCGGATCAGGCCGTTGGTCATGGTCAAGACGATGATGGCGCCCATCAGGCCCTTGATCACCGAGCCACGGCCGCCACCGAGGCTGACGCCGCCGACCACCGCCGCCGTCAGCGCCATGATCTCGAGGTTCAGACCCGTGCCTGGCCCTGCCCCGCTCAGGCGGCAAGCGATGAGGAAGCCACCGATCGAGGCGCAGAAGCCGGAGAAGACATAGGTCATGAACACGGTGCGGCGCACGCGGATGCCGGCATTATGCGCCGAGCGCCTGGAGCCGCCGACCGCCAGCACATGCCAGCCCGGCCGCGAACGGGTCAACGCGATGTGGGTGACGATCGCCAGGATGATCGCCAGCCAGACCGAGACCGACAGGCCCCAGAAGGTGCTGTCGCCGATGAAGTCGAGCACGTCGGAGGTAGCCGTCGAGAGCTGCACGTCGGCGGCATAGGTGGTGACGAGGATGTCGAACAGTGCCCGCCCGAAGATGAAAGTGACCAGCGTGGTGAGAAAGGCGCGCAGTCTGAGGTAGCCGACGAGATAGCCGTTGATGGCGCCGAAGACGAGGCCCGTGGCGAGCGAGGCGGCCAGCGCCAACCATATCGACTGTTCGAGGATGAAGAAGACATAGACGGCGGAAAAACAGGACAGCGCGAAGATCGAGCCGACTGACAGGTCTATGCCGCCGCCCAGCATCACCACCGTCATGCCGGTGACCACCATCGAGAACTCGCCGAGCTGGCGGGTTGATTCCTGCAGCGAGGTCAGCTTGAAGAAGCCCGGAATGATCGAGCCGAAAGTCGCCAATGTCACCACCAGCGCCAGGAACGGAATGGCGTTGTCAGTCCAGCGTTTGGTCAGGATCTCGCCGACGAGATGATCGGGCACGAGATTGTAGCGCCAAGACTGGAGGCGTTCGCGAAAGGACATCAGGTCACTGTTGCAAGAGAAAGAGGCGGCCGGACAATCCGGCCACCTCGTTGATTGGTGTAGGTGAGGATCGGCTTATTTCGCAGCCGCTTCGGCCTGGAGCGCCTTCAGGTCCCAGCAGCTGTCGGGTTTGAGGTCCGCCTTGGTCGTCGCCTTCTCCAGCGTGTAGATATAGGTGTGCGAGGTGCCGGCAGGCTGGCCACTCTGCAGCAGGAACTTGATGATGGCGTTCATGTCGCCCGACTGGCGGGCAAGCTCGGTCATCACCACGGCGCCATAGGTGCCGTCCTGCAGCTTGTCGCAATCGGCGGTCTTCTCGCCGCCGCCGGTGGTGACCAGGAATACCTTGCCATCGAGCTTGGCGTCGCGGATCGCGGCCGAAGCGCCGGTGGCGTCACCATCCCAGAAGTCGATGATCGAGCAGATATCGGGGTTCTGCTGCAGCATCGTCGTCGTCACGTTGCGCGAGGTCGTCGCATCCCAGTTGGAGTCGGGCTTGGCCA
The DNA here is from genome assembly GCF_057784235.1 of Mesorhizobium sp. CNPSo 4670. Taxonomy (NCBI): domain Bacteria; kingdom Pseudomonadati; phylum Pseudomonadota; class Alphaproteobacteria; order Hyphomicrobiales; family Phyllobacteriaceae; genus Mesorhizobium; species Mesorhizobium sp. CNPSo 4670. The sequence goes on along the minus strand of NZ_JBWJFQ010000004.1, from coordinate 53,801 downwards.
CCACCTTGAAGTCGGGATGCTTGTCCAGAACCTTCATGATGCCGGCATACTGATAAAGGCTGGACGAGTTCGCCTGGTCGCCCTGCACCAGGCCGATCTTCTTCGACGAGTTTTCGCCGCAGCCCTTGATCGCTGCTTCGGCCTCGAGCTGGCCGAGCCGGTCCCAGTCGCTGCCGACAAAGGCATCGGCCGGGAAGTTGGCCGGATTGTCGACCAGAAGCACATAGGTGCCGGCCGCCTGCGCCTTCTTCATCAGCTTGGAATAGGAGTTGAGGTCCGGCGCGTGGATGATCAGCACGTCCGGCCGGGTGTCCGACGAGATGGCGTCGGTGATTGCCTGCGCGCCGGCATCGACGACCCAGTTCGGATCGCGCGTCTCGAACACGCCGCCCCAGGCTTCGACTTCGGTCTTCAGATAATGCGCCCATCCTTGCGCCAGGTCGAAGCCCATCGCCAGCGGCACCAGCATGACGCGCTTGCCCTTCAGCGACTGCGCATAGGCGGCCGGGCCCGGATCGTCGGCCGCAAAGGTAGGCGCCACGAAGGCGGTAACGGCAAGCGCCGTTGCGGCGGCCATGAGTGTTCTGATCAGTTTCATGTCACATCCTTCTGTTTGGTCACTGTGGTTCACCGACGGCCCCAACCGTCCGCGTTTGGTCAAGTCTTCCGGTTTGAGCATGCTCTCTTCGGGACCATGCTCAGATATCGCCCTGCTGCGCGGTCTGTTCGTCACGTGGATTGATGACGCCGTCGACGATGATCGCCCCCAGCAGGATCGCCGCCTTGATCAGGTTCTGGTAGAGCAGCGGAATATCGATGATGGTCATGGCGTTGAGAAGGATGCCGATCAGCGCCGCCCCGACCAGCACATTGCGCACCCCGCCCCGCCCGCCGGACAGGCCGATGCCGCCGATCACCGCCACCAGCACGATGTCGTAGAGCAGGGTCGAGTTGACGACGCGGGTGTTGATCGAATGCAGGCTGGCCGCCGTCAGCAGGCCGGCAATCAGCGCGACGAAGGCCGACAGCACATAGCGCAGCACCAGCATCGGCCGCACCGGAATGCCGATATTGCGCGCCGCGACCGGATTGTCGCCGGCGAAATAGATGTAGCGGCCCCATTTAGTGTAGCGCAGGAACAGGAAGAACAAGAAAGCCAGGCCCGCGAAGACGAACACCTCGATGGGAATATCGAGGAAGCGCAGGCCGCCGAGCAGCTCGACCCAATGGCCCTGCGGCACCGGCACGGCATCCTGCGTGATCAATTGCGAGCGCACGTAGCCGAAGACGAAGGAACCGGTCGCCAGCGTCACGAAGATCGCCGGCACATCGGCATAGGCGACGAGGAAGCCGTTGAGCAGGCCGATCGCGAGCACGCCGGCCAGCACATAGGCGAAGGCCAGCCCGTCCGGCGTTCCTGAATTCAGCAGTTGCAGATACCAGGCGACAGACATTGCCATGATCGCCACGGCCGAGAGGTCGATGCCCCGGCCGATGATGACGACAGCCATGCCGAGCGCCAGTATGCCGAGCACCGACACCGAGCGGACGATGGCCACGAGATTGTTTGGGTCGATGAAGCCCGGCAGGCCGATGGCAGCGGCAACGAACAGCACCACGGCAATGGCAAAGACGATGCCTTCCTGATTCAGGCTCCTGAAATTCGGCCAGCCGATCGCGTTCATGTCCCGCTTACGCCCCAATGGCAGCGCTGCCATCCCACGGAAAGCTAATCGGCTTAGCGCCGGTTCGTCAAATGAATCCGCGTTCAGAAGCCCGGTCGGCGGCGATATTCCTCGAGTGGACGCATCGATTGCCAAAACTGGCGCAATGCCTGGAAAAGCCTGGATTTTTAGCAATTGGTTGCGCCATTGCGATCGCTTGCGAAAGCACCGACCAAGGCGAAAGGGCAAGGCGGAATTTATCTCCGCGTCAGGTGGAAAATTCGATTTCAGTTCCCGGGTGCGTGGCCGGAAACCTCGGCACCGGCACCTAGTGGCAGCGCGAGGAAACGCAACGCCGCCACCAGCCCGATAGCGCCGATCGCCAGGAAGGCGATTCGAAAATCGACGAGGTCGAGCGCTGGCTGGTCCCTGGCGATCTGCGACAGGTTGAGGATCGCCGCCGCCACCGCGACGCCGAACAGCATCGCCACTTGCTGCAGCATGCTGGACAGTGTCGCGGCCGAGCTGCGCTGCGCCGCGTCGATATCGGCGAAGGCCAGCGTGTTGAGGGCGGTGAACTGCATCGAGCGCGACAGGCCGGCGATCAGCATCAGTACAATCACCAGCGCTTGCGGCGTCTGCGGTGAGATCGCCGCGCACGCCATGATCGACGCCGAGGCGATCAGGCCGTTGACGACCAGCACAGATCGAAAGCCGAAGCGCCGCAGCGTCGGCGTCGTGACCGTCTTCATGCCGAGATTGCCGAGGAAATAGGCCAGGATCATCATGCCGGCATCGACGGGGCTGAGACCGAAGCCGACCTGGAACAGAAGCGGCAACAGGAACGGCGTGGCGTTGATCGCCACCCGGAAATTGGTGCCGGCGGCAAGCGTCGAGATGGCGAAGGTCAGCACCTTGAACGATGAGAGGTCGAGCAGTGGATGCGGTGCGCGCCTGAGATGGCGCACCGCCAGCCAGCCGATGGCGACGCCGAAGGCGATGAGCGCCACCGTCGGCAAGACACCGTCTTCTGGATGCGCGATGCGTTCGAGCCCGTACAGAAGGCAAGCAAGTCCCGCCGATGTCAGGACGAAACCCGGCCAGTCTAGCGGTTTTGGGTTGGCCTCGCGGTCGCCGGGAATGAAGCGGGCGACCAGCGCCAGCCCGATCACGCCGAGCGGGATGTTGATGAAGAAGTTCCAGTGCCAGGACAGATAGGTGGTGATGAAGCCGCCCAGCACCGGCCCGACCACCGGCGCGAACAGCGCCGGCCAGGTGATCAGGGCGGTGGCGTTGAGCAGCTCGGACTTCGACGCACTGCGCAAGACCAGAATGCGGCCGACCGGCGTCATCAGTGCGCTGCCCAGCCCTTGTACGACACGTGCTGCGACGAACTGGGCCAGATTTTGCGAGAAGCCGCAGGCGAGCGAGGCCAGCGTAAAAAGGATGATTGCCAGCAGGAAGATGTTGCGCGCACCGAAGCGATCGGCGAGCCAGCCCGACAGCGGCACGAACACCGCCATGGTCAGCATGTAGACGGTGATGCCGATGCTCATCGCCACCGCCGGCACGCCGAAGGAAGCGCCCATCTGCGGCAGCGATGTCGAGATGATCGTCGAATCCAGCAATTGCATGAAAAAGGCGATAGCGACGATCAGTGCCACGCGCCGCGCATTGGTGGCCGTTTCGGGTAAGGCTTCAGTGTCGGGAATGGCAGTCATGACGGAACCGGTTTGAACAGCAATTAGCCGGCCGCGTCCATAGACGGCGCAACAAACTTTCGTGTCGCGTCACGGCCTGTTATGGATGAGCGGCGACCGGGGAAAGTGCACACTGCAGATGAAACCCATCTATATCGACTATCTCAATGCCCTCGACATCGACGCCCTTGCCATGACCGATGGTGAAATCATCGCCGCCGTCGAGGCCGGCCTGGTGGCGCAAGGCAATGGCCAGACGGTGATCGAGCCCCGCGTCCATCTCGAGCCGGACCCGTCCTTCCATGGCCATTTCAATGTCCTGCGCGGCTACGTCGCGCCGCTCGACACCGCCGGCGTCAAGATCGTCGGCGACTATGTCGACAACTACCTGCACGGCCTGCCCTCGGAATTCGGCATCCTCAATCTGTTTGATCCGCGCACCGGCACGCCGCGCGCCATCCTCGACGCCACCGTCATCACCGACATGCGCACCGGCGCTGTCACCGCGATCGGCGCCAAGCATCTGGCGCGCAAGGGCTCAAAAGTGCTGGCCCATATCGGCGCGCGCGGCACCGCCTACTGGAACGTGCGCCTGCTCGACCATCTCTTCAACTTCGACGAGATCCGCGTCCATTCGCGCCGCCCGGAAAGCCGTGACGGTTTCGCCGCAAAACTCTCCGCCGATCTCGGCAAGCCTGTGACCGCTGTGGCCGACTGGAAGAGCTGCGTCGAAGGCGCCGACATCGTCGTCGAGGCCTCGCGGCTGCCGGAACCGCAGCCCTTGTTGAAGACCGAATGGATCAAGCCCGGCGCGCTGGTCGTGCCCTACGGCACCATGAGCGCCGTGGAGCTGTCGCTGACCGACATCATGCAGAAGATGGTCGTCGACGATTGGGGCCAGTGCAAGGGGGGCAAGTTCGGCTCGCTGCGCGCCCATGTCGAGACCGGGCGGCTGAGCGAGAAGACGCTGTATGCCGAGCTTGGCCAGATCGCCGCCGGCCTCAAGGCCGGGCGAGAGAATGACAGCGAGACGATCCTGTTCTGGCACCGCGGCCTGTCGCTGTCCGACATTGCGTTGGGCAAGGCGATGCTGGCCAAGGCGCAGGCGCAAGGCATCGGCCAACGGCTGCGCTTCGCATGAGTGCGCTCGTCCTGACAGGAGCCGGCGTCGGCACTGCGGATGTCGCCGCTGTGGCCCGCGAAGCGCGCAAGGTGGAGGTCCGACCCGATGTCCTCGGCAGGCTGCAGAAGGCGCGAACAGTGCTCGACAAGGCCGCCGCCTCCGGCCAGCAGATCTATGGCCTCAACACCGGGCTCGGCGCCAATCTCGGCACGACGGTCGAGGGCAATGCCAGCGCCTTCCAGCGCCAGCTGTTGGAAGGACGCAGCGGCGCGGTCGGCGAAGCGCTGCCGGTCGAGACCGTGCGGGCAACTATGTTTGCCCGCGCGGCGATGCTTTCAACGGGAGGCTCCGGACTTTCGCCCACCGTGTTTGTCGCTTTGGTCGACGCGCTCAATGCCGGCGTCCACCCGGTGATGCCGTCGCTCGGCTCGATCGGCGCCGGCGATCTGGTGCTGATGACGGCGCTTGCCCGCTTGCTGACCGGCGAAGGAGACGCCGACTATCAGGGCCGGCGCATGCCGGCGGCCAAGGCGTTGATGATGGCCCGCCTCGTCCCCATCAGCCTGGCGCCCAAGGACGGGCTGTCGCTGATCAACGCTTCGGCTGTTTCAGCGGGCAGCGGTGCGCTCGTGGTGACGGATGCGCTGTCCGCCCTTGCCCAGCAGCACCAGGCCGGCGCGCTGACCATGGAAGGTATCGGCGCCAATAGCACCATCCTCGATCCGCGCCTGCACATGGCACGGCCGGCGGCCGGCCAGCAGGAAGCGGCAAAGGCCTTGCAGGATCTGCTTGCCCGCGACGAGGCGCCGGCGCCGACTACCTTGCAAGATCCTCTGTCCATCCGCTGCATGCCCTCGATCCATGGCGCTCTGATCGAGGCGCTCGGTCAGGCGAGGCGTGCCGTCGAGATCGAACTCAATGCCGCCGCCGACAATCCACTGGTGCTCAGCGACGACGAGCTGGTGTTGTCGACCGGCAATTTCCACACTGCCTCGCTGTCGCTCGCCTTCGAAACGCTCGGCCTGGCTATCGCCCAGTGCGCCGCGGCGAGCGCCGCCCGCTTCATCCAGCTCACTGGCTCCGGCCGCAACGGCCTGCCGAAATATCTGTCGCCGGTCGGCGGCGCCTCGGCCGGCTTTGTGCCGCTGCAAAAGACGGCGACATCGATCCTGGCAGCCATCCGCCACACGGCCAATCCGGTGATGCTGGATTTCTTAGCCGTCTCGGAAGGCGTCGAGGACCATGCCACGCAGACACCTCTGGCCGTCGCGAAATGCGCCGCGATGATTACACACTGGCGGCGGCTGATCGCCTTTGAGCTGCTGGCAGCGGCACAGGCGGTCGACCTGCGCGACGGGCTCACCCTGGCGCCCCGAACCGCCGCTGTTCATATGGCGATACGCGCGCTGGTCCCTGCCCTGAAGGAAGACCGGCCGCTCGGCATCGACGCCGAAGCGCTCTACGCCGCCCTCGCCAATGGGCCCTGGCCGGTGACCTTACGCCCGGCCGACCTTGTCGAGGAAAAGTCGTAGCTCACCGGGGTCCATATGCACGACATGCCTGTCCTCGGGATAGGCCAGACTGTTGACGTCGGCGACATATTCGGAGAACGCCGCGATGCGCTCGCCTTGCAAGCGGTCATATTCGGCGGCGAAATTGCGATAGACCTTGGAGTGGCGAGGCATGTGGCCACGGTTCTGGCCGAGAATGTCATCGGCGAAAAGATATTGCGCGTCGCAGCCGGTGCCAGCCCCCATCGACAGCATGATCAGCGACGTCCGCTCCGAGATCGCTTTCGCCACCTCGACCGGCACCACTTCGATCTCGGCGCCGATGGCGCCGGCAGCCTCAAGCTGCTTCACCGCTGCGAAGACCTCCATGGCCGTGTCTGCGGTCTTGCCGACCGCCTTGAACCCGCCGGTCCAGGTGGCACGTGACGGGATGAGGCCGACATGACCGATGACCGGGATGGCATCGTCGGCCATCCGCTTGATCGTGGCGTAGCCGGCGCTGCAGTAGACCGCGTCGGCGCCGGCCTTGTAGAGCCGGAAGGCCCAGCGCAGGAAATCGTCCGCCGTGCCGATCTCGAAGAAATTCTCCCCCGGCATGGTGAACAGGCTAGGGGCTGCGTCACGGTATTGCGGGTTGAGCACCAGTTCGGGCGGCACCGAGACGATGTCGACCCCTGCCCGCTCGGCGGCCTCGGCCTCGTCCATCGTCAGCACGCGCAGCATGGTCAGCTGGCGTTTGCCCTTCATGGCGCGCAGGTCGGCGACGGTCGGTCTCTTTCGGCTCATCGGCATCTTTCCCTTTTTGTTGCTTGCTAACTGGCCGGTCAGCCGATCTCGATCATGACCTTGCCAGCTTCGATCCGCACTGGGTAGGTCTTGAGGTTGACGCACACCGGTGCGCCCTTGGCGGCACCAGTCTTGTAGTTGAAGCGGCCATTGTGCTTGGGGCATTCGATGATGTCGTCCATCACCAGCCCGTCAGCCAGATGCGCCTTCTCGTGCGTGCAGTACCCGTCAGTGGCGAAGAACTCGTCATCCGGGCTGCGATAGATGGCGAAGGTTCGACCGGCATGGTCGAAGCGGATGACGTCCTCTTCCTCGACATCATCGACGCCACACGCTTCAACCCAGTCGGCCATCTGTTTCTCCCCTATTCCGCTGCCGCCGGGACGGTCAGCGCATGGAACTCGTCGCGGTACGGCCGCGCCGTCGGCGGCAGCTCGCGCTTGAGGAAATAGTCCTCGTACTGGAGCTGCTTGACCAGCACCGGCCAGACCTCGCGATAGGCTTGCCACATCGAACGGTTCGGCTCTGGCAGATCATGCTTGATCAGTTCGTGCAGCGTCGGCAGCGCATGATAGGGCACCATTGGAAACATGTGATGTTCGACGTGGTAGTTCATGTTCCAATAGATGAAGCGGCTGATCGGGTTCATGGTGACAGTGCGCGAGTTCAACCGATGATCGGTCACATTGTCGGCCAGCCCGATATGCTGCAGCAGCCCGGTCAGCACCATGTGCCAACTGCCGTAGAGGCGCGGCAGACCGATCAGCACCAGCGGCAGGAACGACCAGAGGTAGATCGCCAGCGCAATCGCAGCGAGATAGATGGCGATATGCCAGCGCGCGGCGATCACCGCCCTGCGCCGTTCCATCTCCGGCACGAAGCTTTTCTCGTCCGGCGAGAGGTTGCCTAACGCATTGCGCACCAGCGTTGGCAGCGAATAGCGGAAATCGAGGACGCCGGTGAAGGCAAGTGCGGCGCGCAACAGGTCGGGCGGACGCATCACGGCGATCTCGGCGTCGCGTCCAACGATGATCGTGTCGGTGTGGTGGCGGGCATGGCTCCAGCGCCAGGTCACCGGATTGCGCATCAGCATGAAGCTGGCGATCTGGTAGACGACGTCGTTCATCCAGCGTGTCCGGAAGGCGGTGCCGTGGCCGCATTCATGCCAGCGCGAGTCGCTGGAAGAACCGTAGAGGACGCCGTAGACAAAGAAGAACGGCACGCACCACCATGAACCCCAGAACCAGATGCCGCCTGCAGCCGAGCCCAATATGGCGGCGATCCAGATGATGGTGTCGCGGATCGCCGGCCCGTCGGAGCGCTGCATCAGTTCCTTCATCATCTTGCGCGGCACATCCGTGTGATACCACTCGGCCGAGGCCAGCCCGGTCTCGATCGCGATCCGCGTGCTTTCACCGACCAGGCTGTAGTCGCGCTTTGTCCTGACCGTGGCCATCGTCGCCTCCCGTGCGGTCCTCAAAGGCCGTTGGCGCGGAATTTTCCATCGAGGAATGTCTTGGCGCGTGGCACGTCGTCTTCGGTCAGATGCTCGATGATGACCGGGATGTTCGGGTGCTTTTCGCTGAGCCGCTTGAGGTAAAGATCATAATTGAGCGAACCGAGACCGGGAGCCGGCAATTCGATCTCGCCGACGCCGCGGAAGGTAAGGCCTTCCGAAGCTTTGTCATCGCCGATGTCGGCGTGCTTCTCCGACTTGTCGCTGCCGGAGCGCTTGACGTCCTTGGCATGCGCGATCCTGATCTTGTCGGCCAGCGTGTCGAACACCTGGTTCAGCACCTGGTCCATGCGGTCGATGTTGTGCGCCTCGAAATAATTGGTCGGGTCCATCAGCAGGCCAAGGCCGGGATGGTCGACCTGCGCGAACATCTTCACCGTTTCCTCGACTGAGCCGACGACATTGTTGACATAAGTTTCGAGCAGGAACACCGCCCCGTGGTCATAGGCCGTCTGGGCAAGGTCGGAGATCACCTTGCGGCACTCCTCGAATCCTTCCTCGGTCTTGTTCCTGGGGTGGTGCACCCAATCGGATTCGGTGTTGTAGGTGCCGGTTTCCGAGATCACGTAAGGCGAGCCAAATTCGCGCGCGTTGCAGATGATCTCCTTGAGATGGCCGACGCGCTTCTCGCGCTCGACCTTGTCCGGGTGGATGATGTTGGTGTAGCCGGAAATGCAGCAGACCGGCAGATTGTGGTCGCGGAACGTATCCCGCACGGTCCTCGCCTTATCCTTGGTGATCTGCCCAGCCGACAGGTCGATATCCTTGAAATGCAGGTCGAGTTGTACCGTGTTGAAGTCGAGCGCGCGAATGCGCTTCGCGACCTCCTTCAGGTCATAGGGGAAATAGCCGGTGAAGATACCCGCCTGCATCATGATGTGAACTCCTCCCGGTAAGCGATTCAGCCGCCACGCTATTCGGCGGATAGATGTTCAGTCGATCGAGATCTCGGACAGCTTGACCGTGCGGCCCTCCGCCATGGAGCGGTAGCCGGCTTCGACCAGCGCCATGGTCTTCACGTTGTCGGCGACGGACAGCGCCGGTGGCGTGCCCGTCTTCACCGCGTGCTGCAGCTGCTCCATCACGCCGATGAAGGCATGCGGGAACCACATCGTGTCCCAGCTGGGCGTCACCCACTCGCCGCCCGTCGTCTCGCTCGAGGCATAAGTCAGGGTCGAAGCGACGCCCGTCGGCCAACCGATGGTGCCCTTGGCGACACCCCTGGTGCCGTCGACGCGCCAGTTGATGTGCTGATCGTCCTTGTAGCCCTCCTGGCGCGGGCCGGACCAGACATCCTCCAGCGACACGGCGAGCACGCCGGACGGGAAGCGTAGGGTCGATACGGTGATGCCGTCGGAATGGTCGAATTTCGTGCGCGGATCCTTGCGCGTCAGCGTCGTGATCTCCTGCGGATCGCCGAAAAGGAAACGCAGCACGTCGAGATGATGCACGCTCATATTGGCGAGCGTCAGCCGGTCATAGTCGGCAAGAAAAGTCTGCCAGTGCGGGATCGCATGCATGTCGATCTGCGCGAAGACGATGTCGCCCAGCGCGCCACTATCGATGATCTGTTTCAAGACGCGCATCGATTGATCGTAGCGCATGTTCTGGTTGACCGAGAGGGTCTTTCCGGACCCGGCCGCTTCTTCGCGCAGCCTGACCGCTTCCGCTACCGACAGCGCCAATGGCTTTTGCGCCAGGATCGCCTTGATGTGCTTCTGCTTCAGCGCATGGCGGATCAGCGCCGGTTGCTGGTCAGGCGGAAAGGCAAGATCGACGATCTCGACCCGGTCGTCCTCGATCAGCTGTTCCGGCGTCTCATGAACGGTTGGGATGCCCCAGCGCCCGGCCACTTTTTCGGCGCTGGCTTTCGTGCGCGAAGCGATCGCGACCACCGGGAAGCCGGCTTGTGCATAGGCGGCGAGATGGCATTCGGCCATGATCATGCCGGCACCGACGCAGCCGATCCGGTATTCTCTGCTGCGAATCTTCACATCTGGCTCGAAATCGGTGCCTGCCATTCATTCCTCCCGTGGAGGACAGGATATAACGCGATGGCCTGCGCCTCGGCCAAGGCCGACACCATCATTTCCCATCACGGGGCGTGACGACCGACCATTCAGACCAGGAATGACGAAGGCCGCGCTGATGAGGCGCGGCGTTCATAGAATTGGATGGTTGCTCTACCGGACGGCGGCGACTTCCGTGGCGGCGGTGCGGTTTGGGAAGAAGATCAGTCTGGGCGTCTCCCGATGCTGACGATCGCCCGGCCATTTGCGTCGAGGCCGATCGCGATCCGGTCGCCTGAGGCGATACCCGCAATGTCGCCCACGACCAGCGGTATGCGGATGTCGTAGAGGAATTCGGCGACGATGGCGCCCACGGCAAGGATCGGGTCCGGACGCTCCAGGAGAATACCGGCCGGTGCCGTGCGCCTGCGGATCGCCTCGGCCAGGACCGAGGATGAGGATGACGAGCCACGCCCGCTCGGCATGACCAGGATCTTACCGGCGATATTCTGGCCGAGACCGGGATGCGAATGGTCAATGATGTCGCCAGTCTCGGCGTCGATGCCGCCCCAGAAGCTGAGTGGCTGCGAAAACACCAGCGCTTGGCCCTCGGCCTCGCCGGTTACTTGGAAGGTGCCGAACCGCTCGGTGGCCCCGGCTTCTGTCGACCAGATCATGGCGCACCCCGCACGACATATCCGACTGCGGCTGAGCAGATGCAATCCCGCAAGTCAGCGAAGGCGACGGACACGCCGATGTTGCCAGGTGCGTAATGCGCCCATTTGCCGGAATTGGTCATCACCACGCCGTCGAGGCGCTCGAGGATCGAGGTGACATAGGTGCAGGTGTCGGCGACCGGGATCAAGCCGAACGCCTCCATGCCAGCCAGCGCGCCCTCCTCCTGCAATCGGGTCAGCGTTGCGCGACCGGTGTTGACATAGATCGGGATACGCCTGCCCGGCGCGATCTCGCGCAGCATCGGCAACAAACGCATCCATTCCCCATGCGAGAAATGCGGTGTGCCCAGCGATACGGCCGAAAGCGGCGCGCCATCGGGCACGGTCGATAGCCTGGCGAGCGCTTGATCGATGTCGGCGCGGCTGATGCGGATCGTCTCCTCTGGCGCATGGCCCTGGAACGCCTCGTCGAGCGTCTTCGCTTCCGGGGTGATACCGACCGCATGGAACAACGCCACCGCGCCAGTGGTTGCCGCGGCGGCGCCCAGCGCCTTCAATTGGTCCTCGTCGCGCGGTTGTGGCAGGCCGGCGACCACCGGAATGCGATCGCCGCTCGCCTGCCCAATGAATAGCCCGACGCCGACGAACAGGCTGTCGCTCGGTTCTGGATCAGGAACGGCCAGTTCGAACAGGATCCGGCCGCGCCGGTTCTCGCACAGATGCAGGCCCCAGGCCGGCGCACGCCCGGTCATGGCGCAGCAGAGGTCGATGAAATCGCCATAGCGGTTGGTGCGCGCGCCGATAACCGAATTGGCAAACACGATGGCGTTGGATTCACCCCATGCGATCTGCTCGCCGAAGCCCGGCCGGAACCGAGTCTGATAGGGTGCGCAAGTGAACGTCGCCTGGCAGCCGAGTTCAAGATGCGCCTTCATCAGCCGCCGCGCCGGCACCTCTTCCGCCGCCGGCATCTTCACCATGCCGGGGTGGATGAGGTCGAACGAGCCGACATTGAGTGTCGTCGGCACCTGGACACGGCCGCCGCCCTCGACCAGCCGATCGACGAAATCGAGCCCGGCCTTGCCGTGGTAAAGGCAACCATCGATATGGGCACCGGCAATGTCGAGCAGGCTGGCCGCCCCAACCGCATTGGAAAACGCGACCAGGATCTTCATCGCAGCGGCTGCCGACGGGCCCTGCTCGCCATCGAGTATGGATCGGTCCTTGGCCGTCAATTCCAGCGTCATCAATGTGCTCCGGGCTCGTGCCCGGTTATGCTGTCCCTGATTACGAACAGTCTGGCAAGACCCGGCAAGGGTCAGTTTGCCGCGATCAGCACCGTGCTCTCCGGCGACCAGCGCAGCACCACGTCCTGGCCCTCCGACAGCCGCTCGATGCCGGTGTTCTGCACAATGACCTTCAGCGTCTGGCCGGCACGGTCGACGAAATACGTGCTGTTGTTGCCGGCGAAGATACGCTTGGAAACCTGACCCTTGAGCACGTTCGTATCGGTGGCATTCGAAGCCCCTGCGTCAGTAGCGATGCGGATGCGTTCAGGCCGCACGGCGCAGCTCGCCTTGGCGCCGGCTGCAAGCGTCGCGCCCGCGCCCGCGGCGATCGCCGTGCCGTCCGCCAGTCGGATGCCGCTGCCCGTCGTGTCACCGCGAAAGATGTTGGCGTCGCCGAGGAAAGTGGCGGCGAACTCGCTCTTTGGCCGGTCGTAGATCTCTTCCGGCGGCCCTTCCTGCACCAGCCTGCCGTCGCGCAAGATGCCGATGCGGTCGCTCATCGTCAGCGCCTCTTCCTGGTCGTGGGTGACGAAGATGGTGGTGATGCCGATCTCGCGCTGGATGCGCTTCAGTTCGATCTGCATGTCGACGCGCAGCGCCTTGTCGAGCGCGCCGAGCGGCTCGTCGAGCAGCAGCACGCGCGGCTTGGTGACGATGGCACGCGCCAGCGCCACCCGCTGGCGCTGGCCGCCTGACAGCTGGTGCGGCCGCCGACCGCCGAGCTTGCCGAGTTGCACAAGATCGAGCGCGCCCTGCACCTCGGCGGCAATCACCGCCTTGGCCTCGCCGCGCACCGACAGGCCGAAGGCGACATTGTCGGCAACGCTCATATTGGGAAACAGCGCATAGTTCTGGAACACCATGCCGATGCGGCGCTTCTCGACCGGCACCCGCTCGACGCTCTCGCCGCCGATGGCAATGCGGCCGGAATCGGGAAAGTCGAACCCGGCGATCTGGCGCAGCAGCGTGGTCTTGCCGCTGCCGGACGGCCCAAGCAGCGCGTAGAAGCCGCCATCGGCGAAATCGATGGAGACATCGTCCAGCGCCTTGTGCGCGCCGAAGCTGCGCGAGACATTCGATACCTGCACGCCGGCCATTATTTCTCTCCGCCGAATTTGAAGAAGCGCGCCGTGAGCAGCATCAGCGCCATCGACACGACAATGATGATCGTCGAGACCGCGTTGATCTCGGGCGTGAAGCCCTTGCGGATCGCGGCGTAGATTTCGACCGGCAGCGTCGTCTGCCCCGGCGTCGCCAGGAAATAGGACACCACGAACTGGTCGAACGAGACGGCGAAGGCGAACAGCCCGCCGGCAATGACGCCGGGCATGATCCACGGCAGCGTGACACGCCACGTCACCTGCCACTGGTTGGCGCCGAGCGAGCGCGCCGCCTCTTCCAGTTCCGGCGCGAAGGTCTGAAGCCGGGCCGAAACGACGACGATGACATAGGGCAGCGCCAACGCCACATGGCCGAGCAGGATGGCATGCAGACCGCGGCCGATGCCGACGCCGAAGAAGAAGATCAGCATCGCGGTGCCGGTGATCAGCCACGGAATGGCGATCGGCGGGAAAAGCAGCGCCTGCAGGAATTTCTTGCCGCGAAATTCGTAACGATAGAGCGCCAGCGACGCCGCCGAGCCAAGCACCGTACAGATGACGGTGGTGATGACGGCGATCTCGACGCTGTTCCATGTGGCGGCGATCAGTTGATCGTTCTGCCACAGCGATGCGTACCACTCCGTCGTCCATTCGAATGGCAGCTGGTAGAAGGGCGAGACGTTGAATGACATCAGCGCCATGATGATGATCGGCAGGTATAGGAAGGCAAGCAGCACCGAGATGTAGAGGCGGCCGAGCCATTCGAGGATGCGGGTCGTCGCCATCAGGCGGCCCTCCTGAGCACTGGCGAGGCAGCCGCCAGGATCACCAGCACGACGGCCAGCAGGATGAAGGAGAGCGCCGCACCCAGCGGCCAGTTGAACACCGCGACGAACTGGTCCTCGATGACCGTGCCGTAGAAGGTGCCTGTGCGGCCGCCGAGGATGCGCGGCTCCATGAAGGAGCCGACGACCGGTACGAATATAAGCGCCGCGCCCGCCACCAATCCGGGCATCGACAGCGGAATGATTACCCGCTTGAGCACCTGCAGCCGCGAGGCACCGAGCGAGCGCCCGGCCTCGATCAGCGAGTCGTCGATCGCCTGCAGGGTCAGGTAGCAGGTCAACACCATGTAGGGCACGTAGGAATGCACAAGCCCGATGATCACGGCCGGATAGGAATACATCAGGTCGATGTTGATCTTGAACGGCAGCACTGCGTTAAGCGCCGTATCGAGGATGCCGCCTTCGCGCAGCACCATCGCCCAGGAAAAGATGCGCACCAGCCCGTTCGACCAGAACGGCAGGATGACGAGCAGGAAGATCGCCTCGCGGCTGCGGCCCTTCAGCACCTTGGCCAGCACGTAAGCCGCGGGATAGCCGATGACGATGCACCACAGCGTCACTTCAAGGCCAAGCCGCAGCGAGGCAAGCAGCAGCGTCAGGTAGAGGCTTTGCGAGAAGAAGGCGGCATAGTTGCCGAGCGTGAACGCCCACGGCTTCCCCGACAGCGGCAGCTCGGTCATGAAAGAGAAGAAGACCATGGCCGACAGCGGCAGGAAGATCGCCACCGTCAGCCAGAGATAGGCCGGTGCCAGCAGCGGCAATGCCGATCTCAGCCCGCTTCGCGATGCTGTCGCAGCTGCCATGATGCCCTCCTCCCCAGGATTGAAAGAACCAGCCGGCGCGAACCGCCGGCTGGCCCGGATGTCGGCCTTATTTCACGTCGACCTTGAGCTGCTGCCACAGCGCCAGATAGGCTTCGCGCTGCGCGTCGGTGATCGGCGCCTGGAACTGAATGCGCTTGGCCACTTCGGGGTCGCCCATCACCTTGCGGTTGAAGGCATCCTCGGGCAGCGCTTCCACCGCCTTGGTGTTGGCCGACACCGGCGCGCCGACCTTGGTGACCCATTCGACGTAGAATTTCGGGTCGATCATGTAGTTGATGAAGGCCTCAGCGCCGGCAACATTCTTGGCGCCGACGGGAATGGAAAAGGCATCGAGCCAGGCGACGGCGCCTTCCTGCGGCACGACCAGCGAGACCGGCAGCTTGAAATGCGTCTTGGCGCGATCAGCCGAACCGCTCCAGTAGGTGCCGATGTCGATCTGGTTGGAGGCGACCATCTGGTTCCAGTCGTTCTCCGAGCTCCAGAAGGTCTTGATCTGCGGCATCAGCGAGGTGAGCTTCGTCTTGACCGCATCCATATCCTTGATGTCGTTGATGTTCTGGCCGGTGGCGATGGCGCCGAACTGCACCGCCTCGACGGCATCGTCGCGAATGACGACGCGGCCCTTGTGGGCGGCATCCCACATCGCGGCGATGCTGGTCGGCGGCTTGTCGAAGGATTTCTCGTTGATGGCGAGCGCCGTCAGTCCCCACACCCACGGCACGCCATAGACTTTCCCGTCATGGACGAGCATCGGCGATCCCGCCTTGTCCTTGCTGATGTCGGCGTAGTTCGGCAACTTGGACGTATCGATCGGCTGGATCAGCTTTCCGTCCATCGCCTGGTCGTTGAAGGCGGCATTGATCATGACGACGTCATAGAGGCCGGGATTGGTCCGTATCTTGGTCAGCATTTCCTGTTCGGAATTGAAGAAGTCGTTGATGACCTTGTTGCCGGTGGCTTTTTCGAACGCCTCGACGGCCCACGGCTCATCGGTGCCGTAGCCCTTCCAGTTGAGCACATGCACTTCGTCGGCCTTGGCGGCAAAGGTAAGTGCAGAGGTGAAGACGGCGGTCGCCGTCAGCAGAGCAGTCAAATCAGGCATGCGCATGGTTGGTTCCTCTCTGTGGGTTTGCCCGCTTTCCCGGGCTTGTCAGGCTTTCTGGCAGTTATGCATTGGCCTTCAGTGTCCGGCCCTGTGCGCCCGACGGGTCGGCGACATGGCTCAGGAATGTCTGGATTTCGTGATCGGTCGGCGCTGACGAGCCGCCATGGCGCGTCACCGAAATCGACGCCGCCGCATTGGCGTAGCGCGCTGCCTCGAAAGGCGGGATGGCGCGCGACAACGCGCTGACGAAGGCGCCGATATGGGTGTCCCCGGCGCCATTGGTGTCGATGGCGGTGACTTTGAAGCCGGCAGCGGTCTGGACCAAGCCGTCGGCCAGCCGTACGTGGCAGCCCTTGGCGCCGGCGCGGATGACCACGCCCGCTGCCTTCGGGCAATGGACCTCCAGCAACCGCGCGGCAACCGTTTCAACGTCGCCCGGACCGGCAATCTCGGCCGCCTCGGTCGTGTTGCAGCTCAGCCATGTGGTGCGGGCCAGCACCCGCGATAGGATGGGGCGCGGAATGTCCGATACCACCGGCGTCGGATCGAAGACAAAAGGAATGACTGCCGGCAGTGCCTCGATCCAGTCGGTGAGCGCGTCGCGGCTTGCGGGATAGCTCAGCGTGTAGCCGGAGGTGAACAGCCAGTCACCCGGTGTGACCGAAACGGGCGCCATCATGTCGGGGCTGAGCACGCTCTCAGCACCTGGCCACGACACGAAGGTGCGTTCGGCGTCGCTCGAGATCATGGCGACGCAATTGCCGCTGTCCATCAACTGCGATGGCGGCGTCAGTGTCTCGATGCCCTCGTTGGCGAAAGCGGCCCGCAGGAAGTCGCCGTTCGGTCCACTGCCGAGCTGGCCGCCGAACACCACCTTCATGCCGGTACGGCTGGCCGAGACCATCATGTTGAAGCCGCCGCCGGCGACCTGGGCGAAGCTCGATGCGGTCTTCTCCGTGCCGGGCGCCGGCAAGGCATCGATGCGGTAGACATAGTCGACCACGGCACTGCCGATATGGACGAGGCGCCCGCTCATGCCGCCGCGTCCTTGCCGGAACCTTTTTTCGCAACCCTCGCCGCCATGAGATCAGATGCAAGGGCGCGAACGTCCGACATGTCGATGCCGACAAGCCTGGCGATATGCTGCTGCGGCAATCGGGAAAAGCCGGTGCAGGCTCCCGCCATGCCGGCTGCGATGGCGCCGATCGTGTCGGTGTCACCGCCGAGATTGGCGCTGATGACGGCCGCTTGCCATGGATCGCCGCCGGCGACTTCCAGCACCGCGAAGGCCGCCGGAACCGATTCCTGGCTGGCGACGCCGGTGCCGACCAGATCGGTGATCAGCCGGATCGCATCCTTCATCACCTTGCCACGCACGAGATCCTGCGCCCAGACGATGCGCGCGGCGATGTCGCCGCCGGTCACCCAATGGCCGAGCGTGGCCCCGAGCCTCGCTGCCGCAACGGCGCTGTCGGACGCGGCGCGCCAGCCGCCGCCGGCGACGCCACGACTGACGGCGGCAGCGACGGCGGCGGCCGAAGCAATGGCGATCGAAGTGTTGTGCGTCGCCCGGCAGGTCTCCGCCACCTTGGCGACCAGCGCGTCGAGCGGCTCCAGCGGCATCATGATGCCGACAGGCGCGATGCGCATGGCCGCACCATTGGTGTCGCCGCCGCGCCCGGCCTCTTCCGCCGGCACGCCATTGTTGATGGCGTCGATGGCGCGTTTGGTCGACGGTCCCAGCAGATCGTAGCTGCCGCGCGCTTTGACCTCGCGTTCCCAGTCGAGCAGCGCGTTGACCCAGCGCGCATGGTCGAAGCGGTCGCCGGATTCCACCAGGATGCGGCCAAGCAGCAGCGCCTGTTCGGTGTCGTCGGTGACGGTGCCGGCCAGAAGCCCTTTCGACACCGGGTGGTCGGCCACCGGGGCGACGAAATCGTCGACATGGCCATAGAGCTCGGCGATCCGGGCCGGCGACAGGAGTTGCGTCGGCATCCCCAGCGCATCGCCAATCGCCCCGCCGACAAGTGCGCCCATGGCGCGGTCGATCGCCTTGCTTGTTGCATCCGACATCGCTCAGAACCTCATATGCAGCGCGAAATGCGCCGGGTTGAGCAGGCTGGTGACATATTCGATCGGCCGTTCGTCGGCGGCACGCGTCAACCGGCGGCCGCGCAGGAACGGCGAGCCTTGCGGGCAGCCGAGGATGGCGGCGTCCTCGCCATTGAGCATCTCGATCTCGACCCATTCCTCGCCATGGTCGGGAATAAGCCCGGCGCCGCGCAGCGTCTGGTGCAGCGAACCCTCGCGCAGGCCGCGCAGCGGCACGTCCTCCAGTTCCGGCGACAGCGGCAGCCGACTACGCTCGATGGAAATCGCATGGCCGTCGCTGGCGTTGGTGCGCACCCGGTCGACGGCGATGAAAAACGGGCTCTCAATGCCAAGCCAGGCGGCCAGGTCGGCGTCCTCGATCACTTCCAGCCGCAGCGTCCGCGTCTCGGCATTGGCGCCGGCATTTGCCAGCGCCCGCGACCAGCCGACCGCGTCGTCTACCGGCTTGCCGTCGAAGGTGACGAACGAGCCGATGCCGACCTTGGTGGTGATCAGCCCGCGGCTGGACAGTTCCTCGAGGCCCTTGCGAACCGTGTTGCGGCTGACGGAGAAGCGCTGGACCAGCTCGTTCTCGCTTTGCAGGCGGTCGCCGAAGCCGAGAACGCCGGAACGGATTTCATGCTCCAGAACGGTGGCGATCTGCTCGGGCTTGCCCGTGCCGGGAGACAGTTGAACCGCGCGCCGCATCATATGCGTACCTGTCTAGTGAACCTGTATAGTCCTGTTCAATATACGGACGTGGATACCGTGTCAACGGGATGCCGAAGTCAAAGCCAAATGACCAGCGAACGGTACAGATATGCCTGCAAAGCGTCGGCAGGCCGGACAGTATGAACCCCGAAAAGCAGATCCCGATCGCCGAAAACATCGCGATCAATCAAGAGGATAGAGCCAGTCTTGATTCAATTTTGGCCCGATGGCATCGACACTTCACGGGGTTCAACGAGGATATCCGCCTCGATTGCGGCCCTGATGAATGCCGCTCGTGCCGCCGAGGCTTCTTTCCTTCCCTCAAGCACGGCCAGGCAGACCTTGCGGGCTGCCATGTGCCTTTGCCCTGTCGCCACCGGCCATCGGTTCATCAGAATGTCGGCGGCCTGAGCGACCCGCTCCACGTTGAAGATCGAGTTTCGCGACCGGCCGAGCGCAATCCTGACCGGCTCATCGAAACGCTGGTCCTGCACCACATCACCTCCCGAAGTCGAACGTGCCGACCTAGTTCCTTGTAGTGTGATAGATTTCCTGAGGAAGGTGCAAGATGTCCGATTCCCAAGGCCAGAAAAGTCCTAAACTGATTGTCGTGGTCGCGTTCGACCGCGGTGATGACGGCGAATTGTTTCCGGCCTTCGGCCCTGCCGACCAGCAGAGCGAGGACCGCGCCATACGCACGGCCAGGGCACTGGCGGCAAAACATGTCGGCGTCATCGCCTGGAGTCGGGAAGCCGACCCGACACTCGGCGAGTACGGTCCGCCGAACACCCTGTTCGTCAGCGGCGACGTGCCTGACATGGAGTAGTCCGTTGGCGCCAAGCCCGCACTCCATGTCTGCGGCCAGATCGGAAATATTGCCAAAGCTCCAGTTGGTTCCGCGGCGGACCGGCTAGGGTCAGGAAATAATTTTCGGTTTTAATATTAGCTCATCTGAAGGAACTGTTTTCTATCGATCCCGTTTTGTCTACAGGTCGTTTATTCCAATGGCCTCCACAGAGAGGAATCCCCAAATGAACTTCAAGATGCTCACTATGGGCGCGATGGCGTTTGCAATGATGACAGGCTCGGCGCTTGCTGCTACCCACACGTCCGCGCTCGACGATCCGGCAAAGATGTCGCCGTTCTTCACCGATGCCGGCATGAAGACCATGAAGTCCGAGGCGGAGTTCAAGGCCGCCTGGATGGCCATGAAGGAAGAAGACCGCGCAGGCATGACGAAGGAATGTGGCGACGAGGCCATTGCCAAGTCGCACGACAATTTCTGCAAGATGACCAAGCAACTCGGCGCGAACTGACGCAGCTCGATTTGGGCGCATGCCCGAAATCGAACAGCTGCACAAAGGCGGGCCAAATGCCCGCCTTTGTCCAGCGGCAATCTGATCGCGACAACAGTCGGGCAAATGTGTAATGTCCCTACTTGAAGTGGCAGAACGCCGCTCATTTGGCTTTGTGCCCATGTTTCAACCCATTGCGAATATCGAGGACGCGCAGACGCTGGCGCAGGCGATCGTCAACACGATCACCGAGCCGTTTCTCGTGCTCGACGAGCAGTTTCGCGTGCTGGCGGCCAGCCGCTCCTTCTACAACACATTCGACGTCGACCCCGCGCAGACCCAGGGCTCGCTGCTCTACGCGCTCGGTGACGGTCAGTGGGATATTCCCGCGCTTCGCCTGCTGCTGGAGACGATCATTCCCGAAAAGACCGCCATGGACGGTTTCGAGGTCGAGCATGATTTCCCGCGCATCGGCCGCCGCACCATGCTGCTCAACGCTCGCAAGGTGCTTTACGACCACAGCTCGGCCATCACCATCCTTCTCGCGTTCAACGATATAACAGCCCGTCGTGTCATCGAGCGGGAAAAGGAAGAACTGCTCAGCCGCACGGAGGATTTGCTTCGGCAAAAGGACGTCCTGCTGCGCGAAATGGAACATCGGGTTGCCAACAGCCTCCAGATCATCGCCAGCATCCTGTTGCTGAAGGCTCGCTCGGTCACGTCGGAAGAGACGCGCCAGCATCTCAAGGACGCCCATCAGCGCGTTCTGTCCGTGGCAGAGGTCCAACGCCATCTTCACACCTCGGCCGGTGCCGACGAGATCGATGTCGCCTCCTATCTTTCGAAACTGTGCGGAAGCCTCGCCTCGTCGATGATCGGCGAAACCCAACCGATCGACGTTGCCGTTACGGCCGAAGGTGGCAGGATGGACTCGCAGCGCGCGGTCAGCCTCGGTCTGATCGTCACCGAACTCGTCCTCAACGCCATCAAAATTCCCCAAAGAGAAGGCCGGCGCCCGTATCCAGGTGAGCTACGAGACTGCGGGCAGCGACTGGAAACTGACGGTTTCGGACAATGGCGTCGGCAAGATCGCCAATGACGTCCCGGCTACCGGACTTGGAACAGCCATCGTCGAGGCGCTGGTCAAACAGTTGGAGGCCAAGGTGGACGTCATCAGCGACGCCGACGGCACCAGCGTGTCGGTGACCCGAGCGACGTTCACCTCACGGGTGCCGCGAGCGGCGTAAGAACCGCTACCACGATGCCTGCCTTCCCGATATCGCCTCGATCCTGATCTGATAGAAGAGATGGCTGCCCGAAACCGTTGGCGCGGCACCTGGCTTCAGGGCTCCCGGTTCCCACCAGTTCGCGTGCTTTGCAAGAAGCGACCAGGCAAATTTGCGCTCAACGTCGATCGGAGCGCTCATCCTTTCGACGCCGGCGGCGCTGTCGTCCAGATCCGGCCCTTTGGGCAATTCTTCGAAGACGCCGTCCACGACGACGCTTCTCCAGCCGTGCGGGCCACCAACATCATCGACCTGAAGACAGACGTTCGGGTTGGCCTGCATCCACCCGACCTTCCTGCCGGGAAGCGAAAAACTGAAAATGGCGTTGTCACCGAAGGCAAAATGGATCGGCACCACATAGGGTTTGAGGTCACGCACACAGGCCAGGTGGCCTGTGCGTTGCGTTTTAAGCAGGGCGACGCAGTCCTGCCGCGTCATTTCCTTGACGTTCATCCCGATCCTCCTTTCTCTTCAGCCAGCGCGATCGATGCGGCGGATGACCTTGATGGCCTCTGCTCCCGCTACCCAATAAGCGCATCAATTCCCTGGATGGTCTCGATATGGCCGCGAGCCGCCACCATCCGTCGCAGGACGTGAAGATCATCGCGAATTTCGCAGAGTGTTGTCCGAAGAGTTGCGGGCATTTGGTGGCCTTCCGCAACTCAACTGTCTCGACGGCAAGCTGGTTCCGCCGACCGCCAAGCAAAAGCCCGCCACGGCGAACCGGAGCGGGCCTTGGAGGAGGACAAGGGG
Organism: Mesorhizobium sp. CNPSo 4670; assembly: GCF_057784235.1. NCBI lineage: Bacteria > Pseudomonadati > Pseudomonadota > Alphaproteobacteria > Hyphomicrobiales > Phyllobacteriaceae > Mesorhizobium > Mesorhizobium sp. CNPSo 4670. The sequence continues at coordinate 31,516 of NZ_JBWJFQ010000004.1, read as the reverse complement.
TGGGACCCTTTCCTCTTGTTTCCACGGGGGGTGTGGACCGCGATCACCTTACAAAGTTTTCCAAGCAAGCCGGATCACAAGCCGGCTTGCGAAGTTCACATTCCGGTGCGCGCCGGCACCGACGCGGTCACGGAATTGCGACCGCTTCGGCGAGCAACGCGGCTATATCCGTCCGAGCACGACAAGCACGATGATGATGAGCAGCACGAGCCCGAGACCGCCGCCGCCATAGTAGCCGGTGCCATAGAAAGGACCGCCGCCGAAGCCGCTGAAGCCCCCAAGCAGCGCTATGACAAGAAGAATGATAAGTATGGTTCCTAGGCTCATGGTTTCCCGCTCCTTTGTGCGCGCTTCTGCGCCGGCGCAGCAACGCGCCATTCGCGTGTTGCTTGGGATGTGAACGCTTTCAACGCATTAGCGTTCCGCCGGCGGGGCGATGTAGGCCCCATGGAGCAATCAGTGCAGCCGCGGCCGAAAAGTCCGCCAGGATTGGCGGGCTTTCCGGCCCGTCGGAGGCCAGGAGAGTGCGGTCAAAGCCTCACGGCTGGTTCGGCACTTCCGCTCCCGGTACTCTTGGCGTCAGCGGCGTGCGATCAAAAGGCACAGTTGGCGCAGGTCGCGGTCGTAGTCTCCGGAACTGCCGAGGACATCGACGCAGCGCTTCTTCAACCGTGCCACCTGACTGTCCGACATGTCGGCGACGACACCCGGCAGGTTCCTATGTCCCGAAGTACCCGATGTTCCGGTGTTGGCCGGGTTCCCTGTTGTGTCCGGATTGCCGGGATTGCTCGGGTTGATTGAACCAACGCCTCCGCCGACGCCAACGCCGACGCCACCCGTTCCACCAACACTAGCGCCGAGGCCGGCCGTGATGCCGCCAGACCCGCCGACATTGGTACCGGCACCGGCATTGATGCCGTTGCTGCCACCTGCGGATGCATCGAGGCCTGCGCTGACGCCTCCGGTGCCGCCGACCGACGCACCGGCACCAGCATTGACGCCTTCACTGCCACCGAGCGATGCGCCAACACCGGCGTTGATGCCGCCGCGGCCGCCGACCGACGCACCGGCACCAGCATTGACGCCGCCGCTACCGCCCACCGAGGCGCCAGCGCCAAGACCGAGCCCTGCACTATTCGCCGGCAGCGAAAGAACGAAGACTACTGCACTACCTGCCAACACACTGGTGACTGCTTTGATCGTAAAAGTCATAACACTCTCCTGTTGTCGTTGCGACAAGGCAGTCAGCCAGAGGCCGATTGCGAGTTAATTTACGCAGGGAGTGAACTTAAGTTTCACATGGCGGTTCGATGGCGAGATTAATGGTATTTAGTTTGGAAATTGCACGAGTATAAAATTACTAAAATTGACGCATAATCTTCAAAATCGTTATATGTAGCGGACAGTTATGATCGATATGTATTTCGAAATGCGCAAAGAATCGATTTTTATGACATTTTTTCGGGGCCGCACCCAGCCAGAGACCCCATGAACTTTTGGCCAGAACAACAGTGCCGGCCCGATGGGTGCCGGAGCCTGTCAGCGAGAAGCGCGCATCAAAACGCAACGCAACGCATTCGCGTCACGGCTGATCGATCGACGTCAATCTGCGCCAGACAGCAATGGAAGGCCGGTCATGCCAAAAGGCTGCCGGCGCAATTGCCGGCAGACGACGCCGTCCACTGGCCTAGTTGTCAGACGATCCCGTAGCACAGCCTGTAGCGGACGCGCTTCATATAATCCCGATATTCCGGCGTGGCGGCAAGCAGCGCCTCTTCGCGCAGGATGCGATGCACCTGGAAGAACGTGATGACGGCGTAGACGGCGAGATTGTAGAAGGAAAAGGCCGACAGCAGGAACAGGACATGGCCGACCAGATAGCCGGCATAGATCGGGTGTCGCACCAGGCGGTAGGCACCACCCGTCATCACGCCGCGATTGCCCGGCAGAATGGCGAACGAACGCCCCAGCGATGCCTTTCCCCAGATCACGAAACTCAATGCCAGGGCTTGCAGCGGCGCGGCGACATAGACCGGAATGATGGCAACGCCCGGCTCGAAGGTGATGAAGCCGACACCGAAGCTGGCAATCACGGATACGATCACCGTGAGCGGATTCCAGTCGCGAACCTGCGGTCGCCGCGACAGAAGCAGCCAGGTAAAGGTAAGGATCTCGGAAGTCGCCACCAGCGCCACGTTGATACGGGTGGGGTCGAGCATGAGGTGATATATGCCGCGGTAGACAAACAGCCCCGCGAAAGCCAGCGCGCAGAGCCGAAAGAAGCCTTCCCGTAAGTCGACCAGGATTTCCCGCTTTCGGGCTGCGGACAAAATCCCTTCGTCGTTGACGTGCGAAAGGGTTTCAATTTTTGACATGAGCAAGGCCAGGCACCCGGTTATCCCTCGGGGCGACCTTTGCACGCAACCATTGCCGTACGGTTAATCGAGAAGATCAGATCGGCACTAAACCGCTTATCCGTCTCCGGACGCCAGCGGAGCGCACAACTTCACCGATCGCGACAGGGTTCGACCGGCGCCAAGACGCTTACAGCCCATTCCGTCGCATTGCAATTTATGCTTGCATTCTGGAACAAATAAAGAACAATAGGCGGATTACCGCTAATGCGGACCAGGGTTTTCGGGGGAGGACCAGTGAGATGGCGAGACGGAAAGGTGCGGGGCTGGCTGCCGCCGCGATCGGATCATTCGTGCCGGTGAAGGCCCCGCCCTGGGTGTGCTGGTCGCTGGCAAGCCTTGTCGTCATACACATCTCAAGCGCTTCCGCGATGGCCGCCGACAAGACTACGCCGGCTGCATCGGTAAGAACATCGATCCGGACAAGCGCATCGTAGCCTGCACGCCGATCATCGAGGACAAGGCGGAGTTCTACCAAAACCGCAGGATCGCCTATTTCAAGCGCGGTATCGCATGGGATGACAAGCACGATTACGACCGCTCCATCGCGGACTACGACGAGGCAATCACCCTCGACCCGAAGCAGGCCTCTACCTATTACAATCGCGGCACGGCCTGGTTCAACAAGGGCGATGACGAGCACGCCATAGCCGACTTCAACAAGGCGATCAGCCTCGATCCGGGTTTCGCCAATGCCTTTTACAAGCGGGGTCTATCCCTGTTCCGCAAAGGCAAGGATGACCCCGCCATTGTCGATTTTGACCAGGCGATAGCGCTCGATCCAAAATTCGCCAAGGCTTACACGGCCAGAGGCTATAGCTGGGCGCGCAAGGCCGACGATGTGCGTGCCATGGCCGACTACAACCAGGCACTCAGCCTGGACCCGCAAAACAGCGAGGCCTATTTTGCCCGCGGTACTGTCTGGGCCGACAAGAACGACCATGACCAGGCAATCGCCGACTACGACCAGGCAATCAGCCTCGATCCGAAAAGCGGCGCTTACTATAATCGAGCCTTGGCCAAGGCGATTGAGGGAGACCTCGCCGGTGCAGCCGCCGATTGCCGAAAAGCCATCGAGCTCGATCAGAAGAGGGCCGGTGCCTGCAGCACGAAAGTAACGGGAGCCGAGTCGCCGGCTGCACCCCAGGCGGCCAAACCGGCGATACAGTTCGTCGTCCCCAAGGAAGATAACTCCGAGCGCATTGCCTGGAACCTCAAACAGGGGTTGGAAGAACAGATTCGCGGAAACGTCGGCAGCGCCATAGGCCGGTTCAGCTCTGCGATCGACCTCGATCCCTACAATGCCGAAGCGTTTTACGACCGGGCACTAGCTGAAGCATCCCAGGGAAACTACGAAGTAGCCGCCGCCGACTGTCGGCGCGCGATCGAGCTCGATCCAAAGCGCGCCGGCACCTGCCGCGAGAACGCGCCCGGCCAAGACCTATCTGCCGCCAAGCATACGACGAGGGATCCCGCGGCCGCAAAGACCCTGATCGAGCGCGCTGGGATGCGGTTGTCGAAATATGGCGTCGACGGCGCCCTGCTCGATTTCGACAAGGCCATCAGCCTCGATCCGGACGATGCCGACGCCTATCTCGGCCGCAGCCGTGCCAAGACGCTCAAGGGAGACAGCGCCGGAGCAGGAGCGGATTGCCGGCGCGCCATAGCGCTCGATCCGACGCGGGCAGCAAGCTGCGGCGACCGGGTTTCCGGCGACGAGAGCAAACCGGCACCGTTGCCAGACACACAACAACCGGAGCCGCGAGCCGTCGTTCCGAATGTGACGGCCACGCAAGACACGCTGGCCGCGAAGGCCTTGGAGGCGACCGACCCACAGGCCCTGGAGGCGATCCTTGGCGGCGACGCCTTCCTGGACATGGGCAAGTACGATCAGGCGATCGGCGCCTACAACCAGGCGATCTCGCTCGATCCCAACAACCGGTTCGCCTATTTCGGCCGCGGCAAGGCCTGTGCCGCCAAACGCGCCTACGGGCAGGCGATCGCCGACTACGACAAGGCCATCGAACTCGCCCCCAATTTTGCCCCGGCTCATTTTCGCCGGGGCCTCGCCAAGGTCACGTCAGGTGATGCAGAGGGCGCGCTTGCTGATTGCAGCCGGGCTGCAGCACTCGATCCAAAGGCGCGCGACGCCTATTTCTGCAAGGGCATGGCCTGGCATGCAAATGGCGACCCGGGAAGCGCGATCGCCGCCTATTCGGTGGCGATCGAAATCGATCCGAAGGACGACGCCAGCTACTATGGGCGCGGCATGGCGCGTGCCGATGGGAAAGACTACGACGGTGCCATCGCCGACTTCGACCAGGCGATCAAGCTCGATCCGGACAATGCGGACTACCTCGTCAGCCGAAAGGCGACGGTGGCGGCGAAAGGACAGAGCGACACGGCGGCGGCCCCGGTCGGCACCGAACCTGCGGCCCGGCAGGAGGCCAGCAATAATACCCGGTCTAACGGCGAGCTTTCCACCGCCAAAATCGCGGAGCTCATTCAGGCGACCGACCCGCGTGTCCTGGCCATGGTTCAGAACGGTGACAGCCTGTCGGACGCGGGCCAATACGATCAGGCAATCGGCGCGTACGACAAGGCGATCGCGCTCGACCCCGACAGTCCCCTCGCCTATTTTGGTCGGGCCAATGCCTGGACCGCCAAGCGAGCCTATGATCGGGCGATCGCCGACTATGATCGGGTGATCCGGATCCTACCGGATCTGGTCTCGGTCCATATTCGCCGAGGCATGGCCAAGGCCACGTCTGGTGATGCCGAAGGTGCTCTCGTCGATTGCGGCCAGGCCGCCGAGTTCGATCAGAAGGTGGTGGATGCATATTTCTGCATGGGCATGGCCTGGCACGTGAAGGGCGATGCCGGGCGAGCGATCACAGCCTATTCGGCGGCAATCGAAATCGATCCGAAGGATGCCCCCAGCTACTACGGGCGAGGCATAGAGCGGGCTGACAGCAAAGACTACGACGCTGCCATTGCCGACTTCGACCAGGCGATCAAGCTGCATCCGGGCAATCCGGACTACGCGGTGGCCCGCAAGGGGGCGGTGGCTGCGTCAAAGAAAGGCGGTGTGGCACCTGAGGCCGTCGGTTCGGATCCCAAGAACCTCAAGGCCTTCATGGATCGCGGCGATGCGTTCTACAGGAAGCGCAAATACGGTCGCGCGATTGCCGAGTACAGCCGCGCGATCGCGCTCGATCCAAGGAAGGCCGCCGCCTATGTCGGGCGAGGAATGTCGCGCGCCGAGAAGGGTGATTATGATGGAGCCATCGACGACTACAGCAAGGTGATCGAACTCTATCCGGCCTATTTCGACGCTTACCTCGGCCGCGGCATTGCCTGGAGCAAGAAGGACCAATTGGATCGAGCCATCGCCGACTACAATCGCGCGGCCGAAATCGAGCCAGGCTACGTACCTGTCTATTTCGGGCGCGGCAGCGCCTGGTTCGCCAAGGGCGACTACGATCGGGCCATTGCCGACTACGACCAGGCGCTCAAGCTCGATCCAAAGCTGGCCATCGCTCGTAAGGGTCGCAAGCAGGCAGTGGCGGCGAAAGCGAACGCCTCAAAAACATCAAACGAAACCGCTGGCCAGGCTAGCGACGAGGCGATCAAGCCAAGTAGCACTTCGCCAGCCGCGCAAGCGCTCAGCAAGGGCTGGACGCTGCACGAGAGGGATGACTATGACGGCGCCATAGCGCTTTACGACAAGGCGATTGCGCTCTTTCCGGCGTATCTGGCCCGGGCGATGGCCTGGGAATCCAAGGGCGAATACGCTCATGCCGTCAACGATTACAGCCAGGCAATCACGCTCAATCCGAATTTTGCCGACACCTACTATGACCGTGGTCAGAACCGCAGTTTCCAAAAAGATTACGACGGGGCGCTTGCTGACTACGGAAAAGCCATCAGTCTCAATACCAAGGACGCAAGGGTCTTTGCCGATAGGGGCCTCATATTGATGGGCAGGCATGAGGACGTTGCAGCGTTACGTGATTTCGAAGAGGCCCTCAGCCTCGATCGCAAGAACCCCCTTGCCTATTTGGGTCGAGGCGTGGTTCGGATCAGCAAGGCGGATTATGACGGAGCCATCGCCGATTTGAGCCAAACGATAAGGCTCAAACCGGATTTCGCCACTGCCTACAAAGTGCGGAGCAGGGCGTGGGACGCCAAGGGCAACCACAAGCGCGCAGAGGCCGACCGCAAGAAAGCGATGAGCCTCGGGGCGAAATAGAGACAAGGCTCGGGAGCGCTGCCAAATGACGCGTTGGAAAGGTTTGGGCGTGGCGGCGGTCGCCGCTTTGTCTTTCGTTGCGGTAAAGGTGTTGCCCTGGGCGCTCGGCTTCGCCGGCGGCAAATATCTCTACCAGACGGTGGCGGGCTCGCCCGATCCGCAGACACTGACTGCCGCTCAGGTGAACGAACAGATTCAGAGCCAGGGAAGCCAGATATTCCTCGCGATCAAGCAGGAGTTTCCAGACGACTATGACACCGTCGTGGAAAAGATCACGGCCGTGGCCAGACTTGGAAACGTGGAGCAAGTGCGAAACGCGAGCAGGATGGCGGTTACCGGCCTCAGGCAAAGATACGCGTCTCTGCTGTCGTCGGCTCCAGACAGCAAAGCCGCCGAGGCGCTGCGTGCACAATTGGCCATGCTCAACCATGTCATGTCGCGGGAAACCGCAGCCACCTGCAACAACTACCTTCGCCAGGGGCCGGGCGCGCTCAGCACGCCGGATCAGGATTTCCTGGCCGACATGGACAAGATCGGGGCCACCATGTTTCGCGCCTTCGGCGCAGCGAAGAATGGGGGGCTGCCGGCCGCTGCCGCCAGCGACGAAGATTGGTCGCTGCTGGCCGACGCTTTCATCAACGCCGGCGGCACCCCCGCCGAGATGAATGCCATTGCCAATGTCAACCCGGTATTCGAAGGACTCTGCCCGGCCGTGGTGAAACTCTACACAGCCGCTCTGTCGCTGCAGGGTGAACCCGGGCGGCACATCAAAACCACTCTGCTCTATGAGATCGCGAGGAATTAGCTGGAATCTGCCAATGTGTGCGCGTTTGACGGGAAGCTGCCACGCCACGCGAGTCCTTCGAAGTTTCGAGAGTCAGATAGCTCCTACCCCAAAGTTGAGTTGCTGAAATACTCCGCGAAATCAGGGTGTTGCGTCAGAACTTTGCCATCGGCATCGCGCAGAATGCCCGCAGCGAAGAGGTAGTCGCCAATCGCGTGCATCTTGGCTGGATCCATCGTGCCGATTGCGCCATTGTCTCCGCGCAAATAGTGGCCATCGATCAGCGCCCTTAGCGAGGCTTCGATAAGCGCCGGATTTGTCAATGTGTCCTTGTTGGCGGCGATCAGAAGTGCGGCAGCCGCATCGGGATGGTCGACGGCGAACTGGTAGCCGCGCCGCGTCGCCTGCACGAAGGCGGCCGCAGGTTGGGGGTTTGCCTGGAGATAGGCCTCGCTCGAGGAGATCAGGGTCGTGTGCTCATCAGGCACGCCATAGTCGGCGTAGACGAAGCTGCGCTGCTTGATGCCTTTCAACCCGGCTTCGACACCTTCCCAGGTCGAAACCTCTAGCGTGAAATCGACCGAACCGTTGGCCAGCGCTTCATAGGCTGAAGTGCCGAGTGTCACCGTCTCGAAATTGCCCTTGCCGCCATCCTGGCGGATGATGGTGCCAATCAGGGCGTTTTCCCAGGCGCTGCCGAAGCCGCCATAGGTCAGGCCGTCAAGGTTCCTCGGGCTTTTGATCTCGCTGCGTGCCGCGTTGAACACCAGCCGGCCGGTTTCGGATTGCACGACGGCATAGACGCCCTTCAGGTCGGCGCCGGCGGTTTTTTGGGTGAACAGGCTGATGGTGCCGTTGATGCCGAAATCGGCGACGCGGTTGGCGACCAGCGTGCCGGCGCCGGTATCGCTGTAGGGCAGGATGTCGACCTCGAGCCCGGCTTCGGAATAGAACCCTTTGTCGCGGGCGACGAACAGCCCGATGTGGTTGGTGTTGACCGTCCAGTCGAGGGCGACGGTGACCTTTTGCGCCGCCGATTGTGCCTGGGCACGGCCCGCTCCGGCCACCAGCGGAAGACCGGAGGCAAGGGTGAGCAACAAGGCCTGCCGGCGCGTCAAGTCAGTCATGGTCGTGTCCTTTGGATGAGTGCGGGTTGGGCTCGGGGTTGAGCAGTATGTCGAGGATCTCGGCCTCGATTGCGCTTGTCTGCAACGCGTCAGTGCCGCCAAGGCTGCGCGGGCGTGACAGCGGCACCTTAATTTCACGGACGATGCAGGCCGGGCGCGCCGACAGCACATAGATGCGGTCGGACAGGAAGACGGCTTCGCGCACATCATGGGTGATCAACAGTGCCGTCCAGCGATGGTGCCGCCACATCTGCTCGAGCCAGCGCTGCATGGCGGTGCGGGTCAGTGCATCGAGCGCGCCGAACGGCTCATCCAGCAAAAGCATGTCTCGCTCCTGCACCACGGTGCGCAGCAGAGCCGCGCGCTGGCGCATACCGCCCGAAAGCTGCGCCGGAAAATGCCGCTCGAAGCCGGCGAGCCCGAACTCGGCAAACAGCGGCGCAACGCGCGCCCGCGCCGCCTTGCGCCTGATGCCTTGCACTTCGAGCCCAAGCGTCGTGTTGTCGAGGATGCTTCGCCACGGCATCAGCGCGTCACGCTGCGGCATAAAGGCGAAATGCCTGCCGTGGTCGTCGAGCGGCGTGCCGTCGAAGAACATCTCGCCCTCGCCGTGCTGCGCGCCGGTCAGAAGCTGGAACAGCGTCGACTTGCCAGCGCCCGACGGCCCGAGGATGGAGACGAATTCACCGGCGCCGACGCTGAGCGAAATGTCGGCGAGCACGTCGAGCCGGCCAAATGCCTTGCGCACATGCCGCAGTTCGAGCCGGCTCATCGCCACGGCCCCGTCCCGGCGGGGTGCTGGCCGGCGGCCCGTTCCCAGGGCATGGCAAGGCGCTGCAGGAGCACCGTCAGCCCAAACAGAGTGAGCGTGAGCGCGGCGCTGACACCGACGGCGGCCAGCACCAGATCGGGGCGGAAATTGTTCTTGGCGTTGAGCATGTAGATGCCCAGCCCCTTCGCGGCACCGGCATATTCGGCGAAGATTGCGCCGACCACGGCATAGGTGATGGAGATCCTCAGGCCCGCGAAGAAATAGGGCAGCGCCGAGGGCAGCCGCGCCAACACGAAGACGCGCCAGCGCCCCGCCCCCATGGCGCGCAGCATCTGCCCGATCTCGGCCTCCGTCGCCTCGTAGCCCTGCACCAGTGCCACCAGCATCGGAAAGAAGGTGACCAGCGCCACCAGCATGATCTTGGGCATCAACCCGAAGCCGAACCACAGCACCACCAGCGGCGCGATCGCCACCAGCGGCAAGGTCTGGCTGACGATGAAGACGGGAAACAGCGCACGCCGCAGCGGCCGGGAGAAGTCGACCAGCATCGACAACGCAAAGGCCGCGCTGAGCGAAAAGGCAAAGCCGATCAGCGTGGCGCGGATGGTGGGAATGGCGTTTTCGACCAGCGCCTCGCGATTGAGCATCGCCTGCTCGAACACGCGCGACGGCGCCGGCAGTGTCGTCGGCTTGATGCCGGAATAAGTGGCATAGAGCTCCCATGCCAGCAGCAGCAACCCGACCGAAATCATGGCCGGTGCTGCCTTGACAAGAAGGCTCGCGATCGGACTCGAAGCGGCTGATGATGAGGCCACGGGCATAACCGTTGACGGGGTCGCGAACGCGGCCGCTCAGCTGGCCGACGGGCTGTTCGCCGAGACCGTGACGTCGAGGGTTACGTGGCCGGCGCCTGGCCCGAAGCGGCAGAAGGCTTCGTCCAGCGCCGAAAAGATCGCGCCGGCATCCCCGCGCAATTTCGTGCAGAAATGCTTCGAGCGCTCATAGACGCCGGACTGCTTGAGAAAATCGATGCAGCCGTAAATCTCGTCCATGTGGTCGTCGGTGCCCATCACATAGAGCGAGAACTGCGCTGCCGCCGGCTGGCCGGTCAAAGCCGCGCCACGCACCGCGGCGATTGCCGCATCCTTGCGCGGACCGAGGGGGCCGACAGGCCCACCAAGTACATCGGAACGGCAGATTGGATCATCCGGCTCGCCAGGGCAGCCGCGCGAGATGGTGGCTGACAACACGCAATGTTTGCCGCTGCGTGCCGCCGCCACGAACAGGTCTCGCATCGCCGGAAATAGCACTTCGGGCGGCCCGACCAGCAAGGTCGAGATGTCGTCGGTCTCGATCCTGAGCCGATCGCGGTAGGGGTCGAGCCCATCCAGCGCGCCAAAGATGACGCCGACGAAATCGTCGGCCATGGGGTATAGGGAAATCTGTGCGCCTGAAAACATCGCCCGCCTCGCTCCGCTGGTATTACCCAGATCAGCTTCTAGGGTCTGTGGGCTTGCCGCCCCCGTCTCAGCCCCGACCGTACGGAGCACCCCTGTGGATGCGCGGGTTAAAGCACCATTCGAGCTGAAACGAAAGTGGTTTTTTGGTGCGCTCTTCCAAAGCATTGCGCCAGGCCCGCGAAACCGGACCGTCGAGCGACAGACGCTCAACCATCAGGCGGCGTTTGGCGCCTGGTATGCGCATGGCGCAGGAAATCGACGAAGGTGCGTACCGCCGGTGATGTATGACGCTGCTTCTGGTAGCAGAGAAACCAGCCGGGAAAGGTCGCGCACCAATTATCCAGGAGCGACACCAACTTGCCGGCATCGATCAGCGGACCCACGAGGTCTTCGGCCCAAAAGGCGATGCCGACGCCCTGCACGGCGGCGGCAATCGCCATGTCGCGGCTGGAGACGACAAGCGGACCATTGACCGCGACCGAGAACCATTGGCCATCCCGGGCGAATTCCCATGAGTAGGGCCCAGCACTCCCCGGCCGGCGCCAATTGATGCAGCGGTGCTGGAGCAGATCCGCAGGTGCCGACGGCGATCCGTAGCGGGCGAGGTAGTCCGGCGAGGCCACTGCGAGTTGGCGCTGCGTGCCGCCAAGCGCCACCGCGACCATGTCGGCTTCGAGAAATTCGCCAAGCCTGGCGCTGACATCATAGCCGGCCTCGACGATATCGACGGAGGCATCGTCGATCGTCACGTCGAGCACGATGTCCGGCCATGCCTCATGAAAACGGCCAAGCACCGGCTCCAGATAGGTGGCGGCGGCAACGCTGGGCATATGGACGCGTAAGACGCCGGCCGGCGTGTCTCGCAAGGCGGTCGCATCGCCGACCGCCGCCTCCATCTCGGCCATCGCCGGCGCAAAGCGCGCATGCAGGCGCGCGCCGGCTTCGGTCAAAGAGAGGCTGCGTGTCGTCCGGTTGAGCAAGCGCAGGCCAAGCCGCGTTTCGAGCTGACGGATCGTCTGGCTGAGCGTCGATGCTGAAATCCGCAGATCTTCAGCGGCACGGGCGAAGCTGCCGTGCGCCACTACAGCGGCAAAGGCTTTCAGCTCTGCATATTCGCTACCTCGCATTATGCCATATTCTCCAATGAGTATGATGGCATTCTATCGCATTTTCGGTAGGTGTCTGCTGCCTAGCTTGAGGACATGCTTCGAACGGCTGCGATCATCGGCGTCGAGCACACCTGAATCTCCCTCTGAGCAGGAGCAACGAACATGCAGGAACTCAACGGAAAAATCGCCTTGGTGACCGGCGCCTCCTCGGGCATTGGCGCGGCAACCGCGCTGGCGCTGGCGGAGCAAGGTGCTGTCGTCGCCATTGCGGCGCGACGTCGGCAGCGCCTCGACGACCTGGCCGCACGCATCCGCGACAACGGCGGCGAGGCCTTGGCAATCGAGGTCGACATCACCGATGAAGCGCAGGCCACAGCCATGGTCCGGCGCGTGCTGGAAAGCCATGGCCGGCTGGACATGCTGTTCAATGTTGCCGGTGTCGGCGTCGCCGCACCCTTCCAGAACACCACCACCCGCGAATACCGGGAGATGGTCGACATCAACATTCTGGGTCTGCTCTACACGATCAACGCGGCGCTGCCGACAATGAAACGGCAGGGATCAGGCCACATCGTCATCGTTTCGTCGGGCACCGGCCGCTACATCCATCCATCTGTGGTCTATTCCGGTACCAAACATGCGGCCAGCGCCATGGCGGAATCACTGCGCCGCGAAATCAGCAAGGACGGCATCCGCGTCACGGTGATCGAGCCGGGCGCGGTCAGGACCGAGTTCACCGCCAATATGCGCGACGATGTTCGGCTGGCTGTCGAGCAAAGGTTGGGCGACATGGAGCAACTGGAGAGCGAGGACATCGCCGCCGCCATGCTCTACGCGGTCTCGCAGCCACCAAGGGTCAACGTCAATATCCTGACCGTCTATCCGACGCAGCAGGCTTGATAACCCGCCGCAGCCCGTTCCCCGCCGCAATAGATTGCTCCGTGGCGTATGAGCGTGGCATCAGTCCGACGGTTATAAATGTTCCGCAATTTTCTTATAACTCGCTTGAAATGCGGGAGCAAAAGCGCGCAGCTATAAGAGAACCGCAAATTTCTTATAACCCAGAGACATTGGTCGAACGCACGATGAAATCGATCGACATCGCTTATCGCACCTTGTTCGCTGAACTCGTGCAACGAAGCCTGGACGCCTCGTTCCAAACCGACTTCTCGACCGCGGGCAATTTCGTGCGAGTCCCGGTAAAAGGCCGCGACTACTGGTATTTTGAGAAGACTCGGCCGAAGACAACAAGACGATATGTCGGCCCGGCCGACAATCCCGAGATCGCAAAACGCGTTGCCGCCTTCAGGGAAATCAAAAGCGACCTGAAGAGCCGTCGCAAGCTTGTATCGACGCTTGTCCGCGAGGCTGGGTTAATGGAGCCGGAGAAATTCACCGGTGATATCGTTGAAGCCCTTGGCAAGGCCGGGTTTTCCGCCTGCGAGGCGTACTGGTCGGCACCGTCGCGTTCCAGACCTACGCCGGATATCTGGGGGTAAGGCTGCCGGGGGTGGCGCTACAAACAGGCGATGCCGACTTTGCTCAATTCACTCGGTTTCCATCGAAGTGAACGACAGTCTGCCGCCGATTATGGATGTACTGCGCGATATCGATCCTTCGTTTCGCGAAATTCCGCACCGAACGGATGCCAGTCGCACGACGCAGTTCGAAAATGCCTCCCGGTATAAGGTCGAATTCCTGACCCCAAACCGGGGCAGCGACGACTATGCCGACCACGCGAGCGCGATGCCGTCTCTGGGCGGCGCGTCGGCGCGGCCTTTTCGATTCCTGGATTTTCTGATCCGCGAACCCGTACGAACCGTCTTGCTGCATCGATCCGGAGTCCCGGTGCTGGTCCCCTCACCCGAGCGATATGCTGTCCACAAACTGATTGTTGCCTCCCTGCGCCAAACGAATGCAAACGGTGCCGCAAAGCGGGAAAAGGACGTTCTTCAGGCAAGCTTGCTTGTCGAGGCGATGAAAACTGCCCGCAGGCAAGACGACCTCGCCGCGGTGTTTGCCGAAGCATGGAACCGTGGCACCAGCTGGCGTGATACAATCCAGCGGGGTCTTCGTATGCTCGATCCCGATCGGCAAGACATGGTCGCAACAATCGTTCTAAGGGCACTTTCGGACATTGGTGAAAAGCTGGACGGCTTCACCAACGCGGCAAGTTGACTGAAAAGGCGCTTGGAATGCAACGATGCCGCTCGCGACCTCGTCGAGCGGCATGCCTGGCAGAACCGGAGCTGTAAACCTTACGAAACCGCCTTCTCGCGAACCGGCAGCTTCCAGCCCGGCCTGACGAAGTGGCAGGTATAGCCGTTGGGGTATTTCTCCAGATAGTCCTGATGTTCAGGCTCGGCTTCCCAGAAGGGGCCAACCGGTGCGACCTCGGTGACGACCTTGCCCGGCCATAGGCCAGAGGCGTCGACATCGGCGATGGTGTCTTCGGCGATCCGCTTCTGTTCATCGCTCGTGTAATAGATCGCCGAGCGATAGCTCATTCCGACATCGTTGCCCTGCCGGTTACGGGTCGTCGGATCGTGGATCTGGAAAAAGCGCTCCAGCAGCGTGCGATAGCTGATGATGGCCGGATCGAAATTGATCTCGATGGCCTCGGCATGGGTGCCATGGTTGCGGTAGGTGGCATTGGGCACGTCGCCACCGCTGTAGCCGACACGGGTGGAGATGACGCCGGGATAGCGCCGTATCAAATCCTGCATGCCCCAGAAACAGCCGCCGGCAAGCACTGCGCGTTCGGTCGAAGTCGCCATATCACGTCTCCTCAAAAAGCAATTCCAGGAAAGATGCGTGGCGATTTTCCGTCTGGAATTGCGCAAAAAGCAAGTTGGATCTCCCCATAAATGGGCATTGTCTCTTGCTTCGTCCAGCGGACCGGCCGACCTGCTTCAGGTGCCGGGTTGGGCGAGGCTGTCGATCACACTCGGCAGCTGCGGCGCGCCGGGCGGAACGGCGGCAAAGCTGATCGCCATCGGCGGCGCCTTGAGCGACCAGTCGAAGAGAACGGTTTTGACCGGCAGTTTGCCTAGCCACGCCTGCAGATAGGGTGGCACGTCGCGCCCGGGCCAGACCAGGAGTATGCCGTGATCGCGCAGCCGCTGCTTGGTGATCCAGGGGGCGTACTGCATGTTCAGCTCGGTGAAGATCGACGGCTTGTCATAAGCATTGAGGCCCGCCAGCGGCGCAACAATGCTATGGCCGCCGACGATGTCGAGCCGACCGGGCGTCGCCGCGTGCCAGACGGCTTCTGCCTCATCCGAGATATTCTGCGCCGGCCAGCAGACGGCGTCCATGCGCCCCCGCAAATTGCATTTCGTCCAGCGGATGCCCGCATAGGCACCAGATATGCCGACGATGCAGATGAGCGCGCAGATTACCAGCTTTCGCATCTCGACGGCGCCAAGACGGTGGCCCAGGAAGGCGAGCGCCACAACGCCCGCAAGATTGTACATCGGCGCGCCCCAGGCCTCGCCTGTGCCGGTGAACAGGGACGCCACCATGATGAGGATCGCCGGGCCAAGTCCCATCCACAAGAGATAGACGAGCGTACCGCGCCCGACTGGCTCTTGCGGCGGGGGCGAGCGCCGCAGCAGCCCTGATATCGCCAGCATCAGAAAAAAGCCGCAGAGTCCGGCCGTCTGGACGCCGATATAATAAAAGCGGGAGCGATGCGCCATCACCCACTGATCGCGCCAGGCGGCGTAGGTCAGCGGCAGGAAATCGACGCGGTAGAGCTCGACGGCCAGCGGCGCCGCGACAGCGACGAAAACCGCAAGCCCAAGCCATGGCCAAGGCGTGGCGAGCCGGCTGCGTGCCCGCGCGTCGGACAACAGCCAGATCGCGCCAAACAGCAACAGCAGGCCGGTCGAGAACTTGGCGTAGAGCCCGACGCCCGACACCAGTCCGAGCGCCAGCCACCAGACCGGCCCACCGCCGCGGCCCGCACGCCACAACAGCCAGCAGATAGCGGCCCAGAAGGGCATCTGCGCGTAGTCATGATTGAACTGCGGGGTCGGCCAGCCGAAGAAATAGAGCGACGGCATTAACAGCACCGCGGCCAGCGCACGCCTCTGCCCGAGCATGTCGCGGGCCAGCAGATAGACCAGGACGAACGTCGCCGAGATCGTCAACTGCGCCACGAGATATTGCGGCCAGCGGAACGATCCGGTCAGGAGATGGCTGGTCTCGAGCAGCCATGCCGGAAGTTGCGGATGCTTGTAGGTCAACAGCACCCATTCGCGTCCCCACATGAAGCCTTCGACGACATCGTTGGGCGGTGAGACGTTGATAAGCGCCGGTGCCACCGTCCAGCACAGGATCTGCATCAGGCACAAAAGCGCCAGCAGATGCCAGGGATGACGGATCAGACTGGACAAAACCGATGGGGAATCGACGCCGGCGGCGGGCAATCCCGCCGGCACCAAGTGATCCATGGATCCATCTATCCCCGCCATTCGGCGCTTAAATCACATAGTCCGGTTTGACGAACAGCCCCAAAAATCGAAGCTTACGAAAAAGTATAGCTGTGTGCCATTGCAGCACCAAGATCGGGCAGGAGCATCGGCGCTCCTCTCTCTAGGCAGGACAGCGTTGCACGTCTGACCCTGTCTGAAAAAATCCGGGTCCCGATGCGCCACCACCATGCCGTCATCCACTACCGTGCGCTCGACTTCTGGATGGCGCGTGCGGCCGTCCTCGTCATCATCTGCCTGCAGCTTCTGGTCATCAACAACCTCTCCTTCGGGCCGCGCTGGCTGGCGCCGGCGCTGGAGGCCGCCCTGCTGCTGCCCTTGTCGGTGGCCACGGCCTGGACACAGGTCGCCACAAGAAAGGCGGTCGAGGATCACGAATGGCATGCGATCGGCCAGTTTCGCATCATGATCCGCAGAACGGCCCTGACCATGACCGCCATCATCAGCGTGATGAACTGCGGCTCGCTGGCCTTGCTGGTGCGAGCCTTGCTGGAGGGCCATGCCGGCAACAGCGGCACGACGCTGTTGGTCGACGCGCTCAACATCTGGGTGACCAACGTCATCGTCTTTGCCCTGTGGTTCTGGAGCACCGACCGGGGCGGGCCGCCGACCTGCGGCCTGGTCAAGCTCGCGCAGGCTGATTTCCTGTTTGCGCAGATGACGCTGAACGACCGTGAGCTTCGCGACTGGCTGCCCGGCTTCGTCGACTATTTCTTCCTCGCCTTCACCAACGCGACAGCTTTTTCGCCCACCGATACCTTGCCGCTTTCCCAACGCGCCAAGCTGTTGATGATGGCCGAGGCCATCATCTCGCTGCTGACCATAGCGTTGGTCGCGGCACGCGCCGTCAACATCCTGGCCTGATCGGGCCGGAACGCAAAAAAGCCCGCCACCTTGCGGCAGCGGGCAGGCTATGGCGAATTGGGACCAATCCGGCAGGGCGGTTGGTTGCGGCTGGCGAGTTCACTCGTCCGGCGCAGGCTTGAACCTGCGAACGACAAACTCGAACAGGATGTCCGATATCCACATGGCGCAGACGCCGATCAGGAAAGCCGCCGCCAGCGTGGTGGTGTCGTCGGCGGGGTCGGGCATCGGCAGGCCGGCGATCCTGACATAGGACACCACCGGCAGCGTCAAATAGGCCGCGGCAAGCGCGCCGCAGATCGGTGAGGCCACCATTTCGCGCAGCTTGTAGCGATGCCGCGACAGCGCCCGCAGGACGCCACCGGCAAGGCCGGCGGCGACGACCGGTCCCTTGATGCCGAGCAGGTCGAAAAGATCGTGCATCACGGCCTCCATCCACAAAGCGCCTGGCCCTTTTCATTGTGCGCCAGGATCGCCGCCACCGACGCGCCGGAAAGGGTCGCTACCTCTGCCTTTGCCGGCCGGATGGGACGCTCGACCGCGCAGAATGACCCACCAGCGCTTGCGCAGCCGGTCAGCAGGAGCGAAAGCGCTATGATCTTGACCATTTCGCCAGCCTCCCCCTGTTGTCGTCCGGCGTCCGGCCGGCAACGGCGTCGTCGATCTTCTGGGCCTGGCTGCGCGCCGCGGCGTCGGCGGCATTTTGCCTGGCCTTCTGGCTGGCCTTGCCCTTGGCGTAGGCCGTCCAGAGACCGGCGAGCGCGGCACCCATTGCAAGCAGATACGGCCAGAGCTGGCCAAGCAGGGCGAGCGCTCCCATCTCATTTCTCCTCGACCGGCGGCGGCGCGACCATGCCGCGCGGTCCGTCACGCACCGCGTTGATGATGATCTTGGCTAGGGCAATGGCGCCGCTGATCTGAAGCGCGGTGCGATCGGTGACGCCGAACATCGTCCAGTCGAAGCCGACCAGGGCGCCACCGCAGATGATCGCGATCACCGTGTTGAGCAGATTGTGCAGCGCGTTGGTGTTGAGGAGTTTCATCAAAAGAGGCTCCCGAAAATATCGGTGACGTGCTGCCGGAAGGCCGCGAGCGCTCCGGCGATGAGGACGAGGATGCCGGCGGCGGCAGCAGTCTTGACGGCCGGCGACACGGGCTGGGCCGCCGGCGCCCCGCCAAAGGCCTTTTCGGCGCCGGGCGACGGCGTGGCCGGCACAGGCGCCGGCGCGGTCACAGGTGTCGCCGACATCAGCAAGGCCTGAGCCCGCACCGACGTGACGCGGTCGGACCAGCCGCGCCCGAATGTTGCCCATGTCGGCAGCCGTTTGAGAAACGCCAGCCGCGCATCGCATAGCGCGTCGATGGTGACGCCGGCCGGCCTTGCCCTGGCCGCGGCAAGGGTGGCCGGCCCGATCCGGCCATCCTGGGCGACGCCCAGGGCCGCCTGCAGGGCTTTCGCCGCCCTGCCCGGCCCGCTGTTCACGGCGAAATCGAACACGGCATGGTCGACCCCGTCGGGCAATTCGGCCCCGAGCACCGCATCCCAGTAGTAGCGGCGAAAGACGGCGGCGACCTGCTGGTCGCTGATCTTGCGTAGGTCGGCCTTGCTGGCATTCGCCTTCACATAACGGCGGAAGTTGGCGAGCGTGACACCCTTCATGGTGGCGCCGCCGGGGTCGGCCCGATTGTCCGACCACCCGCCTTCCGATTTCAAGACGAGCGCAAGCGCCCGCGCGAAGTTGCGGTCCATGGCAGTTCCTTTCCGCCCTCTCCGGGCAGGTTGCTGAGTTTTGGAATTTGGCTATAGTTGGCGCAGGACGAGGGATCTAACTTGCTGAACAACAATGCGCGAATATTCGCGCTCGATGGGCTGCGCGGCATCGCCGCGCTGTCAGTCTTCCTTCAGCATTTCGCGACCGATACACCCTGGCATCCCCTCACCTTTGCCTGGTGCGGCCTCATCGGCGTTGAACTGTTTTTCGTGCTGTCCGGATTTCTGATGGGCAGGAAGTATTCGACTGCCCCAATTTCAGGCTCGGCGGTGATCGACTTCTGGGTCAAGCGCGCGGCGCGCGTCCTTCCACTGTTTTTAATCTGCGTGACGGCAGCCTATGCCTGGCTTTTGCTGACAGGTCGGGGGCAGCCTTTTTACGGGCTGCAGTGGGATGGATGGTGGCACCATTACGTTTTCTGGGCCGGCCAATCCGTGTTCTGGACGATCCCGAGAGAGATCCAGTTCTATCTGGTTTTTCCGCTGATCTGGTGGATTTGCCAGCGTCTGGGCAATGCTGCCAACTTCTTGCTGCTCGCGGCGGCGGCCATTCTCCTGGGAGCCGCTATCGGCACGCCAGTTTTCATGCAGGCCGCCCCTCTGTTTCTCGCCGGCGTCGTCGCCGGGCGTATCGAGCTTGAGCCGGACAAGTCGTACGATGTCCCGTTGGTTGCGCTGCTGGTCCTCTACGTCTTGTCCTGGCCTGGAATGATCGATGTCCTGGAATTGCCAAGATCCCTTTTCGGCAGCACGCTGTACCTTGTCTATCTGCCTTCTCTCGTCCTGGTTTCGACAGCCTCCCCGCTGGCCCAGCGCCTGTTGGGGCGGGGCGTGCTGAAGTGGTATGGCGACATCTCCTATTCCCTCTATCTGCTCCACCTGCCCATCCACGTCGCGCTCAAGATGTGGACGCCAATTTCGCTTTTGCCGAAACCCATCTGGTTCGGGCTGACATTGATCGTTGTGACGATCGCCAGCTACTGTTCATTCCGCTACGTCGAGACGCCCCTGCGCAGACGCATATCGCGCCTGGCGCCCAAGCCACCGGCGCCTCAGCAACCGGTTGCCAATGGCGGTGTTCGATCCGGCCAGCCGACACCGGAGGCACCCTTGGGGGCGCCGGCGCTCACATAGCGGCGAACGTTGGCGAACATCACACTGGATGGAACAGCTCGGGTTGGGGAAATACCACTCTGAACCCGAAACGCTCGGCGAGTGGTCCAGTCACTCGGCCGGCTGGATTGTCGAAACCCTGACGCGCTTTCCAATCAAGGCATTGCCGACCCTGTCCGGCAGCCACCGCTCGACACGGCAAACCGGCCCCTGTCCATGGACTGGCTGCCGGCCCTTTCTCCAACGGCGTAGATGATGACGCCCGAAATCACGAAGAAGATGTCGACGCCGCCCGGCCCGAATTTGTAGATGCAAGGCGTTGTCCAGTGCTCCCGCATCGGCACGAAGCACATGACTGACCAGGACCATCAATGACGGCGCGCAGGCCCTGGACGTTCCGATAGTGCATAGCCCCGAAGCCTCCAAAGCCATCCTCTATCGGCGGTTGGCGGGCAATTCCAGCATCGCACCGCCGCCCGATGCGATGACAGGTAGGTCGCATTGCGTTGGGGATTGGGGATTATCAGCACCCGGAAGACGCAATGGATTGCCTGGAATATAGCCTTCGCGTAGAGACGATTTCTATGGATCAAATGGTAGAAGCCAAGTCGACCACGGGTATTGGCAGCAGGTCGGATCATCGTTCAGATATCGACGTCTTGCGGGCGATTGCGGTTGCTGCGGTCGTGCTGTTTCATCTCGGCTGGACGACGGTTAGCGGCGGGTTTGTTGGCGTCGATGTTTTCTTCGTAATCAGCGGATATCTGATATCGCGCATCATCTGGACTGAGAGCGCGCAAGGTCGGTTTTCACTCAAGAATTTCTACGCTCGGCGCGCTCGCCGGCTGTTGCCAGCCCTGTTTGCAACGATCGTCGTCACCTTCGTCGTCGCCGCTTTTCTGTTCATACCAGAGCAATTCCAGGACCTGTCGAGGTCAGCGATATTCTCTCTGCTTGGACTGGCCAACGTCGATTTCTGGATGCAGTCAGGCTACTTCGATTCCGGCGCTATTCTGAAGCCGCTGCTTCACATTTGGACGCTCGCCGTTGAATTGCAGTTCTACGCGTTCTGGCCCTTCCTCATCGCCATGGCCGTTCGAAAAAGCTATTGGGTGGCCTTCTCTTTGATCGCTGCAGCCTTCGCGGCATCACTGGCGGGTTGCCTGTGGATAATGGGGTACGATCCGACGGCAGCCTTTTTCCTCGTCCCATTCCGGGTCTGGGAGTTCGCTGCAGGCGGGCTGGTGTTTCTTGCCGAGAGACGGTTGTCGAAAGTGTATGCGGACCTGCTCTATGTCGTGGGGCTGGCCGCGATCCTGTTTGCCATCTTCGGCTATTCAGGGCGGACGGCTTATCCTGGCGTTGCCGCTCTCGCGCCCGTCCTGGGCGCGGCATTGATGCTGCTCGGCGGTCAAGGCCGGCTGGCAAGAAAGGCTCAGTTCAGACCGGCTATCTACCTCGGCAAGATCAGCTATTCGGTCTATCTGGTTCACTGGCCGCTGGTTGTCTTCATGGTGTATAGATTTGGCGCTTTGGAAGTGTGGCAGATCCTCGCCTCGCTTGTTGCAACCTTGGCCCTTGGCGCCGCCAGTTACCATTTCATCGAAGTGCGCTATCGCAAGCCGCGCCCGTTGAAGTCGGGGAAGACGTTGATTTTCGCCTGCCTCACTGCCGGCTTCATGGCAGCCGCCACACAGAGCTGGGCGACAGATGGTTGGGTCTGGCGGATGCCCGCTGCATTCCGTAATGCTTATGTTTTGGACCTGAAAAAGGAACATACATACACGTTTTCGAACTCCACTCCGTTGCTGACACCGCACGATTTCAAAACCACCAAAAGGCATCTTCTGATCATTGGAGACTCTCAGGGAGCGGATATCATTAACCTGCTCGTTGAGACTGGTGCGGCAAAACAATTCGAAATTATCTATCGCCAACTCGATTGGCGGTGTGGCGTACCGACCCTCCCTGTCGACCTGTCTGACAGATATTGGAAATCAATAAACCCGTTTGCTGCAGCAGTTATGAAACCCTGCAACGAAGCGTACTCACTCATCCGGTCCACACCGGCGCCGCTAGAGCATGCCGATCTGGTGATGATCGCGCTGTATTGGCAAGATTTCGCATTTCCATACGTCCAGACGTCGGTTGACGAAATGCGATCCCAAACAAGCGCTCCAATCTACGTTGTCGGCAGCAAAAATTTCACAGGCAGCAGCCTTCAGTTGCTTAATAAGCACGGCACCTTTGCAGGCATCGATGAGTACGCATTCCGAGAAATCAGCCCCGTGGCGAAAAAGATCGACACTTTCCTCAAGACGCTATCGCACGTAAATTATATCGATCCGTTGGTTGCCGTATGCCCGCATAACCAGTGCGAAATATTTACCGACAAATCCGCGCCGGTTTTTTGGGATAGCATGCATTGGACGAAAGCCGGTGTGCAACTTATAGCGGCCAAGAACGGCGTAGCCATCTTCCCGTTTCTCGAAACAAAGCAGACGGCCGGCAAGAACTCACCCTAGGGTTAGGTTCGGCAGCCGAACGGACTTCGACCCGGTCGTCGGTTGCTAAGAGCAGCGGTCACAATGATGCCGATGCGGTTCTCAATGCCCTGCGTAAGCCGCGAATTAGGCGGCGACAGGCACTGCCGGCCTCTCGACTTTGACCCCATCTATCTCGACACGCTTTTTACCGGCCCGCCGCGAGGCAAAGCGTTTGCCCCATTCATTGGTCCAGTTCTCCCATGCGTAGAAAGTCAGCGTTGCGACCGGGACGATACACAGTAACGATATTGCTAGCGCCAGCGCATAGGCCTGAAGTTCGCTGAGCCCTGAGTGCCGAAGCCGTCCGAACAACGGAAAAAGAGCAGCAATAATCGGACCATGCACCAGGTAGACCGAATAGCTGATATCGCCTAGCCATCTCGTTGCCGCGTTGACCAGCGGCTTGATGGGGAACAGGTAGAGCCCAACCAGCAGGCAAAAAAACATCGGCCCTTGCCAATAGATAGCCGGGCCAAATGGCACCCTACCCGTGACAATCACATAGAACTGAAGCGGCACGGACGCCAGCAGGACAGCGCCGATCGCCCGTCTATGGGTCCATTCGCCGGCAATCTGAACCACATGAAACGCGATGATTCCGAACATGAACATCGGCGCCAGGTCAAATATCGACTGACGAATGTAGATGCCCGGGTCTGCCACTAGAAACCCGATGACCGAGCGAAAGACCGTGGCCACGACGAGCGCAATGACAAGCGCTCGGATCGCCAAGGTTACACTTTTGGTCCTCGCGTAAATGAAGGGGAACACCAGGTAGAACGCCATCTCAACACCAATGGTCCAACCCGCAAAGATGATTGAGGTCTGGTAACCACGGCCTGGGATGAAGTTGAAAATAAACGTCAGGTTCGCCAGAACCGTTTTGAGATTGTACGGAAGGCCGGCCGGGTTCCACCAATACGAAAAGATTACGACGGCATAGAACAGCGGAGCTATCCGAAAAAACCTCCGCAGCATGAAGCCGAGATATGGCCTCTGTTCGTTGTCGTGCTTCGGCATTGTGAGACAGAGGGAAAATGCGCTCACAAGGAAGAACAGATTGACGCCCATGACGCCGCTTCGGACTAATGTTTCCGGCCACCATGAAAGCACAAAGCGCGGATTGGGCATCAGCGCGACGTGGGCCATCACGACCCACAGTGCGGCTATACCACGCAGCGCGCTGAGGTAGGGGAAGCGGTCCGACTTGCCCGGCGTCATTGTTTTTCCCAGATCGACCCCACCGCCAAACCGTGATGTCCCTGCCGTACATGGATTAGAATTTCGACGCAACAATTGAGATCAACGCCGGGCGCTAATGCTCGATGTCGCGAAGGTCGGTGACGATGATGGTTTTGCCTGCGCCGTTTGCGCGGGCGCCCATGAAGCCGCCAAGGTATGGCCCGGTGAGCGCCACGGTGCCAAGGTTGGCACCGCTGACGAAGACTTGAAGGTTAGACGTACCGGCCGCAAGGATAAGCCGCCATTGGCGGGCCACACCGCTAAAATCCACGGCGTTAAGAGCGGTCGTTGCGTATGTGGCGGCGCCTGTCAACTGGTAGACGTTGACGAAGCCAGAGGCATCCAGTCCGACGCCGACTCCCATACGGGCTGTAAGGGGGCCAGCACCACCAGAGGCTACTGTCGTGACGCCGTACAGGATGAATTGAGTGTCCTTCGCCATGTTTGAGTTGAAGGTGATGTCGAGCCCACCCGCTGCAAAATGCGGCGAGATCAGGAGATCATCTTCAATGAAGGCACTGTCTGGACCGGCCCCATAGTGCGTAATCGTCTGCAAGGCGCGATCCCTCCAAAGGTCACGGCTTTGCGCACCTCCGACGAATGCCCTCTTGGTTCTCGTCCTTCTCGATCTAACGTAGCTAAGGCCGAGGGAGGCTGTCCCGCCACCGGATGCCATGGTGAGCAGATGGAGCCCAACGGGAACGTCCCGCGCGATGCACACTTCGTGATCATGCACAAAGTCACCGCCAAAAGCGGCTGTCGACAGTTGGTTGATACCACCGACCGACACTTGATCCCAAGCGACGTCAACACCGTTCTTGCCGCCAGCCCAGATGGGATAGGCGATGCAGATGTCTAACCCCGGCACGTCGACGCGCACCGCAACCTTGAGGCTCTTGGCGTGGTCTATGGCGTCCGAGATTAACTGGAAGCCTGTCCGTGTGGCCGGCGCAGGCAGGGGCGCATTCGCTGGATCGATGGTAACGGCTCCCTCGATGGTCGATATAAACTGTTCAGGACCAGCAAGACCAGCATGAGGATGCAAGAAGGGGGTCGCCATCTGTAAGCCAATAGCCCGATAGGTGATTACCGTGGGGTGGCATCCATCCGGCACAAGGTCCGACACGCGGTAGCGGCCAGTGCGCACCCATGAGTTGATCATGTCGTAAACCTCGATGAGAGGCGCATCGGTAGCCAGTGCCACGTCCCGCATGATCTGAACGTAGTTCTTCAGCCGGTTTGCCTTGTCGGGCGTCCCCAAGGCGGCAATAGCAAACATCGGATTGGGCGTCTGCAAGATCGGAATTTTGCCGTACTTGATGCAAATATTGACAAATGCCAGCAGGTTTTTCCGATACTGGTCCGGCGTGGTCGGAGGTATGTTCTGGCAGTCATTGATGCAGTGATTACAGATGACGATCTCCGCAGTGCTGACGGCCATCTTGGCTTCGAATGTTGAGCCGGAACCATCGGTGCCCTCAAGCATCTGCTGTGAACGGGAACCGCTGACCGCACGATTGGTGACCGTGACGGCAGAGCTAAAATAGTAATCCCGCAGCACGGATTGCAGCTTGTCCGGGGCGGGCTGCGGAGTAATCCCTCCAAGACCGCTGTCAACACCGAGCATAGTGCTGTCCCCAAAGCACTCGATCTGTGTGGACACGCCGCTCCACATGTCAACGGCCTTTGCCGCCAGCGCGGCCTTTGCGCCGCCGTAGGCAAGCAAAATGTTATTGTCCACATAGGCTTTGACACTTTGCTGTGTGGGCACTTTTTGATCGCTGTTTGAGTGCATGTCATCTTCATCGACGATGTCAGATTTCAGCACCGGATCGGCATCCCCCGTAATGCTGAGGCTGGTAGTGCCGATGACTGGGTCGAGAGTGTTAAACTGGTACGTTTTCGCGCCGTTCGCCGTCCCCAGTTGCACGTAGACAGTGGTCCCCTTCTGCATAGTCCGCGACGTGCGCGCGTCAGCTGCGCGGTACCATACGCCTTCGCTGGCCGTGTAGATGCCATTGGTTGATTGGTCCGATTGGTTCGTCACCAGCACCCGATCGCCGACCTCGGTCAGCACGCCGTCGATGGTCTTCAGACCCGACAAGATGATGTTGCCCGTGGTTGCCAGGCGCACGGGTTCGCGTTCGCCGGTCAACAGGCGAACGGCGGCAGTTGCAGGTCGGGCCATAGGGCTTGCTCCATGAAAAAAGCCCCGCGAAAGCGAGGCTGTGAACGTTGCGGATTGTGTGGGGGTTAGATGCGGGCTAGCCCTGCTTTGAAATGGCCTGGCCCGGAATTACGGTGACAGCGCACTTCTTGCCAAGTGCGTTCGGCCCGTCATTGTGTGCGGGTTAACCGGGAAGGCGAGGCAGCCGCCGAAAAGAAAATTGTCGGGCGCCGATGCAATTAGCATGCGCTTTATTAGTTCCGGAAAATTTTAACGAATCGTTGACCGCGCTGTCCCAGAATAGGACGGCGCGGTCAACCCCAACCGGACTGCGCCGGCGGCTCCGGCACACAGCGCCCCCCGCACTGTCGGAGCCGCTACTTACACTCCCTAATATACCAGCGATGGTTGAATCAACTGTTACCGCACGTGCTTTCCACGGCCCTTTCCCGATCGTTAAACTTTGATGGAACGCCGTGATTGACTTGCCACAGCGGCCCCAGAGCCCTTGAACCGGCCGCAGAGGACTTAGATTTATCGAAACCCCGGAGGCCGTCCCTTAACCTTGGCTATGACCTGGCCCATAATGTGCCAGTAAACCTCGAGATCCGACAACTCCTGGTTTGAGATGTCGTCCTCTCCTCCGAGGAAAAGCGGCTTTTTATACCCAATGCATTGGTCGTAGGCTGGCTGCGCCCCGCCTGCCGCCAGCCATTCTTCATACAGACTGGCTGCCAGTGCGGCATCCGCGTTTTCGATGATCAGGCCGTCGTGGAAGGTTTCGATATTGGCAGGGATCTCAAGTGCCTCGCCTGTACCCGGCTCAAACAGGAGTACGCCAGGCTGTCCTTCCTCAAGCCTCTGAGTGTCAACTGCAAACACGGAGCCTTGCCACTCGTAGCCGAAGCAAGTGATTCTGCCATTGGCTTCGGGGAACGCCAGATCAACCCTCGCATTCCAGGCCGGAATGTCCTGCGCCCGAATGATCCTGTATAGGCCCTGCTTGAAAGAGGCGCCGCCGAAGCTGGCCAGCAGTTCATTCAGGCCGGGGACTCCGGTGTCCACGACAGGTCTGCCGGCTTCCGCCGCAACCCTGCTGTCGATGAGGAAATTTTGTCGGAATGCTTCGAACACTATCGTTCTCCTATTGTGACCTTATTTATGACAGTTCCCACAGGTAAGTTTTTGATTAAATCGTGAATTTGTTTTCCCAAACTTCGATTAACACTTGAATCCAGTATGGCGAAGTTGGACAGCTGGTGAAGGCCGCCTAATTGTAAGTCAATTATGTGATCGATATCGTTGCCGAATGGAATTAAAAACCCCGCCCTCTTGAAAATTTGTCGGGCGGACGTCCCTACGCGAACCGCACGGCTAACCACCGTAACGGCCTCCGTCAACATCTTCACCTTGAGATCTGCGGCCGCCCGCTGCGCGGCGTTCCAATGAGGCATGTAGGTTAAGCCCAGGTCTTGGCCGACAGGGGCCTTATTGGTTGGAGCGCCACCCCCAACCGGAGAGCTTGGACCAGCCCCAGAGATCGTGGAATCTGAAGCAATTTCTGCCGTTGTTGGCTCAGCAGATCGCCCGAAAGACGTCGCCCGTCTCCTTGACCAGTCTGCCGCCAGGCGATAGGCAGCGCCAAGGCCTTCCCCAAGAACATTGCTGCCAGCACTCGAAAATGCGCCGGAAGCTGCTCCGCTGCCAATGGGTTGGTCGCGACCAGTGGCCTCTACAGTGCCGTACACGGCACCCTCAACGTCTAGAAGGCCAGTGCGAGCGAGAAATCCGGACAGGCCTTCCATAGCGGCGGTGCCAAACCGGCCAACGAGAGTTATTCCCGCTTGGCCGAGGGCCCTGCCGCTGAGATAGCCGCCAAGGATCTCTGCCGCAGTACCCGCATACCCGGCTCGATCCTGTGCATCTTGTGTTCCTGCACGTTGAGCAACGAGTTGTTCTTCGTAATTGCTGCCCGAGATCAGCGAATTCATGAGGGCGGCAAATTTGTCCGCGTAGCCAAATGTGGCGCCATCCGCCATCAGCCGCACGGTGTCATTGAGAGCGACGAGCGGCTTCAGGGGCGTAGGCAAGGCGTCGAAGGCCGCCAGATTTCGATTCACGCGCTCCTCTGCAGACACGGGAACTGAATTGTTGGCGATGGCCCGCGCGATCCGCGCCTGGTTCTCGTTGGCCAGTTGCAGCGCCATGGCTGCTTGAACACCCGGATCTGATGTGCCCGTGAACAGATCACGCAGGATTGCATCCCGCTCTCGTTGCGGCACGTTCTCATCGTTCAACGTGTCGACGAGATTCTTGACGATCGACTGCGGCAAGGGCTGGATGTTTTTGATGCCAAGCTGCAACTGCACGGCGACAGAACGGGCAATCGCCTTCTGGTAGCCAGTCGGATCGTAGCTGTCCTCGCTCGATACCGCTTTCCAGTAGGCGTCCGCTGTCGGGTCGATCTTGCGAGCGAAATCAGCGGGAGCGGCGGCACGTGCCTGCAAAACCCGCTTGGCAGCCGACACTGCTATCTCAAACTGCGCTTGATCCTGTTCCGGCGTCGCACTGTCTGGCTTGGGTTTGGCCGCGAGAACCGCCGCATCAATGGCGTCTTTGGGCATTCTGAGCATGTCGAATGCCTGAAGACTGACCTTGAACGTACGTTGGAGATCCAGAGACTGTTTGCCGCCCTCATCGACGCCATAGACTGCGGCAAAGTCTCCATCGTCCGGCTTTTTTCCGGAGTAGTTGCCGGTGTACATGAGGGCGTCGGGTGCGTTCTGGTAGGCGAGTTCGACATTGGCGCGCGCATCGAAGAGCTGCACTGCAATGGTCGCTTGGGCCCGCTGACCGAGATCCTGCAGGTCTCCTGGTCGCAAGTCTGCAATCCATGGAGCCTCGGCCCAAATGACCTCTCCATCGGACTGTGCCGAATTGTGATTCTGGAAAGCCTGAGCCACTCTCTCATCGGGCGTCGCCTTGCCGGCGCGGTCGCCTTTCGCGGATGGTGCCTTGGAGCCATTCAAGCGCTGACCGACGCTGTCTGTTGTAGCGGCGGGAGCCTGTTGGACCGGAGCGCCCTGCCGATCGCTCGGAAGGCCCCCAACAGGGGTAGAGCTTGACGTCCCGGCGCTCTGAACGGCCGTCGTCACAGCACTTGCGACATTCCCCTGCTGCTCGCCAACGGCCTCGGCGCTGCCGTCCTTGGTCCGGCTTCCGGTCTGCGCCGTGCCAAGCATCTCGGCGGCGCGCTTCGGGTCTTGGGCGATCATCGCCTGGACCAGCGCCTTGGCCGTGTTGCCGCGCCAGTTGGCCTCCGCCGCCTGCCTGATGAGCGGGTTGCCGATCTTGGCGATCAGGTCAAGCCCGCTCTGCCGGATCGCTTCGAAACTTCCGATGTCGTTCGGATTGCCTTTTGCGATCGCGCTGGTCGAGATGTTGTCGACCTCGGTCAACTCGGCCAGCTCATAATCATCACGCCGCGCTTGCTGCCTCGCCGCCATGCGCCGCGAGCCGGGCGCGCGCATCGCCTCCTTCTGGCTGGCGAAAGCGGCGCGCTGGCTCTCGGGCATGGTCTGCAAGGCCTCGTCGAACAGCGTGTCGAACAGGCCGGTTTTGGCCACCCGGCCGGTGCGCGGATCGACCTGGCCGTACATGGCGTCATGCAGGCCTGCGCCGTCGGCCGGCGCATTGGCCGTCACCTCGTCTTCCGCCTGCGCGATGCGGCCGTTGAAGCGGCGGCGCGCGATCTCGGCGTCGAACGCGTCCTGCCGCTCTTTCATTTGCCGGTAGCGCTCGGCGACAGCGGAAAGCTCGTCGCCAAAACCCTGCATCGCCCGGCCGGCCGGCGATCCCTGCGGGTATTGCACCGCATTGCCGGTCTCGAGCCGGCGCTGGGCTATTTGGAGAGGAATGGTCGCCATTTAGATGTTCCCTGCCCACGGAGCCCTGAGGGTCGAACCGCCGAGGATCACCGACCGTGTCGGCACCGCGCTCGTTGCCGTGCCTGAGGTCGGGCTCTTCGTCGGGTCGTAGATTTTGGAAAGGCCACCAACGAGGGCATTGCCCGCGTTGAAGATCGACGCTGCCACCGCCTGCCGGCCGGAAAAGCGCGAGATGGCAGCCTGCGTGCCAAAATTGTTCTGGCGCAGTTGCGAGCTGTACTGGATCGCCTTGAGGTCGAGCTGGCCCTGCCCGGCGTTGGCCGCCAGCACCTCGGCCGGCGAGCCGGCGATGCCGACGCCGGAAGCGCCGGCCTCGGCGCGCGCCTGCGCGTGCAGGAGATCCTGCTTGTGGCGCTCCCGGCCCTGTTCGAAGGCGGCGCTTTGCGCGTCGGCCCGCGCCTGTTGCTCGTAGGCCCTGGCTTGGGCGTCGGCCATCTGCTTCGACTGCCGGCCCTCGGCCAGCGCGCCGCCGACCGAAAGAGCGGTGCCGAGAAGAGCGAGTGTGCACATGGTTCAGCCTCGTTCGCCGAAGAGTTTGGTTGCGGGAAGGAATTGGCTTTTGGCGCCCCCGGGACGCCTCACTTCGGGGGACTTGCCTTCGACGCGCTTGACTGGCGCGCCGAGCGCCGGGCGCGGGTCGAGCGCGCCGCCGGGGCTGAGGAAGGACAGCAAGAGCCGGTCGGCCTGCAGCGCCGGCCGGCTGAGCCGAGCGGGCACGGCGGCACGCGGCCCGGCCATCGCAGTGCGGCGGGTGGTGGTCAGGTTCACCTTCAAATCGGCGACGCCGGCGGCGTCGAACAGGCCGTTGGCGGTGGCGATCGCGCGAGCCAGCGCATCGGCCTCGAACAGTTGCTGGCGCAGCTCTTCGACCAGCCGGCGGACGCAGCGCCAGCGCTCGCCGAGCAGAGCCGCCCTCGCCTTGATCTCGTCGCCAAGCGCTGCGATGTCGGCGCGGGCTTCGCTCTGCGCGACCTCCGCGCGGCGCTTGCCGGCGGCGTCGATGGTCCTTTCCAGCAGCGCGACGGTGTCGTTGCAGTCATCGAGCGCGGCGCGCGCGGCGGCAAGGTCGCCATCGCCGAACACCGCGCAGTCCTCGGCTTGCGCCAGCTCGGCTCTGCGGGCAAGCGCGTCGGTTAGGTCGGTGTCGAGCAAAGCGATGACGGCAGCGAATTCCGCAGCCGTCCGCGCCCTGCCGAGCTGCTCGGCATGGAGGGATGTCATGGGTGGGGTCCTTTTGGGAGGAGGAGTGAGGGGCGATCTGCGAAGCGGAAAAGATCAACGCCGGCGGGACAGCACCCCCTCTGGCCTGCCGGCCATCTCCCCCTCAAGGGGGGAGATTGGCAGTTCAGGCGTTGCCGCTACGCCTACAACGTTGGCGATTGGCGAAGGCAGGGGTGCCGTCTGATCTCCCCCTTTGCGGGGGAGATGGCCGGCAGGCCGGAGGGGGGTGGG